>QHUJ01000160.1 GCA_003221895.1 Gemmatimonadota bacterium | reverse complement strand
CCAGCCAGAGGCAGGAGCGGCTTGCGAGGGAGGCGGCTTGAACCGAGCCGTGCAGGAATCACGCCAAGGACAGGCACGGAGGAAGATACAAAATCTGTGCCGTGGAGTCTAGCCCGCGTCTATACCAGCGCTCCGGTTGATTTTACAACTCGCAAGAAGTTTTCGAGAATGCGCTTGCCGTGCTCCGTCCCGATCGACTCGGGATGGAACTGGACGCCGTAGGTCGGATGATCACGATGCTTCATGGCCATGATCTCCGATGCATCTCCGGCGCCCTGCCGGTCGGCGCTCATCGCGGTGACGATCAGGTCGGGGGGAAGTGAACTCGGCTGCACGACGAGCGAATGGTAACGCATTGCCGTGAACGGGCTGGGAATGCCGTCGAACAACTCGTCATCGCCGTGCACGATCGGGCAGGTCTTACCGTGCATCAGTCGCTGCGCACGGACGATCTTGCCGCCGAACGCCTCGCCAATCGCCTGATGACCCAGGCAGACTCCCAAGACCGGCACCTGACCGGCGAGCGCCCGCACCAGCGGGACGAGGATGCCGGCCTGTCCGGGAGTCTTTGGTCCGGGCGAGAGCACCGCGGCGGTAGGCTTCAGGGCCAGGACGTCGTCGACGCTCAGCGCGTCATTGCGATAGACGACGGGCTGCTCGCCCAACTCGCCGAGGTACTGCACGAGGTTGTAGGTGAACGAGTCGTAGTTATCGAGCACGAATAGCATGTCTGATAATCTACTTCAGATCTGAGCCACAGAAGGCGCATTTGGAGGCGGGCGGTCAGTCCTTGGTCGTGGCCGGCCCTTCGACTTGCTTCGGGCCAAGGCGTGCGACGGACCTGACCAATGAGTAGACCACAAACCCAACGATGAGGAATGTCACGACCGTCGTGAGAAACGAGCCGTAGTTGAGCGTGACCGCACCGGCGCCCTTGGCGTCGGCCAGCGTCGCGTATGGGGCCGCGCCCTTGGTGCCCTCTTTGAGGACCAGAAAGAGGTTGGTGAAGTCCACATTCCCCAGCAGCAAACCGATCGGTGGCATGATGATGTCTTCGACCAGCGAATTCACGATCTTGGTGAAGGCGGCGCCGATAATAACCGCGACCGCTAGGTCCATGACGTTGCCGCGCATCATGAATTCGCGGAAACCCTTGAGCATGGCAGTGTCCTGTTGGGGTCCTAAACCGCTGGATGCCGGGCGGCATCCTAGAAGCAGCCGGTTTCAGGATACATCAAAACCCCCAAGGAGGCCTCATGCTGAAACTCGCAGCGGCACTGATCACTGGGTTAACCGCCATGGGCGGGTGGGCGGTGGTGACGGTGAAGGATCTGCCGGAGTACGTCGTCGCCGGTCGGCAGTACACGCTCGAATTCCAGGTCCGGCAACACGGCCGCACGCTCCTGAACGGGCTGCACCCGCGGCTGGAAATGCGCAGCACGCAACGCGATCTCGGTTCGGTTGCCGCCGTCCCGAAGGGGCAGGAGGACGGCACCTACACAGTCACCTTCACGGCCCCGGCCCCGGCCCCGGCCGCCGATGGCCTGGTACTCACCCTCCAGAGTGGCTTCGGCAATAGCGAGCTGCACCTGTATCCCGTGGCGGTCGTCGCCTCCGGCGCCTCCCGTCCTCCGATGGCGCTGGCTGAGCGAGGTCAGGCGCTCTTTGTCGCCAAGGGTTGCAACACCTGTCATGCGAACAGCGATCTCAGCTCCCGGCCGGACAATACAGAGCTCACAGTCGGACCGGCCTTGGGGAGCCGTCACCTTCCCTCGCAACTGGTTATTCAGAAGGTGAAGCATCCCGCTTCAGAGACCATGCCGGATCTGCGATTGACCGATGCGGAGGCGGCAGCGATTGCGGCATTTGTCAGCGGAGAGCGGGCGACAACGGCCGGCGAGGCATCCGGACGGCCTTAGGTCCACGCCCCTGCGCGGCGTTCAGGCGCGGGGGTGGTAGCTCCGATGGACGGTGCGGAGGTAGTCCCGATCGATGTGGGTGTAGAGCTGCGTCGTGGCGAGGTCGGCGTGGCCGAGCATTTCTTGCACCGCGCGCAAGTCGGCCCCGCCCTCGAGCAGATGTGTGGCGAACGTATGGCGCAGCGTGTGCGGCGTGACGCGCTTGCTCAGTCCCGCACGGCGCGCATTGACCTTGATGATGCCCCACGCCCCGACGCGCGACAACGGCGTGCCGCGAGCATTGAGAAAAAGAACGCCTCGGCCCTTGCCGCGATCGAGCCGGGGTCGGACTTCGCGGACGTACGACGCGATCCGCCCCAACGCGCTCTTGCCGAACGGAACGATGCGCTCCTTCCCGCCTTTTCCGAACACGCGCACCACCCGCTCCCCGAACGAAATGTCCTGGAGCTTGAGCGAGACCAGCTCAGACACCCGCACGCCCGTGGCATAGGCAAACTCCAGCAATGCCACGTCGCGCTGCGGGAGCAGCGCGTTGGTATTCGGGGCGTCGAGCAGCTTTCTGACTTCGGCCACGGTGAGGACCGCCGGCAGAGTGCGCCACCGTTTGGGGGATTCGATTCGCTCACTCGGGTCGCGCGCCGCGATGCCTTCGCCGACCAGGAACTTGAAATAGGTGCGGATCGCGGAGATCTGGCGGCGAATGGTGGTGGGGGCGAGCCCCAGATCCTTGAGGAAGTAGATGAACTCCCGCAGCTGCGCCGCCGACAGCTCCTGTGGCGTCTTCACACCATGGCTGGTTGCATACTCGGCCAATCGGGTGATGTCGCGCAGGTAGCTGGCGACCGTGTTATCGCTGTTCCCCGCTTCGAGTGCGAGGTAGTCGCGGAACCGTCCGACGTGGAAGGCCCGGTCTAGGCCGTCGGAGGAGGCCGACGCAGCCGCCGTCGTACGATCCATACGACAATTATTAGAACGAAGGCGCCCGCCACAATAGCGAGGCCGGTGTTCACGTGCCGGACGAGGCGAAGCACGTCATCGAGGTTGGTCGCCAGGCGGCTGATCGCATACGTCAGCGCCCCGTAGTACGCCGCCGACGCCAGCGCCATCGGGACGAGTGCCCGGGCGGGCGGAACGTGGGCGATGCCGGCGAAGGGCATAACTACGGCGCGCCAGACCGGCAGGAGACGCGAGAGGAAAATACCGTACACCCCGTGGCGCCGGTATTGCTCGGTGATGTGAGCCACGATGTTGGGCGTGAAGATGTACCGGCCGAGGAAGCCGCGAGACACGAGCCCCCCATGCCGGCGCGCCACCGCGTACACGGCGGTCCCCGACCCGACGTTCGCGATCCACGTGAGCGCGAAGACCAGCCAGGCATTCATGACGCCACGACCCGACAGAAATGCGCCGAGCGACACGGCCACGTCGGCGGGAACGGGCGGAAAGATGTTTTCGACGGCGGCCAGCACAGCGATCAGCGCGTAGAGCGGCGCGGTGGGGAGTTGCTCGAGAAAAGCGATGAAGTCTGTCAGGTGGCGCTGCCTGGCTCCTGCAATGTTGCGACCGCCATCACGGCCACGCCCTCACCTCGACCGATCCAGCCCATGCCCTCGTTCGTCTTCGCCTTCACGGAGACGTGACCCGATCCGACGAGCAGAGCGCCGGCCAGCCTTTCCTCCATCGCGTCGAGGTGCGGCGCGAGCTTCGGTTTCTCGATAATCACGGTGACGTCGGCATGCACGAGCTGAAACCCCGCTTCGGCGACCTTGAGGAACGCCTTGTTCAGCAGCTCGATCGAGCTGGCGTTTTTCCATTGCGGGTCGTCGTTCGGAAACATTCGCCCGATATCGCCCAGGCCGGCGGCGCCGAGGATAGCATCGGTGACGGCGTGCGCTACCGCGTCGGCATCCGAGTGACCGGCCAGGCCTTTGGGGTGAGGGATTTCGACTCCACCCAGAATGAGTTTGCGGCCCGCCGCGAACGGGTGGGAGTCGTAGCCGATGCCGACGCGCATGAGGAGAGCATAATAACAGGCCTTCGCCGCGCGCGCGTGGAGCGTGGAAGCAGGTCCTTCGCTCCGCGCGCAAAGAGGGTGGTGGTCAGTTACCCAACCTCGTGCTAGTCTCACGGCATGTCCACGACCACGCTCCGCGCCCTTGGCGCCCTGCTCCTCGTGCCTGCCCTCGTCACGGCCCAGCGTCCGACGCTCTCCGCCGCGGTTAAGCAATACGTCGCGGTCGACACGCAGGTGGTCGCGCTCACCCACGTGCGCGTCATCGACGGCACCGGCGCCGCGCCCAAAGAAGACCAGACGCTGATCATCCGTGACGGCAACATCGTCGCGCTCGGCGCCGCCCGCTCGACCAGAGTGCCGGAGGGCGCGCAGGTGCTGGACCTCACGGGGAAATCGGTGATCCCGGGCCTCGTGATGATGCACGAGCACCTTTACTACCCGACCGGCCCGGGCGTCTACGGCGCCGATTACGTGAGCTTCTCGCGGCTGTATCTGGCGGGCGGCGTCACGTCGATGCGGACCGGCGGCAACGTCGGGGGCTACGCCGACTTGAACCTCGCGGCGGCGATCAAGGCCGGGAACCAGGTGGGACCCTGGATCGACGCCACCGCTCCCTACGTGAACGGCCCGTCTCAGTTCACGCAGATGTACG
>QHUJ01000015.1 GCA_003221895.1 Gemmatimonadota bacterium | reverse complement strand
TATCCTCAATACCTGGCCAGTCGAGCGGCTCGGCGCGGTGTTCGCGGAATACGGTGACGAGCGGCGTGGTCGAACGCTCGCCAAAGAAATCGTGCGGCGCAGGCTCAACGCGCCGTTTGCGATCAGCGACGATTTCGTCAATGCGATTCGCCGAGTCTTGGGGCCGCGGTCCGGTGCCTCGGACTTCGCGCGACTGTTTCAGGCGCTGCGGATCGCGGTCAACGAAGAGCTCGATATGCTCGCCGCCGCGCTGCCGCAGCTGCGCGACGCGCTCGAGCCCGGCGGCAAGTTGGGCATCATAACGTACCACTCGGGCGAGGATCGCATCGTCAAGAACGCGTTCCGCGAGTGGGCCCGTGACTGCATTTGCCCGCCGCGGCAGCCGGTATGCACCTGTCGCGGGCGCGCCCTCGGTCGCGTGCTGACCAAGAAGCCCATCGTTCCTGATCCGCAGGAGGTTGCCGCAAACCCGCGCGCGCGGTCTGCGCAATTCCGCGCCTTTGAGGTCGCGAGTGCCTCTTAAAGGCCGGCACTGGATCGCATTCTGGCTCGTGGCGTTGCTCGCCGCGCTGTGGCTGGTCATCGCGCGGCAGACCGCGGCCCTCAACGCCGCGCGCGAGCTGACCAGTCTGCGCGAGGAGCGCGCCGCGCTCGAAGGGAGGCGTGCCGATCTGGACCGGCGCGTGCGCACCGCGCAAAGCCGGTCGGTGCTGCTGCCCCGCGCTCGGCGCCAGGGCCTGCGCCTGCCTGCCGACACCGAGATCATTCTGATTCCGACGCCGACAGAACCGCCCCACCCTCCACAGCCCTCAGACCGGCCTCACTAGTGGCCAAACCACTCGTTCGGTTGCGCGTGGTGGAAATCGGTCTCGGGCTCGCCTTGCTCGCGCTGCTCGTGCGCGCGGGACAGGTGCAATTGCTGGAAGGACGGCGCTATGCCGCCAGCGCGGCCGCGCAGCGCACGGAGCGCGTCGTGCTCGACGCGCGCCGCGGCACGCTGTACGACCGGCACGGCACCGCGATCGCGCTCACGCAGGAGACGTATCACGTGGGGGTCGCGCCCAACGAGCTGCGTGATCCCGCGCACGACTTCGCCACGATCGCGCGCCAGCTGCGCATTCCAGCGCGCGACGTGATCCGGGCGCAGAACCGCCGCTATGCGTGGTTCGCGGGACCCTACACCGCGCTCGAGGTACAGCCCATTCGTGCCATCCGCGGCGTCCACCTCGAGCCGGTGATGCGCCGCTTCTATCCCTCGCAGGACTTCGCGCGCGCCGTGGTCGGACGCGTGGGCGACGATGGTCGAGGCGGCGGAAGCGGTGGCGGAGGCCTCGAGCGGCTGCTCGACAGCCTCCTCGCCGGCACACCGGGAGCCGCCGTCGTTCTCAAGGACCGCGCAGGCCGCGAGTACGAATCGCCCGCGCGCGTGATCGCCCAGCCGGTCGCGGGCAACGACGTGGTCCTCACGCTCGACGCCGAGCTGCAGGAGATCGCGCAGCGGGCGCTCGACGACGCGATCGACAACATGGAGGCGGACGGCGGCGACGTCGTGATGCTCGATCCCGCGACCGGCGAGGTGCTCGCCGTCGCGTCGCGGCGCGCGGACGGCAGCATGCGGCCGAGCGCGTTTACCGAGACGTTCGAGCCGGGATCGCTCGCCAAGATCTTCGCCGCCGCCGCCCTGATCACGTACGATCGCGTGCGCCCCAACGACCACGTGTCGGGCGAAGGTGGGACCTACCGCATGCCCGGGCGGCCGACACCGCTGACCGACGAGCACCCCCTTCCGACGCTCACGCTGGCGGACGCGATCCGCGTGTCGAGCAACATCGCCCTCGCGAAGTTCTCGGCGCGGCTGCACCCCGACGAGCAGTATGGCGTGCTGCGGGCGTTCGGGTTCGGCGCGCCGACCGGCGTCGAGTTTCCTGCCGAGTCCCCGGGGCGGCTGCGTCCGCCGCGTGAGTGGTCGCGCCCCAGCTCGGCGAGCCTCGCCATCGGGTACGAGCTGGCCGTGACGCCGATGCAGCTCGCGGCCGCCTACGGTGCGATTGCCAACAACGGCGTGCTACTCCAGCCGTCGCTGATCCGCGAGGTGCGCGCGCCGAATGGAACGCTGCGCTACCGCCATCGTCCCGAGCCGGTACGCCGCGTGGTCACGGCCCTGGTCGCGGCGAAGCTGCGCGATCTGTTGCGGGGCGTGGTCGAGGCCGGTGGCACGGCGGAGCGCGCGGCGCTGGCCAATTTCCAGCTCGCCGCCAAGACCGGCACGGCGCGCCGCGTCGTTGGAGGCCGGTACGCGGCCGGGCAGTACACCGCGTCGTTCGCGGCGCTGTTTCCCGCCGGTGCGCCGCAGCTCGTCGTCGTGATGAAGATCGACAATCCCCAGAAGGGCAGCTACTTCGCCGCCCAGACCGCCGCGCCCGTCACGCGCTCCATGCTGGAGCAGGCGCTCGCCGCGGGTACCGTGGCGCTCGACCGGACTCGACTCGCGAATGTGTCGCCGGCGTCCGAGCGCAGCCCGAACGGATCGCTCGAGGAACCGGATGGCGTCGTGCCGTATGTCGTGACGTGGCCGTATACGCCCGATACCGCGGCCGCGCAGCCCGATCAGGCGATTCCGGATGTCACCGGCAAGCCGTTGCGCGAAGCCACTCGTGCGCTGCACCGGCGCGGCTTTCACGTCGTGATCAAGGGATGGGGCGTGGTGCACCATACCTGGCCCGCCGCGGGTGCGCATGCGGCTTCGGGCGCGGCGGTGACGGTGTTTGCCGAACCTCCTCCACTCCGGCGATGAGTGCTCCTCTGCAGGTGGTCATCGACGCGCTGGCGCGCGCCCGTTTGCTCGTCGAAGTCCCCTCCGGACCGCTGCCGGACGTCACCGGCCTGACGGCGGATGCTCGGCGGCTCGAGCCGGGCATGCTGTTCTGCGCGGTACGCGGCGCCGTGCAGGACGGTCACACGTTCGTGGCCGACGCCGCGGCGCGCGGAGCTGCCGCCGCGCTGGTCGAGTCGCGCCAACCGGTCGCCATTCCGCAGATCCTGGTGCGTAACGGGCGGAGTGCCGCGGCGGCCGCGGCCGAAGCGTGGTACGGGCGCCCCGCGGCACGACTGCAGTTGATCGGCGTCACGGGGACGAACGGCAAGACGACATCGGTACTCCTGACGCGCCACGTGATGAGCGCGCTGTGGCCGATGGGCGCGATCGGCACGCTGGGGGCCATGGATCCCGCGGGCCAGTGGGTCGACAGTGAGGCGGGAAATCTCACGACGCCCGGTCCGATCGACCTGCAGGCTACGCTCGCGGCGCTGGTCGAGCGCGGCGCGGCCGGCGTCGCGATGGAAGTTTCCTCGCACAGTCTCGATCAGGGGCGCGTCGACGGCCTGGTCTTCCGCGCGGCGATATTCACGAACCTCACGCGCGATCATCTCGACTATCACGAAACCTTCGAAGCGTACTTCGCGGCCAAGGCCAAGCTCGTCGGCTATCTCGCCGACGCCGGGTTGGCGGTGGTCAACGCGGACGACGCCGCCTGGGCCGGGCTGCCGCGCACGCCGCGCCGCATCACGTTCGGCTCTGGGGAGAAGGGCAAGTCGCCGAGCGCGCCTCCCGACGTCACCGCCCGCGACGTGCACGTCGACGCGAAAGGAGCGCGCTTTCAGCTCGTGACACCGGATGGCACCCATCCGGTGGCGCTGCCGTTATTGGGGCGCTTTAACGTGGCCAACGCGCTCGGTGTCGCGGCGTGCGCCGTCGGCCTCGAGGTGCCGGCGGCCATTGTCGCGGAGCGACTGTCCACATCACCCCAGGTACCGGGCCGCATGGAACGGATCGCGGTGGATCCGTGCGTGGTGCTGCGCGACTACGCGCACACCCCGGACGCGCTCGAGCGGGCGGTCGAAACCGTCCGGGAAGTGACGGCGCGCGCCGGTCGCGTGATCGTGGTCTTTGGTGCCGGCGGCGATCGCGATCGCGGCAAGCGGGCCCCGATGGGTGAGATCGCCACGCGCCTGGCCGACGTGGCCATCGCGACCTCCGACAATCCCCGCACCGAAGATCCGGAGCGCATTCTCGACGATGTCGAAGCCGGAATGACCGGCAAGCCGCATTACCGCATCGTCGACCGGCGCGCGGCGATCGCCCAGGCGCTGGAGCTGGCGCGGCAGGGCGATACCATCCTGCTCGCCGGGAAGGGACACGAGACCTATCAGGTGGTCGGGACGACGAAAGAGCCGTTCGACGAGCGGGAAGTGATCCGCAGCCTGGGAGCGAACTGATGGCCGGACGGTCTTGGACAAGCGATGAGGTCGGCGCGGCGTTAGGCGTGCCGTCGCCAGCGAAGCTCAAGTTCTCGTCGATTTCCACCGACACCAGACACCTGACATCTGGCTCGCTCTTCGTCGCCTTGAAAGGCGAGCATTTCGATGCGCACAATTTTCTCGCCAAGGCCAGGGAACAGGGAGCAACCGCAGCAGTGGTGCGACGGGGGACGCCTCCCGTCCCCGGTCTGGCGTTCTTCGAGGTGGACGACACGCTCGAGGCGCTGGGACTGCTGGCCCGCGCGCGCCGGCGGCTGCTTCCCGAGGGAACACCGGTCGTGGCAATCACCGGCTCGAGCGGCAAGACCAGCACCAAAGAGATGATTCGCGCGGCGCTCGGCGCTCGCTACCGCGTCCACGCGACGTCCAGGAATCTCAACAATCGCGTGGGCGTACCCCTCACCATTCTCAGCGCGCCCGATGATACAGAGGCGCTCGTCGTCGAGGCCGGGGCGAGCGTCCCCGGAGAAATTGCCAAGTTGCGCGACATCATCGAGCCGACCATCGCGGTCATCACCAACATCGGCTACGCGCACGTCGAGGGCTTTGGCTCTCTCGAAGGGGTGATGGCCGAAAAGCTTTCGCTGCTCGACCGCGCGCCGGTCGCGATCCTCGGGGCCGGCCCGGATGCCATGTGGCCGGAGGCGCGCCGGCGCACGCAGGTGATTCCTGCGGCGCTCCCGGGCAAGAGTGGCGACGACAGCCTGCTCGACCGGTATCTCGACGAGGGTGGACATCCGCTCCTGCCGCTCGATTCGGGCGAAACAATCACGCTTCCCGCGCTCGGGATTCATCAGCTCGAGAATGCCCAGATCGCTCTGGCCGTCGCGCAACGCGCCGGGGTTGATCATGATGCGGCCGTGCGGGCGCTGGCCGGGGTGCTCCTGCCGGAAGGGCGGGGTGACGTGCGGGAGATCGGCAACCTCCTGGTCATCGACGACAGCTACAATGCCAACCCCGCTTCCATGCGACGGGCGGTGCAGACGGCGGCCTGGCTCGCCCGGCGGCAGCGGCGGCCGCTGGTGGTGGTGGTGGGCACGATGTTGGAGTTGGGGCCGGAAAGTGCAAGATTGCACGCCGAAGCAGCGCGCGAAATCGCCATGCGGAAGCCGGCACTCGTCGCGGCCGTCGGGACGTTCGCGCGCGCGTTCGAATCCCTACGCGAAGACCTGGGAGGACGGTTGATCACCGCAGCCGATGCCAACGCACTCGGTCCGAGACTCAAATCGGCCCTCCGCGGTAACGAACTCGTGCTGCTCAAGGCGTCTCGCGGCGTCGCGCTCGAACAAGTCCTCCGGTACATCGGCTGATGCTGTATCATCTGCTCGCGCCGCTGGCCCGGCAGCACATTTTTTTCAATCTCTTCAACTACATCACCTTCCGGGCAGCGGGCGCGACCGTCACGGCGCTGTTGCTCGCATTCGTCGCCAGTCCCTGGATCATCGGAAAGCTGCGCGAGCATCGCATCGGGCAGATCGTGCGAGCCGAAGGACCGACGAGTCATCACGGCAAGCGCGGCACGCCAACGATGGGCGGGTTGATCATCATCCTTGCGACCGTCGTCCCGACGCTGCTCTGGGCGCGCCTGGATAGTCGCTATGTGATCGTCGCCGTCATCGCGACGCTGTGGATGGGCTTGATCGGATTCATCGACGACTATCTGAAGATCGTGCGCGGGCAATCGCAGGGGCTCGTCGCGCGCTGGAAGCTCGTCGGCCAGATCTCGTTCGGCGTCGGCCTGGGCGCCTATCTCTTGCTCTTCCCACTGACCACGAGCGCGCCCCCCTCGGCCACGCAGCTGCCCTTCTTCAAATACATCGTGCTCGCGCTGCCGTGGCCGTTGTACCTTGCGTTCGTCACCTTCGTGACGACCGCCAGCTCCAACGCGGTGAATCTCACGGACGGGCTGGATGGGCTCGCCGCTGGTCTCACCGTCATCGTCGCCGGTGCGTTCGCCATCTTCTGCTATCTGTTCGGCCGGGTCGACGCGGCGCGCTACCTCGGCGTGCTGCACCTGCCGGGGGCCGGGGAGCTGACGATCTTCTGCGGGGCGCTGGTGGGCGCCGCGCTGGGATTCCTCTGGTTCAACGCGCATCCTGCCCAGGTCTTCATGGGCGATACCGGCGCCCTCGCGATCGGCGGCGCGCTCGGCACCGTCGCGATCCTGCTCAAGACCGAGTTCCTGCTCCTGATCGCCGGTGCCGTGTTCGCCGCCGAGACGTTGTCCGTGTTGATCCAGACGAGCACGTATCGGTGGCGCAAGCGCCGCTACGGGAAGGAGTATGCCGACGCACACCGGGTTTTTCGAATGGCGCCGCTGCATCACCACTTTGAAAAACTCGGCTGGGCGGAGCCACAGGTGGTCATGCGCTTCTACATCCTGGGGGTGATGTGCGCGATGATCGCGCTGGCTACGCTCAAGGTGCGATGATCGAGCCGCTCATTCCGGAGGCCTGGCGCCGCGGGCCGGGCGTCGTGGCGGTCATTGGGCTCGGGAAGAGCGGTGTGGCGGCGACGCAGCTGCTCGCGCGCGAACGCGTGCGCGTCTATGCCAGCGATGCATCGGACCATCCGTACGGGGGCGAAACCGTGGCCGCGCTCAAACGCTTGCCCGGCGTCGAGGTCGAAGTGGGGCGGCACGATCTCGCGAGAATCCGCCAGGCGGTCGGCGTTATCGTCTCGCCGGGGGTGCCGCCCGACGCGCCGCCGATTGCCGCCGCGCGCCACGCCGGTGTCGAGATCGTCTCTGAGCTCGACTTCGGGTTTCGCGGCCTGGCGGCCGCGGGCGGAACGCGGTGCATCGCCATCACCGGCACGAACGGCAAGACCACGACGACAGCCCTGATTGCCCATCTCCTGACTGCCGCAGGCTTGCGGTCCACCACGGCGGGCAACATCGGGCGCCCTATGACGGACCTTGTGCTCACCCGCGAGCGCTTTGAGTGGCTCAGCGTCGAGGTGTCGTCGTTCCAGCTGCATGACAGCCCGAACTTCGCGCCCGAAATCGGGGTGTTGACGAACCTCGCCCCCGATCATCTCGACCGCTATCCGTCGGCAGACGCCTACTACGCCGATAAGCGCCTGCTCTTTCGCAACGCGACCGGCGAGAGCCTCTGGGTCCTGAACGCCGACGACCCATTGGTGCTCAAGTTGTCGAACGGCGTGGCGGGGAGGCGCGTGCTGTTTTCGCTCGCGAAAGACGCGGACGCCTCGTACGACAAGCCGAGTCGCACGCTGCGGCTCGGAGGAGAGCCGTTGCTCAAACGCGACGAGCTCCAACTCCTCGGCGATCACAACATCGCGAACGCCCTCGCGGGTGCCCTGGCGGTCCATGAAGCAGGTGTGCCGCCGCCCCTCATTGCGGAGGGCCTGCGCTCGTTCCGTCCGTTGCCGCACCGGCTCGAGCCGGTCGGCGAGTATGCCGGCGTATTGTGGATCAACGATTCCAAGGCGACGAACATCGCGGCGACAACGGTGGCCGTCATCGCGATGGAGCGGCCGTACGTGCTGTTGCTCGGCGGGCGCCACAAAGGCGAGCCATACACGAGCCTCGCTCCGTTGCTGGCCGCGCGTTGCCGGCTGGTGATCGCGTACGGGGAAGCGGGGCCGCTCGTCGAGCAGGACCTGAAGGAGAAGGTGCCGCTCGAGCGCGGTACGACGTTGGAAGACGTCGTCGCGCGCGCGCGCCGGGCGGCACGCCCGGGAGATGCCGTGCTGCTGTCACCGGCGTGCTCGAGCTACGACATGTTCAAGAACTATGAAGAACGGGGGGCCACATTCCGGCGGCTCGCGCAAGAGCCCTAGTCGCCTGGGAAGGGCGACTGCTCTTCGTCGTCACGGCTGTGCTGGTCGTCTTTGGCCTCGGGGCGGTGTACGGCGCATCGAGCCTCGTCACGACCGCCGGAGGACAGGTGGGCGCGAGCTTCGCGTTGCGCCAGGCAGTGGGTGCGGTGGTGGGAGGGTTGCTCGCGGTTGTGTTCGCACGTCTCGACTACCACCGCTGGCGCGATTGGGCCTGGCGGCTGCTGGGCGTCACCGTGTTCCTGTTGATTCTGCCGTTGCTGCCGTTCACGCACGTGATCACCCCAACGATCAATGGCGCGCGCCGCTGGGTGAATCTTGGCGTCTTGACGCTGCAGCCATCCGAACTCGCCAAGTTCGCGGTGGTCGTGTGGTGTGCGATGCTCGCGGCAAAAAAGGGTGAGCAGCTCCGGGACTTCAAGAAGGGCGTGCTCCCGTTCGTCGTGATTCTCGTTCCAGTGGTCGGGCTGATCTTCCTCGAGCCGCATCTGTCGATGGCGCTGCTCGTTGCGATTCTGGCGGGTAGTGTCCTGTTCACGGCCGGCGCTCGGATCGGTCACTTCCTGGCGCTCGGCGTGGCGGCAGGACCACTGCTGTTCGGCGCGGTCGCCACCGCCCAGTATCGCCTCGCGCGCGTGCTGACCTTCCTCAATCCCGGCGCCGCGCCCACGGAAGCGACGTGGCAGGTGCAGCAATCGCTGACGGGCATCGGGGCGGGGCAGGTGCTCGGCGTCGGCTTCGGACACGGACAGCAGAAGCTCGGCTACCTGCCGTACGCGTATTCCGATTTCATTTTCTCGACGATCGGCGAGGAGTGGGGATTCGTCGGTGTACTCGTCATCGCGCTACTCTTCGGCACGTTCGTATGGCTCGGTTTCCGGATCGCCCGCAACGCACCCGACTTGTTCGGCCAGCTGCTCGCCACGGGCATCAGCGTCATGATCGGATTGAGCGTGGTGTTGCACATTGGGGTCAGCCTTGCGGTGATTCCTGCCACGGGAGTTACCCTGCCGTTCATGTCGTATGGGCGGTCGTCACTCCTCGTCGCGCTGGCGGCGACTGGTGTCCTCGCGAGTGTTGGGCGAGCCCGGAGAACCCAATGAGAAATGCGGAAGGCGGAATGCGGAATGTAGAGGCGCGGTTCGAAGCACTTGGTACCGCTTCGACCCACAACCGGCGATTCCGCATTCCGCATTTCATATTTCGCGTTTGAAGATCCTCATCGCTGGCGGCGGCACCGGTGGCCATCTCATGCCGGCTCTCGCCCTGGCACGAGTCGTCGCTGATCAAGGCCACGAAGTCGAATTAGTCGGCGCCGCGCGCGGCATCGAGTCGCAAATCCTTCCGCGGCATCCGTTCCCATTTCATCTCCTCCCGATGGAGCCGCTGTACCGCCGAGCGTGGTGGCGCAACGTGCGCTGGCCGGTGATTGCGGTGCACGCCTGGCGCGCCGCGGGCCGCGTGCTTCAGGTCGCGAAGCCCGCGATCGTCATCGGCACCGGCGGCTATGCGGCGGGCCCCATCGTGTGGCGCGCGCAGCGCGCGCGGATTCCGACCGCGCTGCAGGAGCAGAACGCGTTTCCGGGACTCACTACGCGCGCGCTGGCGCGGCGCGCGCGCCAGGTGCATCTCGGCTTTCCTGAAGCGCGCTTGCGACTGAGGCCGGGACCACAGACGCAAGTCTTCGTGTTCGGCAATCCGATCACGCCGCCAGGCCGGGTCGACGCGGCCGTGGCCCGCACCGAATTCGGACTCACCGGAGCTCGACCGACCGTCTTCGTCTTCGGCGGCAGTCAGGGCGCGCGCGCGCTCAACGAGACGGTGGCGCGTGGATTACAGCGCGGGCTGCTCGGTGACGTGGACGTGCTGTGGGGAACCGGCACGGCGCACGAGGAGCGCTACGCGCCGCTCGCCGTTCCCGGTCGGGTCGTCGTGCGCGGATTCTTCGATCCGATCGGAACCGCCTATGCCGCTGCCGATCTGGTGGTGGCGCGCGCAGGCGCGATGACCGTCGCGGAATTGTGCGCGTGGGGAAAGCCGAGCATCCTCGTGCCGCTGCCGACCGCTGCCGCCGATCATCAGACGTTCAACGCGCAGGCGATGGCGGCGGCGGGCGCGAGCGTCATGTTGATCGAAGGCGAACTGGCCCCCGAGTCCCTCTCCAAAACCGTCACCTCGCTCGCCCGAGATCGGGTCCGGCTCGACGCCCTCGCCAAGAGTGCCCGGGGCCGGGGCCACCCAAATGCCGCCCGAAGCATAGTCGAGAAGATTCTAGAGCTTTCGCAAGTTGAATAAATTCCCTATATTAGCTGCCCACAGATGACCTTGTTTCGAACCGGGGATCCCCGTCCCATCCATCTCATGGGCGTAGCCGGGGCGGGGATGAGCGCCCTGGCGTTGATTGCCAGGCACCGGGGAGTCGCCATAACTGGTTGTGATACTGATACTTCCGGGCCGGGGATCGTCGACCTGACCGCCCTGGGAGTTCGTGTTTCGCAAGGCCACGACCCGAGCCATGTCGATGGGGCGCGGGCAGTTATCGTGACCGCAGCGGTCCCGCCCACCCATCCGGAATTGGAGCGGGCCCGGGCCCTGAACATACCGGTCGTACGGCGCGCCGACGCCCTGGGGGAGTTGGTATCCGGCAGAGGAGCGAGCCTCGTGGCGGTCGCCGGGACACACGGCAAGACGACCACCACGGTCATGGTCACAGAGGCTCTCTCGGCCGCCGGGCGAAATCCTACGGGACTCGCAGGCGGCCGAGTCGCTGAATGGGGTGGGAACGCCCGCCTCGGTGGTGATCAGCTGTTCGTCGTGGAGGCCGATGAGTACGACAGGGCCTTCCTGTCGCTCAGGCCGACCATTGCGGTCGTGAACAACGTCGAAGCCGATCACCTCGAGTGTTACGGCAGCATCGAGGCGCTCGAGGCGGCGTTCGCGGAGTTCGCAAGCCGGGCCCAGCGCGTGATCATCGGTGCCGATGATGAGGGCGCGGATCGCGTGGCGCTACAACTGGAGACGCCAGTGTGGCGCGTCGGCCTCGGACCGACGGCCGACGTGCGCATTCGCGCCGTGCGGCTCGAACCGGGCGGCTCGCGCGCGACGATCTCGCTGCCGGGCGGTCACACCGTCGAGCTGCAGCTCGCGGTGGTGGGAATGCACAACGTACGGAACGCGGCGGCGGCGCTGGCGGTGTTGCACGCGCTCGGCGCCGATCTGCAGGCGGGCGCGCAGGCGCTGTCCGAGTTTCACGGCGTGGGCCGGCGCTTCGAGCGGCTCGGGGAAGCACGTGGCGTCGCAGTCGTCGATGACTACGCGCATCACCCGACCGAAGTCGCGGCGACGCTCGCGGCGGCGCGACAGGCGTATCCGGGCCGGCGAGTGGTCGCGGTGTTTCAGCCGCACCTCTACTCTCGTACGGCGCTGCAGGGCGAGGCGCTCGGGAAGGCGCTCGCCGCGGCAGATATGGTGATCGTCGCGCCGATCTACGGTGCGCGCGAACCGCCGCTCGCCGGCGTGACACATCACATCGTGCTGCGTGGCGCGACGCGGGCGGGCGCGGCGACGGTGGCGGTGCGCGATCGCGCCGGTTTGGTGAGTCACGTCGCGCGCGCGGTACGCGCCGGCGATGTCGTATTCACGCTCGGCGCGGGCGACGTTACGCGCGTCGGCCCCGAGCTGTTGGCCATTCTGCGGGACGGGGACACGGAGCAGGGAGCCGTCGCGTGAAGTGGAGGAGGCGGCTCCGCCTGCCGCGGTTGCCGCAGGCGTCATGGCGGGTGCTCTGGTGGGCCGGCGCGGCGATCGTGGTGATGACTGCCTGGACGACGGCACCGCTGGTGCTGAGGCGTCTGGCGTTTTTCCGCGTGCAGCAGGTCGAGCTCGTCGGCATCCGCTACCTCGATGCCGATCAGGTGCTCGCGGCGTTGCGGTTGTCGCCGCATGCGAGCGTGTTCGACGATACCAATCTGCTCGCGGATCGGCTGCGCGGGTTGGATGGCGTCGCCGACGTCACGGTGGCGCGCCGTCCGCCGGGGTCGTTGAAGGTGATCATTCGGGAGGTCGAGCCGGTCGCGTTGGTAGCGAACGAGCGCGGTGCGCTCACCGTCGTCGCTGCGGACGGACGCGCACTGCCATTTGAGCTCGTAAGTCTCGATCTTCCGGTAGTGCAGGCCGCCGACAGTGCCGTGGTCGGCGTACTGGCGCGGGTCCAGGTGTTCGATCCCGCGCTGTTTCAGTCGATCGATGCCGCGCGGCGTATCGACGCGCAGCACGATGTCGCTCTCGAGCTTGGCACGCGTCGCGTCCTGTTGGCGCGCGACGCGGGGCCGGAGGTGATCCAGGCGGTGGTATTGGTGGCAAGAGATCTGGCCGCGAAAGCGCGCCCCTATGCCGAGCTCGACGCCCGATTTGCCGGGCAGGTCGTCGTGCGTCGCCGCAGTACGGCGCCGGGTGCGCGCAACTCATGACCGATCGCCGCCTCATCGCCGGGCTCGATCTCGGCAGCACCAAGACCTGCGCGGTGATCGCGGAGCTGGCGGGCGATCTGCCGCGCGCGCCGCTCGCCAAGATTCTTGGCGTCGGGCTCGCGAAAAACAGCGGCGTGCGCCGGGGCATCGTGCGCGACATCGACGAGACGACGCGCTCCGTTGCCGCCGCGCTCAAGGACGCCGAGCGGATGGCCGGCGCGCGCGTGCCCGACGTGACCTGCGGCATCGCGGGTGAGCACGTCGCCGCGCGCAGCTCAGCCGGTGTCGTGGCGGTGAGCGGGGAAGAGATCACCCCGCAGGACGTGGCGCGGGTGAACGAAGTCGCGCGCGCCGTCTCGCTGGGCCGCGATCACGAGCTGCTGCACGACATCCCGCAGGAATACATCGTCGACCAGCAGAAAGGGATCTCCGATCCGGTCGGCATGACGGGGACGCGGCTCGAAGTGGAGATGTATCTCGTGACGGCGCAGTCCACGGCCGCGCAGAATCTGCGCAAGAGCGTGCAGCGCGCCGGCTATCGCGTCGCCGACCTCGTGCTCGAGCCGCTCGCCGCCTCGTACGCGATTCTCTCCGACGATGAAAAGGAATTGGGCGTGGCGCTCGTGGAAGTCGGCGGCAGCTCGACCGGCGTCGCGGTTTTTCACGAGGGCAAGATTCGCCACCTCGCGTCGCTCAAGTATGCCGGCTCGCACGTCACGAGCGACCTGGTGCAGGGATTGGGCGTGACCCAGTCGGACGCCGAGCGACTGAAGGAGCGGCATGGCGCGGCGTATACGCCGCTCGTGGACGCGGGTGAAATGGTCAGCCTGCCGTCCACGCCGGGACAGGGCGCACGCACCGCGTCGCGCGAGCTGGTGGCGCACATCATCCACCAGCGCGTGGACGAGATCTTCCAGCTCGTCGCCCGCGAATTCGAGCGCGCGGGGTACGGAGCGGGACGGCTGCCCGCGGGTGTCGTGTTGAGCGGCGGCACCGCGCACCTGCCGGGCATGGTCGAGCTGGCGCGCGAGGTGTTCGCGGTTCCGGTGCGCGCCGGTCATCCCGAGCTCGGCATCTCCGGTCTCGTGGACAGTGTGCAGGCGCCGCGCTACGCGGTGCCGGTGGGATTGGTGCTCTACGCGGCGCGCAAGAGCGCGCAAGGTTCTGCTCCCGGCGTTCTGTTCGGGGGTGCTCCCGAGAAAATTTTTGGACCTCTCAAGCGATGGCTGCAGGATTTCTTCTGAGCCCTAGGGGAGAACCATGATCTTCGAACTCGAAGAGACCGTTACGCAGAACGCGCGGATGAAAGTCGTCGGCGTCGGCGGAGGCGGCGGCAACGCCTTGAACCGCATGATCGACGAGCACGTGAGCGGCGTCGAGTTCATCTCGGTGAACACCGATGCGCAGGCGCTCCTCAACAACAAGGCCGATGTGAAGGTCCAGATCGGCAAGAAGCTGACCCGCGGGCTCGGGGCCGGCGCACGGCCGGAAATCGGCCGCCAGGCGATCGAGGAGAACCGGGACGAGGTGCTGCACACCCTGCAGGGAGCAGACCTGGTGTTCGTCACGTGCGGCATGGGCGGCGGCACCGGAACCGGGGCGGCGCCGATCATCTCGCAGGTCGCCCGCGACCTGGGCGCCCTCACGATCGGCATCGTGACGAAGCCGTTCCTGTTCGAAGGTCGCAAGCGCATGCGGCAGGCAGAGATGGGTATCGCCGAAATGCGCAAACACGTGGACACGATGATCGTCGTCCCCAATGAACGGCTGCTCGCCGTCGTCGGGAAGGGGATCCCGTTCCAGGATGCGCTCAAGAAGGCGGACGAAGTGTTGTTGCATGCGACTCAGGGCATCTCGGCCCTCATCTGTGTCACGGGTCTCGTCAACGTAGATTTCGCGGACGTGCGCACCGTCATGCAGAACGGCGGCGCGGCGCTGATGGGGACGGGTCAGGGACGCGGCGAAAACCGCGCGATGGAAGCGGCGCAGCAGGCGATCTCGAGTCCGTTGCTCGACAACATCTCCATCGCCGGCGCGACCGGCGTGCTCATCAACATCACGGGCGGCGAGGATCTCACGCTCGGGGAAGTGACGCAGATCAGCGAAGCGATTCACGACGCCGCGGGCGACGAGGCCGAGATCATCTTCGGTGCGGTGAACGATCCCGCGATGCACGGCGAAGTGCGGATCACGGTCATCGCGACAGGGTTCGACAGGACCGGCGCAATGGCCGATGCGCTCGCGGGCATGCCGGCCCGACCGGCGGCAGGGGTGTTGCCGTTCCGCGACCGCGCGACCAAGCCGACGCCGGTGCCGCAGCCAGGATTCAAGCCGCCCGAGACCGCGCCCAAGCGTGGCGGCAATCCCGCGCAGATGCCCCTGAATCCGGAGCTGACTGAGATGGAGATTCCGACGTTCATCCGGAGACAAATGGACTGATGCCGTTGCGGTCATGGGGGCCCGGAGGGGGGGGTCAGGCGAGCCGGTACGTCGCAGCAGGAGCATTGACGGCTGGGATGTTGGTGTGGGCCGCGCACGAGGCGTGGCCGTCGCGCGATGTGATGGTCGCGCTGCCCATCGTGGTGACAAGCGCGTACGACGAATGGGCGGACACCCTTGGCCGCCGGGAAATGCTCTCCGACGTGCTGCAGCG
>QHUJ01000159.1 GCA_003221895.1 Gemmatimonadota bacterium | reverse complement strand
GGTCGTCTGGACGATGTTGTTCTCGAGAATCGTGGAGCGGCCGAGCCAGCGGAAAATCGTGATCGACAAGACGGCGATGGGAATCGACGCACTGACGGTGAGTCCGATCTTCAGCGCGAGGTAGACGTTGGACGCGCCGAAGATGAGGCCGAGGATGACGCCCAGGACGATGGCTCGCGGGGTCAGTTCGGCAGGCGCCTGCGACGCCGGGACGTACGGCTGGTGAGGGGTGGTTTCCCGGCCGCCTGCTGGCGTTGAGTGTGCGGTCGAGATGCTCGTCATAGGCGGCCCAATTTGCGCTCAGGAAGGCAGAAGTGTCCAGCAGGGATCACAACTGCGTGGGTCGTGCGCCGCGAACCTGAACCGGGTCTTCGGGTATTCAGGCCTCATGAAAGAATTGCATCATGCTTTGGCCGGCCTCTACGATATCGAGGCGCCGCTGGGACGTGGCGGGATGGCCCTGGTGTACCTCGCGCGCGAGCGCCGGCTGGATCGTCGCGTCGCGCTCAAGGTGCTGTCGCCAGACCTCGCCGCCGACGAAACGTGCCGGCTGCGGTTTCTGAGTGAGGCCCGCACCATCGCGCGACTCACCCATCCGAACATCGTTCCCATCTTCACGGTGGACGACATCGGCGGCTTTGTGTTCTTCGCGATGGCTTACGTGCCCGGGGAGACACTCTCGCACCGGGTCGCGAGCCAGGGGCCCATCGATCCACACCAGGCGGGCCGCTTGATCTGCGACATCGGTGAAGCGCTCGATTATGCACATGCCCGCGGCGTCGTGCATCGCGACGTCAAGCCCGACAACATCCTGCTGGATGCGTTCACGGGTCGCGCTTTGCTTTCCGACTTCGGCATTGCGCACTCGAGTCATGGGCGCATCCCCTATGGGCTGCTGGGACGGCCGGCTGCGCCGCGGGGACATGTCGTCGGGACGGCGGCCTTCATGAGCCCGGAACAGGCGAGCGGCGAGGTCGTCGACGCGCGCAGCGACATCTATTCGCTCGGCGTGGTCGCCTACTACGCCCTCTCGGGACAGCTGCCCTTTGACACCCTCACCGACGAGGCGTTGCTGGCGTTGCACGTCAACGCGCCGCCGCCACGGCTCAGCACCGTCGCTCCACTCGTGCCGCCACGCCTGGCGCAGATCGTCGACCGCTGCCTCGCGAAGGCGGCATGGGAGCGCTTTCCGGACGCCGCCGCGCTCGTGAAGGAGGTTGCGGAGGCGGTTGGTGAGCGGCCGGTGCCGCTTGCAGTGCGTGCGTTCCTGGTACGGAGCGCGCACCTTGAGGCGCCCGCGCTCATCCATGCGGCGTTCACCGGTGTGGCTCTCATGCCGGCGACGGTCGCCGCCTGGTCTTCTCCAGCCAGCGCTGTGTTGCGAGGAATCGCGACATGCGCGCTCGCGGCGGCACTCGCGCTCCCAGTGATTGTCCAGATTGTCCGTGTCCGCCGCTTGCTTGCGGCGGGGCATCGGAGCGAGGATCTGGTCGCGGCGCTTGCCGCACGCCAGGCACGACGGCGCGAGGAATTGGCGTTCGTCTACGGCGCGGGCCCCACCAGTTTCGAGAACAGCCTTGCGTGGCTGGCGCGTGTCAGCCTGCTGCTAGCGGTTGCCGCCCTCGCCGGCGCTGTGGGGGGGGGCGCGTTCGCGGTCCCCGATTCCCTGATGCCGCTCCTCTCGCCAGTGGGCGCGGCTGCGGCAGTGACCGCAGTGCTGGCGAGCATCGTGGCACGTGCGCGCACCGAACAACGCACCGATCCGATCGGCGAGCGGCATCTCCGGTTCTGGCGCGGCCCGTTCGGCCGGGCGCTGTTTCGCCTCGCGGGACTCCGGTTCAGGCCGGTTGTTCCCATCGTGCGGATTCTGGATCACCTGGAGACCCCCGCCTAACGACGGAGCGTTAGAATAAGGATGCCATGACGCATCCTCCCGCTCCGGATCGGCTGTTTCTCGATTTTCAGTCGGCGGTCGCCGGGCGCTATTCGCTGGAGCGCGAGTTGGGGCGTGGCGGGATGGGCGTGGTCTACCTGGCGCGCGAGGTGCGACTCGATCGCCCCGTCGCGATCAAACTCCTACCGCCTTCCAAAGCGTCGGAACCACGCCTGCGGGAGCGGTTTCTGCGTGAAGCGCGCACGGCCGCGAAGCTCTCTCACCCCAACATCATCCCGATTCACGCGGTCGAAGAGATCGGCGAGTTCGTGTTCTTCGCGATGGCGTACGTCGAAGGCGAGACACTGACCGAGCGCGTCCGGCGGCGTGGACCCTTGGCCCCCTCGGAGGCGTCGCGCGTGCTCCGGGACGTCGCGTGGGCGCTCGCGTACGCGCACGCGCAGGGTGTCATTCATCGTGACGTGAAGCCCGACAACATTCTGCTCGACAACAACGGCCGCGTGCTGGTGGCCGATTTTGGAATTGCGAGCGTCGTCGCCGGGGCGGGCGGGCTCACCAGCGAAGAGGTGGTCGGTACGCCCGAGTTCATGAGTCCCGAGCAGGCGCTGGGCGAGGTGGTCGACGCGCGCAGCGACTTGTACGCGCTCGGCCTCGTGGGCTTTTTCGCGCTGTCAGGGACGCTGCCGTTCGAGGGCGAGAAGGCGACGGAGGTGTTGGCGAAACAGGTGACGGAGCTCGCACCGCCGCTCGCGTCGGTTGCGCCAGCTGTGCCGCGCCGGATCGCGCAGGCGATCGACCGCTGCCTGGCGAAGGATCGTGACGACCGGCCTGAGGGGACTTCGGTTCTCGCCGATCAACTCACTCGCGCACTGGAGCAGCGCCGCGAGCTCCCGCTCGCGCTGCGCGTGTTCGTGAAGCGCGGTGCCCGATTCGACGATGCGGGAGCGCTGCTCTACCCGTTCGTTCTGCTCGGGGCGGTTGTGGCGGCCTCCCCAATTACCTCTGTCGCCCTTGGCTACGGCTTGTTCGTGGGGGGCATCACGCTGGTGCCTGCCGCTGTCCTTATTCAGCGCGCGCGGCGTTTGTTGAAGGCAGGGTTCGACCACGGGGACCTCGAGGTCGCATTCAGAGCCGAGCTGGATCGCGATCGCGAGGAGCGCGCCGGTGGTCAGCGCCTCGGGCCGTCGTGGCTCGAACGAATCTTCAAGTCAATCGGGCTGGGTGGCTTCATCTCGGCCGGCCTGCACCTGACGGTTGTCCCGCTGCTTGTGGGTGTGTTCGTCCCGGACCCTGCGCTGATCGGCTTCAGTGTCGGCATGTGGGGGATGACGGGGGCCTTGATCCTGTTGCAGCGGCGGCGCGACGTCGACACCGAGTTTTGGGGAAGGGTGTGGGCGGGTCGCCTTGGTCGCTGGCTCTTCAAACTGGCCCGAGCCGTAACCCCGTCGCGCGCGCTACCAGCGTCGCTGACCCATCGGCCCACCGAGCTCGCGCTGGGCATGGCTGCCGAGCAGCTGTACGAGTCGCTGCCCAAAGAGACGCGCAACCAGCTCCGCGATCTGCCCGACGTGGTACATCGACTCGAACAGGATGCGCAGAAAATGCGGGCGCGGCTCGAGGAGCTGCAGGAGGCGTTGGCGGACGCGGACCAGCGCGTCAGTCCCGATCCGGCGATCGCGGCGCGGCACGACCGTATCGTCGCCGATCTCACCGCCGAGCGTGATCTCGTCCAACAACGGCTCAAAGACGCGGTCGCGGCACTCGAAACGATCCGCCTGAATCTGCTGCGACTGCATGCCGGCACGGGAACGGTCCAGAGTCTGACGACGGATCTCGGTCTCGCGCGCGAGATCGCGGGCGAGATTGGGAGACACGTCGAGGGACTGCGTGAGGTGGAAGAAGCGCTCTAGTCGCGCACGCGCTGCAGGCGGTCCACCGCCTGTTGGAGCATGTCGTCCGTTTTGCAGAACGCGAACCGTACCTGCGTGCGGCCCAGCTCAGGCCTCGAATAGAAGCTCGAGCCGGGCACGGGTGCGACGCCGTGCTCGGCGGTGAGCCATTTGGCAAACTCGTCATCGGGCAGGGTTGAGAGTGACGAGAAGTCCGTCATCACGTAGTACGCGCCATCCGGCGGCCGGCATGTGAACCCGGCCTTGATCAGGCCGGCGCACAAGATGTCGCGCCGGCGCCGGTAATCCCGCGCGAGTCCCTCGTAGTAGTCGTCGCCGAGCGTCTCCATCCCGACGGCGATCGCCTCCTGCAGCGGCGCGGGCGCGCCCACCGTGAGGAAGTCGTGGACCTTGCGGATCGCGTCGGTGACGTCGGGCGGCGAGATGATCGTCCCGATGCGCCAGCCGGTGACGCTGAACGTCTTCGACGCGCCGCTGATCGTAATGGTCCGGTCCGCCATCCCGGGCAGGGTGGCGATCGGGATGTGCTCTCCCTCGTAATAGATGTGCTCGTAGATCTCGTCCGTGACGGCGAACGCATCGTGGCGCCGGCACAGCTCGGCGATCGCCTCGAGCTCGCGGCGCGAGAACACGTGGCCGGTCGGATTGTTGGGCGTGCAGATGATGATCGCCCTGGTCTTCGGACCGAACGCGGCGCTCAGGCGGTCGAGGTCCAGCGACTGGCCGGCGGCCATCGGGACGAACACGGGACGCGCGTCGCACAAGATCGCGTCGGGGCCGTAGTTCTCGTAGAACGGCTCGAACACGACGACTTCGTCGCCGGGATCGACGACGCCCAGGAGTGCCGACGCCATCGCTTCGGTCGCGCCGCAGGTCACGGTGACCTGCGTGTTCGGATTGACGGGGAGGTTGTACCACTCCTGGTATTTCGCGGCCAGCGCGTTGCGGAGGCGCGCGGCGCCCCAGGTGACGGCGTATTGATTGACGTCGTCGCGGATGGCGCGAGCGGCGGCCTCTTTCAAGATCTCAGGGCAGGGGAAGTTCGGGAATCCTTGAGCGAGGTTGATGGCTCCGTGCTCGGTGGCGAGACGGGTCATCCCGCGAATCACGGATTCGGTGAAGCCGTGCGTGCGACGCGCGGTGCGGATCTTGGTCACGGTCTACTTTAACAACAGCTTGGCAATCGTGTTCAGCTGCATGTTGCTCGTGCCCTCGTAAATCGTGCCGATCTTCGCGTCCCGGAAGAACTTCTCTACGGGATATTCCTTCGTATATCCGTAGCCCCCAAACAACTCCACCGCAAGCGACGTCACCCGTTCGGCCACCTGCGAGCTGAACAACTTCGCCATCGCCGCCTGCTTCGTGTACGATTCGCTGGCGTCCTCCAGCCGAGCGGCGTTGTACACCATGAGACGCGCCGCCTCGAGCTCCGTGGCCGCCTGCGCTAGCTGAAACTGCACGCCCTGGAACTCGGCAATTGGCTTGTTGAATTGCTGGCGCTCTTTCACGTACTTGAGCGACGCGTCCAGCGCGCCCCGCGCGACGCCGATCATCTGCGCCCCGATCCCGATGCGACCGGTGTTCAGCGTCTCGATCGCGACCTTATATCCGTTGCCCGCTTCTCCGATCAGGTTGGCGGCGGGGACTTCGCAGTGGTCGAGAACCAACTCAGCGGTCGACGACGCGCGAATGCCGAGCTTGTCCTCTTTCTTGCCGACGCTGAAGCCTTTGAACCCACGCTCCACAGCGAACGCGGTGATCCCCTTGTAGCCTCTGGCGAAGTCGGTATTCGCGAAGATGACGTACAAACCTGCCTCGGCCCCATTCGTGATCCAGAGCTTGCGGCCGTCCAGGATCCACTTGTCGCCCTGCTTGGTCGCTTTGGTCGCGAGCCCGAACGCATCCGACCCCGATCCCGCCTCCGAGAGCGCGTAGGCACCGACGAGATCGGTGGAAAGCCTTGGCAGGTAGCGCTGCTTGGTATTGTCGGACGCCCACTTGAGCAGCAGCGCGTTCACAAGCGTATTCTGCACGTCCACGAAGATCGCAGTCGATGCATCGACGGCAGACAGCTCTTCGACCGCGAGCACGGTCATGAACAGACTGCCGCCGGCGCCGCCGTGCGCCTCGGGAATCTCGATCCCCATGAGACCGAGCTCGAAAAACTTGGGAATCAGGGTGGGATCGAGCTGCGCCGCCTGTTCCATGGCGTGCACGCGCGGCCGGACCTCGCTCTCGGCGAAGTCTCGCACCGCGCCCTGAAACATCCGTTCTTCTTCGGAGAGCGTGGTAAGCGGGTTCACGCCTTCTTGTCGGACGGGCCCAGCGTCAGCATCTCCCGAATGCCACCAAGCGAGCCGAGCACTCCGGTGGCCTCGTACGGCATGTAGACAACCTTGTTGTTCTGGCCAGAGACCATCTCTTTGAGCGTTTCGATGTACCGGATCGCGATCAGGTACTGCGCCGGGTCGCCGCCCGTGCCCTTGATCGCCGCCGTGATCCGCTCGATCGCCTGCGCTTCCGCCTCAGCCACCTTCAGCCGCGCCGCGGCTTCAGCTTCCGCGTGCAGGATCTTAGCCTGCTTGTCGCCCTCGGCGGTGTTGATCTCCGACTGCCGGATGCCCTCCGCCGCGAGAATGCGCGACTGCCGCTCGGCGTCTGCCGTGATAATCGTCGCCCGCCGCTCCCGCTCGGCGCGCATCTGCTTCTCCATCGCGTCGCGGATATCGCGCGGCGGGTTGATGTCCTTGAGCTCGACGCGGCTGACCTTGGATCCCCATTTGTGCGTGGCTTCGTCCAGGATCGCGCGCAGCTTGGCGTTGATCGTGTCGCGCGACGACAGCACATGATCGAGCTCCATTTCGCCGATCACGTTCCGCAGCGTCGTCTGTGTCAGTTTCTCGATCGCGTCGGGCAGATTGGCGATCTCGTACGTCGCCCGCACCGGATCGGTGATCTGCGAATAGATCAGCGCGTCGATCTCGACGACCACGTTGTCCTTGGTGATGACATTCTGGCGCGGGAACACGTACACTGTCTCGCGCAGGTCGATGCGCTCGGTGCGGAAGCGGCGCGAGTAGCTGTCGCCCGCGGGCGTGATGATCGTCTGATGCCAGTCCACGGAGCGGGGACGGTCGATGACGGGCAACACGAAATTGATTCCCGACGCGAGCGTCTTGTGATACTTGCCCAGCCGCTCGATGATCATCGTCTGGGCCTGCTGAACCACGCGGATGCTCTTCGAAATCAGGACGATGACGCCGAAGGCCACCGCGGCAACGAGAATTGTGCCGGGACCCATCGCTTAGAGCTCCTTCTCGACCATGAGAGTCGTGCCATCCACCTGAATGATCGTGACCTGCGTGCCGGGCTCGATCACCGTCGCGTCACTGGACGCACCCCGCCAGTCCTCGCCTTCCACCTTGACCCGTCCGGGCAGCCCGGGCCCGATCCGTTCGGTCACGATTCCCGTCTTGCCCAGCAGAGCATCAACGCCAGTCCGCAACTCGGACCCCGGCCCCAGCTGGAAGTAGTGCATCAACCGGGGGCGCAGGCCTGCCATACTGACGATGCTGGCTGCTGCGAACGCGATGCCTTGTGTCACGAAGCCCAGCCCGGGGATCAATCCCACGAAGCCCGCGACGGCGGCCCCAACGGCCAGGCAGGCGAGCCAGAAGCCTGCGGTGAACATCTCCCCGACAAACAGCCCTATCGCCAGCAGAAACCAAAGCAGCCAATCTTCCATAAGGTTGAAAGCTGCAACCCTTGAACGCGTTTCGCTATCCAACTTGAGCCAACTCCTTGTGGAGCCGCTATGATCGCTCGCGCGCTGCTGTTCGTTTCAGGCGTTGCAATGTTGACCATCCCCGCTGCTGCCCAAACCTCACGTCATGTTCTCAAGGGCGATTCCGTCGCGATCTACAACCTCGTCGGTGAGCTGCGCGTCGAAGGCGGCTCAGGCGGCGACGTCGTCGTCGAAGTGCAACGCGGCGGCGCCGACGCGGCCAAGCTCGACATCCAATCCGGCCCGCTGCGCGGCCGCGAGACGCTGCGCATCGTCTATCCCGACGACGTGATCCTGATGCCCGACTGGGGGCGCGGCTGGAACACAACGATGCACGTGCGCGATGACGGAACGTTCGGCGACGACAACGGCTGGGACGAAGGCGGACGGCACCACCGCGGCTGGTCGGGTGAGGGACACGAAGTGCGCATCACGGGGCGGTCCCGTGACGGACTCGAGGCGTTCGCTGACCTGCACGTGACGGTTCCCAAGGGCAAGGCCGTCGGGCTCTACCTGGGTGTTGGCAAGGCGTTTGTGACGAATGTCGACGGCACGATTCGCGTGTCCGTGGCGTCCGCCGATGTGGCCGCCGATCGCACACGCGGCTCCCTGCGAATCCAGACCGGATCGGGCAATGTGGACCTGCGCACTGCGTCGGGCGATGTGAGCCTGGGAACGGGTTCGGGGGACATCACGGTGACGGGTGTTGATGGGTCTACGCTGCGGCTGGACACCGGGTCCGGAAACGTCACGGTGCGCGACGGGAAAGCGACGAAGGTGCACGTCGAGACGGGATCGGGCGACATCGACGTAACGTCGGCGAGTGGCGACGAGCTGTCGTTCGAGACCGGAAGCGGAGCTGTGGATGTCGCGCTGGTCTCCACGTTCTCATCCCTCCACATCGAAACCGGCTCCGGTGACGTCACGCTCAAGGTGCCGCCCACCCTCGGCGCCGAAGTGGACCTCGACACGGGCAGTGGAGACATCGATCTCGGCGGGTTGACCCTGCAGGTGCGGCGCATCGAACACGATCACGTGAGGGGCACGCTGGGGGATGGGAAGGGGCGGGTCTCCGTCGAGACGGGCTCCGGCAACGTGCACCTGCAGAAACTCTAGCCTTCTTCGTCCTCGAGCCGCTGCAGCTCGCGGCGCTCTTTCTTGGTTGGCCGGCCCTTGCCGCGGTAGGTGGGGGCCGGCGCGATTTTGTGCTGCTCCGCGAGCCGTTCGCGCGCCGCGCGCCCCTCTCCGGACTCGTCGTACAACAGCTGCGCGTCGCGTGCTGAGCCGCGCCGTTCGGTGACGGCGCGAACGGTGATCATCCAGTCATAGGGGCCGACGCGCACGCGCAGCGCATCGCCGGGCCGAACGAGTTTGGCCGGTTTGGCGCGCGCGCCGTTGAGCTGCACCTTGCCGCCGGCTACCGCCTGAGCGGCAAGGCCGCGCGTTTTGAAGAAACGCGCGGCCCAGAGCCACCGATCCAGCCTGACGGCATCGGGGGGGGCTAGCGGTTGCGAAGCTTGCTCAGCAGACGCAGGATCGCGACGTACAGCCATATCAAGGTGACGATCAACCCGAACGCCGCGTACCACTCCATCTGCTTTGGCGCACCCTGCTCGATGCCTTGCTCGATGAAATCGAAGTCGAGCACGAGATTGAGCGACGCGATCGTAATGACGAACAGGCTGAAGGCGATCCCCAGCGGTGTACCCTCATGGAGCATGCCGATGTGCACTCCGGCGAACGCCTGCAGACCGATCGCCAACAGATAGAACAGCGCGATGGCCCCGGTGGCCGCACAGACGCCGAGCTTGAAGTTCTGCGTGACGGGAATGACGCGCAGCCGGTACACGATGAGCAGCGCGATCAACACGCCGAACGTGAGCGCGACCGCCTGCATCACGATGCCGTGGAAGGTCGCTTCGTAGAACGCGGAGATGGCACCGAGGGCAAGACCTTCGAGCGCGGCGTAAACGGGCGCAGTGAATCGGGCGATGCCCGGTACGAACACGGTGACCATGCCGACGGCCAGTCCGCCAAGCAAACCGGCCCACAGGTAGCCATTGATCGGCGAACCGATGAACGCTTCCATCCAGGTCCACGTCGCCGTCGCCACCAGAATGAGCAGCAGGAAGGCGGTCCGGTTGATCGTGCCTTCGAGCGTCATCGTCGGCACGCCTGCGACGCGCTGGACGTTCGCAAACGTCTTGGCATTGAGCACTGGGTTCGTGGTGCGCATCTACGCCTCCGCAAGCCTCAAGAAGGGGCTCGTAAGCTAAAGACCCCCTGCGTTTGCGCCAAATGACCGGCGTCACACTCTTGGTACACCGCGACTTACGCTGGTATCATCATCCTTTCGGCTACTACGGTTCACTCGATGGCTATCTGAAAGCCCTCGCGCAGCGGTTTGGCGAGACCGCGCAAGCCATCCACAGTTAACGACCTCGACTGAGATAATCCACGGCCAGGTGCGCCAGCGCGCGCACGCCGGTCGGCAAGGCGGCCTCATCGACGAAGAATCGCGGCGAATGGTTCGGCGCCGCCTTGCTGGGATCAGTGCCCGGCGGCGTGATCCCAAGGAAGAAGAACACGCCCGGAACGCGCTGCTGATAGCGTGAGAAATCCTCCGCTGGGGTGATCGGTGGCGTGAGCGTGACGTGATTCGCTCCCGCCACTTCCCGCAGCGTGGGCAGCACCTGCTGGGTCAACGCCGGATCGTTGTAGGTCACTGCGGTAAACGTGTCGATCACCACCTGCGCGGTAGCGCCGGCGCTCTGGGCGATCGACTCGGCGGTGCGGCGGATGCGTTGGTGGATGTCGTTGCGCACCGTGGTGTCGAACGTGCGGATCGTTCCCTGCATCACGACGCTGTCGGGAATGATGTTGAACCGCACGCCGCCGTTGATGGCGCCGACGGTGATGACATCAGGCCCCGCCGTCAGATCGACCTGACGGCTCGTGATCGTTTGCAGGCCGAGAACGATTTGCGAAGCGACGACGATCGGATCGACCCCATTCCACGGCTGCGCCCCGTGGGTTTGGCGGCCGTGCACGACGATGCGAAACGCGTCGGCGCTCGCCATGATGCCTCCGGGCCGGTAGCGAATGTCGCCCGCCGGGAACGGCAGCACGTGCAGGCCGAAAATCGCGCTCGGCTTCGGGTCGTCGAGCGCGCCCTCCTCGATCATCAGCTCCGCGCCGCCCCGCTCGCCGGTGGGCGCACCTTCCTCGGCCGGCTGGAAGATGAACTTCACGGTTCCGGGGAGGTCTTTGCGCATTCCCGCCAGTATCTCGGCGACGCCCATCAGCATCGCTGTGTGGGTGTCGTGCCCACAGGCGTGCATCACGCCGACGTCCTGGCCGTTGTAGGTCGTTCGGACCTTGGAGGCGAACGGCACGTCGACTTCTTCGGTCACCGGGAGGGCGTCCATGTCGGCCCGCAGGGCGACGACCGGCCCGGGCTTCCCGCCTTTCAGCACTCCCACGACGCCCGTATGCGCGACGCCCGTGCGCACCTCCAGACCGAGCGAACGCAGGTGGTTTGCGACGAGCTCCGCGGTTCGCGTCTCGCGATTGGAGAGCTCGGGATGTTCGTGAATGTCCCGGCGCCAGGCAATGACTTTCGTTTGC
>QHUJ01000163.1 GCA_003221895.1 Gemmatimonadota bacterium | reverse complement strand
ACCGGTTTCGTGGGCACGTACGCCGGCGGCTGGCTCGGCGACCGCCTGCTGCGAGTGTCCCACCAAGCCTATCTCTGGGTGTCCGGAGTCGTCACGCTGCTGGCGGCGCCGCTTACGCTTGTGGCCCTTGCTGCTCCGCAACCCAGCATCTATTGGCCGGCAATCGTAGCCGCTGAGCTATGCCTGTTCGCGTCCACCGGCCCAATCAACTCGGCTATCGTCAACGTCGTCTCTCCGCACATGCGAGCGACCGCCGTCGCGTTGAGCATCCTCGCGATCCACGTTCTCGGCGATGTTCCGTCCCCCTCCCTCGTCGGCGTGATATCCGATGCGCGATCGCTGGGTCAAGCGGTACTGATTATTCCGGTAGCCGTGCTGCTCGGCGGACTCATTTGGACATACGCGGCGTGGCTCGAGTCACGGCCACGGGCCGCGGTAATCGCATGAGGACCTTGTTGCGCCCACTGCTC
>QHUJ01000162.1 GCA_003221895.1 Gemmatimonadota bacterium | reverse complement strand
CGCTCCCCGGAGGGTGTCCTTCCTTGCGAAGGCGCCGCTATTCCGGATGCCGATCATCGGCTCGATCGTACGAGCGGTCGAGGCAATCCCTGTACACAGGCGCCAGGACGCCGGAGCCGATCTGCGAAAGAATGCCGAGACATTCGAAGCAGCTCAGGCCGTCCTGGTCCGAGGCGGCACCATCGCGATTTTTCCGGAGGGAACCTCGCACAGCGATCCCAAGCTGCGGCCACTCAAGACCGGGACCGCTCGGATCGCTCTGGGCGCCGCCGCGGGCTTGCCGGCGCAGTGGACTCTGGAAATCGTACCCGTCGGCCTCTACTACCGCGCGAAGCAAACTTTTCGCAGCGCCGCGTTACTCCACTACGGCACGCCGTTCTCGGTCGACCGCATCTCCGTTGCGCGCAGCGCGGAGCCGCCCGCCGGCCCAGTGCGTGAGCTCACCACGCGGCTCGAGCACGCGTTGCGGGGAGTGACGCTCGAAGCGGAAGAGGTGGATGCTCACGCGCTGATTGCCCGTGCCCAGCGAGTCCTCAGCGCCACGGACACCGTGCCGGACAAGCCAGCGCCGCTGGCCGACGAGTTCGAGCAGCGCCGGCGGCTTCTCACGGGCTACGATGTAGCCCGTCGCCAGTGGCCGGACCGCGCCGCCCGCCTCCAGGCCCGATTGGAGCGCTTCGAAGCCTCACTCTCCGCCGCGGGCCTGGACGCGCAGCAGCTTGCCCCGCGCAGCTATGGGTGGCGGCGCGTGGTTACGTATGCGGTGAAGAGCGTACTGTTTTTAGCGCTCGGGCTACCGGCGGCGATCGTCGGCTGGTTGGTTCACTATCCGGCCTACCGTGTCGTGGGCTGGGTCGCGACCGGCATCACGAAGGGCGACGAGGATGCCCTCGCGACGGTCAAGGTCCTCGCGGCGGCGCTGCTCTTTCCGCTGACGTGGACCGTCGTGATCGCGGCAGTGTGGCTGTGGCGTGGCATCTGGCCGGCGGTACTGGTGGCGCCCGCGCTGCCGCTGACCGGCTACGTTGCCCTGCATTTTGCGGAGCGCTTCGATCGCATCGTAGGCGCGACGCGCGCGCTGGCGATCCTGCTCTTTCGTCGGAGAGCGTTCTTGCGACTGACCGCCGAGCGCCGTGAGATCCGCGAGGCAATCCTGGAGTTGGGACGCGACGTCGAGGCCGCAGCTCGGTCTGGTTGAAACAACTGCGGCCCGGCCGCGGCGGACAGCCGCAAGGACACCGGTACCCTGCCGGAGAACAAGGCTCAAGTCGAATGTGCTTCACCATCCCGTCGAGCAACTGGCAAAACTCAGCAGCCGAGCGTGCTAGAATGTGATCCCGGTTGGACCGCTTAGCCCCGTGTTGCCGCCCGCGATCGTGGCCATCGGCGTCGCGTTCCCGCTCGCCCCCGCCGCGAAGACTGTGATGATGTTCGAGGCATTGTTGGTGACGTAGATGTTGCCCACGCCATCCAGGGCGATGCCAACCATGCTGATCAGTCCGGTGTTGTCACCCGCGATCGTGGCCGTCGGCGTCGCGTTCCCGCTCGCCCCCGCCGCGTAGACCAGGATGCGGTTGCCGGTGGTGACGTAGATGTTGCCCGCGGCATCCAGGGCGATGCCAAACGGTTGGTTCAGTCCGGTGTTGCCGCCCGCGATCGTGGCCGTCGGCGTCGCGTTCCCGCTCGCCCCCGCCGCGTAGACTGTGATGCTGTTGGTGCCAGCGTTGGTGACGTAGATGTTGCCCGCGCCATCCTGCGCGATGCCAAGCGGGAAGTTCAGTCCGGTGTTGTCGCCCGCGATCGTGGCCGTCGGCGTCGTGTTCCCGTTCGCCCCCGCCGCGTAGACGGTGATGTTGTTGCCGCTAAAGTTGGTGACGTAGATGTTGCCCGCGCCATCCAGGGCGATGCCCGCCGGGAAGTTCAGGCCGGTGTTGCCGCCCGCGATCATGGCCGTCGGCGTCGCGTTCCCGCTCGCCCCCGCCGCGTAGACTGTGATGCTGTAGGGCGTGCCAGCGTTGGCGACGTAGAGGTTGCCCGCTCCATCCCGGGCCATGCCAAACGTGCCGGTCAGTCCGGTGTTGTCGCCCGCGATCGTGGCCGTCGGCGCCGCGTTCCCGCTCGCCCCCGGCGCGTAGACCAGGATGCTGGCGATTGTGTTCGAGCCAACGTAGAGCGACTGACCTGCCACGCCCCCCGTGACTGTCACCGTCGCCGCCGCCGAGACGCCGGCGCTCGTCGCCGCCACGGCCGCCGTGCCCGGCGTCGTACCCGCCGTGAGCAGCGTCGTCGCCTGGCCGCTGCCGTTCGTCGGTCCGCTTGTTGGCGCCAGGCTCGCCACCACGCCCGGGGCCGCCGTCACCGTCCAGGTCACAGTAACGCCGACAAGCGGGGCACCGTGCAGATCCTGCACCGTAGCCGTCAGCAGATCCGTGCCGCCTGTCGCGACGCTTGGGTCCGCGGCGCTAACGCTGACCCCCCCCAGGATGCCGGCCTCGATCCGGAAACGGATCGGCAGGATCCGCCCGTCCTTCGCGACGATGAGATCGCCGGTCGTCACGTCTTTCGCCTGCCCTGGCGTGGTGGTGAGCAACACGTCCGCGAAGCCCAGGTCGCGCCGCGCTCCACTCGCCCCGGCCGTGACGTGCACCCGATAGGTATTGCCGGCGACGAAGCCAGCCGCTCGAGTGTCCCAGTTCACCTGATACTGCGGGGTCGTAAGATCGACAGTGATCGCCGGCGTGCTTGTCGTCGTGTAGACGATGACAGCGGACGTCCCTGCTACACCGCCGCAATTGTTATCGGGGCCATTGGTGATATCGCAGATCGCGATCTGCGGGTTGAGCGTCGTGATATCGCCATCGAAGGTGCCGCTGAACGCTGGCTGGGCCACCATGGGCGGGAGGAAGAAGAAACCCGGCGTCCCGCCCTCGTGGACCCCATCGGAGATTGCGAACTCGGGCCTGGACCTCGGGGCCGTCGGCCGGTCACCGGATGCGCACGCCTCCACCATCAGGAGAGCGGATATGAGCCAAGCGAGTCGCCGCGTCAGTAGCACAGCCATCTTTCACCCCCGGAACGTGCGAACTGATGGTCTACAATGTGGGTCGAAAGTGGGCGTTATCCTGCAGACTGTTATAGATCCGACGGAGGGAGAAGGGACCGACTCGTCGAGGTGGGGAGTGACCGGACCTATGGGAGGGATCGGTTCGGATCAGGGCCACCCGATTCCGACTTGCCACCGCTCCGCGCGTACGCCGCGATTTGCAGCCGCGTGTGCAGGGCGAGCTTCTCCAAGATGTTGTGGACGTGCCCCTTCACCGTATTGGTGGCGAGATGGAGGCGCTGCGCAATCTCCTTGTTGCTCAAGCCGTCCGCGATCAGATCGAACACCGCCCGCTCTCGCGTGGTCATGCGAACGGCCTCGGCCACTTCTGTCGGTTCGCGGCGGAGCGCGAGCTTCGCAATGTGAGAGAAGAGCGTGCTGGTCAACCTCGGTGGAAGGACGTCCGTCCCGCTTGCAACCCAGCGAACGGTGCTGACGAAGGCGTCCAGCGTTGCGTCCTTCGCGATGAAGCCTGACGCGCCGGCGTTGACAAAGTCGTGCAACTCCTCCGGCACGGGCAGCACGTCCATTACGATGATCCGTACCTCGGGCGTCGCGTGCTTCATCGCTGCCACGAGACGGTGACTATCGTGATCTCCGAGGGCGGCGTCGACGAGCACCAACTGCGGCTTCACCGCGCGCGCTTTCTCGAGCGCGGCGGGAGGAGCGTCCACCGCCGCGACGACCTTCAGGTCCGGCTGCTCGGCGAGCATGGCGATGATGCCGTCGCGCACCAGCCGATTGTCCTCGACTACCAAGATCGAGATTCTTTTCGCCACGGCTCACCCTTTGCCGCGAGACTGGCTCGGCAGTCTCAGATTCGGGGTGGCGTCGCGGAGGCGTCAGAGCGAAGGAGAGACCGACAGACTACGAAAAGGAGTATGCGGCTCAACGACGTCGCCGTGCAACTGTTGCGAGTGGGCGACATGGCGAACGAGCCACACCAGGCAGAAAAAACGTGCCCTGTCGTCCTTCTCTCTTCTTTTTTCTCTGTTAAGCGAAGGCGAGCCTGTCATCCCGAGCGCCGAAGGCGCGAGGGACCTGCTGTTGACGCGCGGAACGCGGGCGTAGCGAAGGACCTTGCCGTGGACCACCCCCTGGACATATTGGCCAGGAACTCAAGACAAGGTGCACCATGACGAGCGGGACGCGACGCGAATGGCTCAGAACAATGGCGGCGGTGGGCGCGGGCTCCCTCGCCGACGCGTTGATCCCCCGCGCGCTGGCCCGCGCGGCGCAGCAGCCGACGCAGGACCCGACGGCAGCGTTTCGGGCACAGATCGGCGCCGTCCCGATCCAGACGAGGCAACTCGGCGAGAATCTTACCCTGCTCTCAGGGCCGGGCGGCAACGTGGTCGTTCTCCACGGCTCGGACGGACTGGTCGTGGTGGACACGTTCGTCGCGCCCGCGTGGCCCAAACTCCAGGAGTCGCTCGCGAGTCTGGGGGGGGGCGCGGGGGGCGCGGGGGGCGCGGGGGGCGCGGGGGGCGCGCCCGTGAAGTTCGTGATCAATACCCACTGGCACTTCGACCACACCGACAACAACGCGCCACTCCATGCCGCCGGGGCGACAGTGGTGGCGCACGCCAACACCAAGCGGCGGATGAGCGAGCCGCATCACCTCGCGGTGCTCGAGCTCGACTTCCCGCCGTCACCCGCGAGCGCCCTGCCCCAGCGCGTGTTCACCGACCGTTACACGCTCGAGGCGAACGGCGAGCGGCTCGAGCTGTCGCACGTTCCGCCGGCGCACACCGACAGCGACGTGACCGTGCGGTTCGAGCACGCCAACGTGCTGCACGCGGGCGACGTGTATTTCAACGGCCGCTATCCCTACATCGATGGCAACACCGGGGGCCGAGTGGACGGCATGATCGCGGCGTCGGACCGCCTGTTGAGCCGCGCCGACTCGGGCACCAAGATCGTGCCGGGCCACGGCCCGCTCGCCACCAGGGCCGACCTCGTGAATTATCGCGACATGCTTTCCACCGCCGCGGACCGGGTACGGAAGCTCAAGGCGTCCGGCAAATCATTGGAAGAATCGATCGCCGCCAAACCGTTCGCCGATCTCGATGGCGACTGGGGCTCGGGGCGCTACAAGGGTGACGACTTCGTGAAGATCGTCTACCTGACGCTGTAGGGGCGGCCGCCCTTCGCCGCCGGCTTATCACCCCGCCGCCGCCTCGCCCGTCCGATCTAGATCCAGCTAGCCATCCCGCCCGGGGTATCTCCTTCAAACTTTGTCCCGGACGCTATGAGCCCGCACCGCTTTGTTGACATCACTCAGCTCGCCGAGGAGTTCTTCGAGCTCGCTCCCATCGGCATGGCCATGCTGCGCCTCGAAGATCCGGCCAACCCGGCGTCCCTCCGGATCATCGGGCTGAACCCGGCCGCGCAGGGCGCGTCCGACGTCGCGGCCGTCGGCGTCGGGGAGCGCATCGATGAGGACTATCCGGCCATCGCCAACACGCCGTTCCCCGCGCTGCTCGCCGAAGTGATGCGTTCGGGCGTGGCCAAAAACCTCGGTGAGGGACCGGGGAAGTACGATCCCACCCGGCTGTTCACCGTCACGGCCTTCCCGATCCCACCCGACTGCGTTGGACTCTTGTTCGAGGATATCACCGAACGGCGCAAGCAACAGCGTCGCGCGCACGAATCGGAGGTCCGCTACCGCAAGATCTTCGAGGCGAGCACCGCCGCGATCTGCATCTTCGATGCGAACGGCGGCACGTTCATCGACGCCAATCCGCGGTTCATCGAACTCCTCGGCCTCGGCGGAGCGTCCCAGCTCCTCGGCAAGAAGCTCGACGCGTTCGGGTTCTGGACCGAGGGGCGGGAGGAATACACCGCATTGCTCGCGCGGCTGCGCGTGGAGCATTCCATCCGCGAAGTCTTCCTGACCTTCCGGACGTTCGGCGGCCAGGTGCGCCGCGCCGTCGTCGCACTCGAGCTGTTCGAGGTCGAAGGGGCGGAGTATATCCTCGGAATCTTCTGGCGAGTCTAGTCGCGCTTCAGGAGGTGAGAGCCCTCGCAACGATCTCGTACTTGAACGCGTCCGGATCGAGACTGTCGATTCGGCCCTCCGCGGTCTCCGCCTGCGGGTACATCAAGAACGGCAGCGGCGCACCGCGCGAGCCGGGCAGCTCGACGTCGTGCGCGAAGTTGTACGCCATCCAGTTCATCTCCCACGATCCGAACAGTCGCGCGCGCGCCGCAGTAACCATCGCGTCGTCGAGCGGCCGGTTTCCCGGCGGCTCCTCGAGCACCACCTTGCGCACGTCGGCTGGATCGACCGGCACCCAACCGTAGTTCTCGAGGTGCACCTCCGCACGACAGTGCTGCGACTTCGTGACGTGATCTGACGCCGCGCCGAGGCTTTTGTATCCGAGCTCCGAGCGGGCGACGCGGATGCCATAGACGTCGCGCGCCGGCAGGCCCGAGGCGCGCGCCAGGCCGACGAACAACGCATTCAAGTCGGCGCACTTGCCCCCCAGGTCGCCGGTCTCGAGCATGAACCGGATGTCGCCGAGCCCGCAGCCGCGGGTCGTGGGCTTGCGGAACGTGTGGTCCACGATCCAGTCGTAGATTGCGCGGGCCTTGTCCACATCGCTCTTCGCGCCGCGCGTGATTTCGTCGGCTTTGTCCTTGACGATGCCATCGGTGGGTAGGAGCCGAGTCGGGCGCAGGAAGTGCTTCAGGTTCCGTTCCCCCTCTCCTTTGGGAGAGGGGGTCAGGGGGTGAGGACCAAGCGCCCCTACGTCCACCGCGTAATTCCTGGTTGCTATCCGGCTCGTCACCGTCACCACAGGCGTCACACCGGCTGGAAACTCCGCGACGACGATGCCGAGCGCGTCGTCTTTGCGCTCGACGAAGCGCGCTTTTCCCCCTGGTGCGTTGAACGTGTTGGCGATCGTCTGCTG
>QHUJ01000014.1 GCA_003221895.1 Gemmatimonadota bacterium | reverse complement strand
CGTTGGGTCCCAGGAATCCGTAGATCGAGCCGGCGGGCACATGGATGTTGAGCCCGTGCAGCGCGAACCGTTTCCCGGCGCGATACTCGAGGCTTTCGGTTTCAATCGCGTGACTCATGTGGCCTCCACACCGATCTCGGTGTCAATCGCGTCTCGTAACTCGCGCAGCGACACGCCAAGGCGTCGCGCTTCGGTCATCATTTTGTGGACGATCGCGCGGGCCTGGCGCGCGCGCTCGCGCGCGCGCCGAGCGGGCGCCAGCTCGCGGACGAACGTGCCCGCCCCATGCCGGATTTCCACGAAGCCATCGGCTTCGAGGTCGCGATATGCCTGGACGACCGTCGCGGGGTTCACCCGCAGCTCCGCGGCGAGCTCACGGACGGATGGAAGCGCCGCGGCGGGTTTCAGCTCGCCCGAGGCCACGGCGACGCGGATGCGTGCCGCGATCTGGGCGTAGAGGGGAATGGAGCTTCTGGGATCGATGCGCTCGAACACCCGCCCCGCTCACTGTATTAGTGTACTAATACAGTAATCGACGGGCGCGGCGCCGTCAACTAGCGTGAGTCCGTCGGTATAGTGAGCCGCAGCTCGAAAACCGTCGGCCATCGCTTGCCTGTGACGAACAGGCGGTCCTGCTCGGCATCATAAGCGATCCCATTCAGTACGTCGGTCGTCGCCGTGCGACTCCTCTCCGGAAGCAGACCGACTAGATCGATCCAGCGTCTGATCCGGCCGGTTGCCGGCTCGATGGCGACGACCCAGTCGCTCTGATAGATATTGGCCAGCAGCACCCCGCGAACCAGTTCCAGCTCGTTGATCTTTTTCAGCGGCGATTCGCCGTCTCGTACGCCGACTTTGCGAATCACCTGATAGGTGCGCGGATCGAGGAAGCGCAGCGTGTCGGTGCCGTCGCTCATGATGAGGGAAGCGGTGTCGGACGTCAGTCCCCAGCCTTCGCCCTCGTACGAGAACGAGTCGACGCGCGCCAGCGTCGTGAGGTCGTAGACGTACCCGATATGGCTCTGCCAGGTGAGCTGGTACAGTCTGTCGCCGAACCGCGCGAGCCCCTCGCCGAACCGAGTTGTCGGAAGCGCGACAGACGCCGTGGAGCGTCCGGTTGCGAGCTCAACGCGTCGCACCGACGAATGACCGTACTCCCCCGTGCTTTCGTACAGGGCACCAGCGTGATACAGCAGACCCTGCGTGTAAGCGCTGGTGTCGTGCGGGAAGGATTGTGTGACGACATAATCATGCTTCGCGCTCTCGCCGCAGGAGAGCAGAGTTATCAGGAGAAGGCCCTTGCCCCGAGCGATCAATCCCCCATGCTCGACAGAGCCGCAGCCAGCATGGCAAGGAGAATGAACGGCAGCGCCGATCCCGCGATACCTGGCGTCTCCATGTTTCCCAAACGCAGCGAGTCGACGTCGCTGCGCGGGATGGCGATGCGACACGAATCGCATGAGGGCGGCTTCTGAAACGGCACCCCGACGAGGGAGTCCCCACTGAGACGAACGGCGTGCAGCACCCGAGCGTGGGAGCCGCTCCACACCTGCACCTGTTGTCGCGGTGCGAGCGTGGTATCCGATGGCAGCGCGAGGCGCGTCCAACCGGCGCAGCCTGAGACCGAGGTGAGAGTCAAAACCACGCATATCCCACGATACATTCGGCGCCGCATCTCATGACCTCGGTATTTCGTGATCGGTGAGGACCGGCAGGTACGGCACCCAGGGCCCGACGTCCGGACGGTACTGCTTCGCCATGACCCTGGCGACCTGGGCGACATGCCCGAGGTCGTGGACGACCCACGCCGCGAGCAGCTGTCGCAGCGTTACCGTCCCGAGGCTCGGATGCTCGCCCGGCAGGTCCAACTCCGCCGGCGTCAGCTTCCACGATCTGAGGAGCTGCAGGTTGGCGTCCCGCAACGCCCTGAACTCGGCCAACAACGACTCGAGTGTGCTCGCGGCGTTGCGCGCACGATGGCGGAAACGGTCGTACGGCTCGAAGCGAAGGCTCTTGCCGCGCGCGAGGATGATGCGCGCCCGCGGAATCCAGTCGGTCTCCTCGCCATCGATGAGATGACCCACGACGTCGAACGGGCTGAAGGTGTCGGGCCCCTCCGTTCCTCTCGCCCAGGCGTTGCTGACTCCCTGCAACAGCGCATCTAGCGTCGCGGGGGTGCGGCTCAAGACCTCGATCGAGCGCTCGAGACTGAACTGCTCCGCCATGTCATTAAGCTAAGGGATTACATCCGCAACCGGAGTCGCGCCTTAGTGTCGTAGGCACCACCAACCGCGAGGAGATCACATGCTGCTCGTTCGAGAGGTCATGTACTGCAAGCCCGGCAAAGTGCGCCCGCTGGTCGAGAAGTTCCTGGCCATGAATAAGCTTGGCCCCAAGGCAGGCATGCCACAGATGCGCGTGATGACCGACTTCTGCGCCGAACGCTACTGGACCCTCGTGGCCGAGATGGAAGTTGCGAGCGTCGAGGAGTTCGAGCGCGCCATGTCGGGCGCGGGCCAAAGCAAGGAAGATCAGAAGGAGTTCGAGACGATCATGAAAGGCTACCACGACCTCGTCGAATACGGCCGGCGCGAGATCTACAAAATCGAAGCCTAGCGGCTGGCGCAGATCGCGACGGCGAGCAGCAGCACGCACGTGCCGGCGAGCGCCGACAGGAAGAAGCGACGGTGATACTCGCGGCCGCGGGGCGTGAGATCGGCGATTCCGAACGGCACCGGCTCCCACCAGATCAGGGGCGACCGCCGCTCGTAGCGGAGCTGGATCAGGCACCAGGCCGCGTAGATCCATGACGTCGCGGCCATCATAATCAATGCGTAATCGACGGGGCTCGACGCTTCGCAGTTCCAGAAGAACATGGGCGCAACATTGCGCATGACCGCCCTGCTGACAAGCGCGAATGGAAACAGTCGGCAAGTCAGGTCTTGGGTGCGAGATAATCGTGCGCACCCACGATCTGCCACGTACTCCCTCGTTTCATCCAGGTATCGGTGTAGCGGTAGCGGCGCTCGAAGGCCCCATCCGGCCCGCGCCCCCGCACCACGAGCCACCCGGTCACGAGCGCCGTCGCGCCGAAGCGGTGGACCTTCATGTCCTCGTTCGCCGCCGCTTCCACAGTGTCCGGCCCCGAGACGACGCCGCGCAGCACGTCGTCGCGACTCATGGTTTGATCGTTCTCGGAATACACGAATCCCGGAGCGAGGAGGCGCTGAAAGACCACGGTATCCCGTCGCACCAGCGCGCGGGCCCAATCGTCCTCGAGCTTGACGAGCGCGGCCGAGTCCGTCCCCTGCGTTCGCGCCGCAACCAGCATCATGACGACCATCCAGGCATTCATTTCACTCCCCCAGGACTTTTATGATCACACGCTTTCTGCGTTGCCCGTCCCACTCGCCGTAAAACACACGCTGCCACGGCCCAAAATCGAGCTGCCCCTTGGTAACTGGCACGATCACCTCGTGTCCGATCGTGAGGCTGCGCAGGTGCGCCGCGGCATTGTCCTCGCCCGTTTCGTTGTGACGATATCGTTTGGGGTCCCACGGCGCGATGGTCCCCTCCAGCCATTTCAGAATGTCCTCCCACAACCCCGATTCATGATCGTTCACAAAGACTGACGCCGAGATGTGCATCGCGCTGACGAGCACCAGCCCCTCGCGCACGCCGCTCGCCTCGACTTCCTTCGTGACCTCGGCCGTGATGTCGATGATCTCCTGACGGCGCTTCGTGTTGAACCAGAGGTAGTGCGTGTGGGATTTCACGGGGGCTCCAAAGGGTGCGTGTCGAATTGTCACAGCTGAGCCGATTCCCTTAGATTCGGACCAAATATGGCTCTACCGTTCAGGCGGCGAATCTTCCTCATCCTCGTCGTCATGACCGCCGTGCCGACCGTGCTGGCGGTGGCCGGGTGGGTGCTGTCGGTCCGCCGGCTCCTGCCGGCCGCGGGCGCGCGCGCGTCTACGGAACGCGTCGCCGCGACTGCCCGAACCCTGCTCGAGGGCATCGATACTCTGCACCTCACCGTGCCGGAGCGGGCTCTGCTGCGTCAACACCTCAATGAGGTGTCCGAATCGGTCAGTCTCGCCCGCCGGGCCGAAACCTTCCTGCGCTACTACACGGCCGGCTTTGCGCTGGTGATCCTGCTCCTCGGCACCGCTGTGCTCTACGCGGCTGTGAACCTGGCGGGCCACCTCTCGCGGCAGCTCTCGCGACCCATCGACGAGCTGGTCGGCTGGACATCGCTGATCCGCCGCAACGCCCAGCTGCCGCCTGGACGGTTGACGCGCGGCGCCCCGGAGTTCGAAGCCCTGCGGCAGGCGCTGCGGGAGCTGGCGGCCGCACTCGCCGCCGCGCGCGAGCGCGAGCTGGAAGCCGAGCGGTTGCGCGCATTCCGGGAAGTCGCGCGCCGCGTGGCGCACGAGATCAAGAACCCGCTGACGTCGATGCGGATCGCTGTGGACCAGCTCGAGCGGCCGGGGGGGGCGGGGGCGGGCGGACGGGCAGAGACCGCGATTCAGGTCCTCGGCGCCGAAACTGATCGGCTCGAACGCCTCGCCAAGGAGTTCTCGGAGTTTGGCAGACTCCCCGAGGGGCCGCAGAGCGAAGTGGATCTCGTCGAGCTCCTGGGAGAGCTGGGGCGCACGGGCGTGCCCGATGGGGTGGAAGTCCGGCTCACGGCGAATGGGGGAGGCGGGGGGAGCGAGGGGGGCGGCGTGCGCACGATGCTTGGCCACTACGAGCCGCTGCGTCGCGCGTTCGCCAATCTCTATCGCAACGCGGCCGAAGCGATGCAGGGGCATGGCGTGATCGATGTGACGGTCACCGGCGACAGCGATGCGCTCGCTGTCACGATCGCCGACCACGGCCCCGGGATTCCCGCCGAGTTCCGCCAGCGCGTGTTTGAGCCGTATTTCACCACGAAGGCAGACGGGACTGGTTTGGGCCTTGCGCTGGTGCGCCTGACGCTGGAAGCGCATCGGGGCACGATCAGCGTGAGCGAGACTGCGGGTGGAGGAGCGACCTTTCTGATCGTCTTTCCTCCACCCCCCTCCACCACCGTCCACCATCCTGGACCGTCCTCCTCGTGAGCCCCCGCGTCCTGCTCGTCGACGATGAAGCCAATATCCGCCGCATGGTGGGTGCCTTACTGCAGTCGGATGGATTCGAGACCATCGAGGCCGCTGACGGCAACGCCGCGCTCAGGCGCATCATCGAGGACTCGCCGGATGTGGTGCTGCTCGACCTCATGATGCCGCCGGGCCCCGACGGGCTCGCGACGCTCGAGCAGATCCGCAAACGCGCGCCGCAGGTCCCCGTGATCATGATGAGCGGCAAGGCGAATCTCGCCGATGCCGTGCGCGCCATGAAGCTCGGCGCTTTCCAGTTCCTCGAGAAGCCGCTGACCCCCGAAAGTGTCGTCGTCACGCTGCGCAGCGCGCTCGAGCTGGGGCGCACCATCGCCGAGAACAAACGGCTGCACGAGCAGCTCGGCCATGCCGACCCGCTCGTGGGCTCGAGTCCTGCCATGGAGGACCTGCGCGCGCTCATCGCGCGCGTTGCCGCCACGGACTCGCGCGTCCTGATCACCGGCGAATCGGGGACCGGGAAAGAGCTGGTTGCGTCCGCGATCCACCGGCAAAGCGCGCGCGGCAGCAAGCCGTTCGTGACCGTCAACAGCGCCGCACTGCCCCGCGACCTCGTCGAATCGGAGATGTTCGGCCACGAGCGCGGCGCCTTCACCGGCGCGACCGAACGGCGCCAGGGCCGCTTCGAGATGGCCGACGGTGGCACGCTGTTCCTCGACGAAGTCGGCGACCTCGGGCCGGAAGCGCAGGCCAAACTGCTGCGGGTGCTCGAGAGCGGCGTCGTCGAACGTGTGGGCGGTGAAAAGCCGTTCGCGGTGAACGTCCGCGTACTTGCGGCCACGAATAAAGATCTGAGAGACGCCCTGCGGCAGGGCCAGTTCCGCGAGGACCTCTGGTTCCGGCTCAACGTGCTGCCGATCCATATCCCGCCGCTGCGCGAGCGGCCGGAAGACGTCGCACCACTGGTGCGCCATTTCGCCGCGCGCTGCGCCGCCCGGCTCGGCCGCCCCGTGAAGTTCGATTCGGGCACCATCCCGCTGCTCGCCGCCTACACCTGGCCGGGCAACGTCCGCGAGCTGGCCAATATCGTCGAGCGGCTTGCGATTCTTTCCTCCTCGGAACTGGTCACCGCGGCGGATGTCGCTCGCGTGCTGCCGCAGGACGGCATCGCTCCGCGCCCCGCCGCAGCAACCGACGGCGAGGCGCCCTGGCGCGATATCGCGCTGTCCGACACGCTGGACCAGTACGAGCGCGAGCTGATCGCCCGCGCACTCTCGGTCTCGCGCGGCAACGTCGCCGAAGCCGCGCGCCGCCTGCTCACCGATCGAGCCAATCTGTACCGCCGGATGCGGCGCCTCGGCATCGAGCCGCCGCGCAATTCCTTCGACTCCACCGAAAGCTGACTATGCTCGCTTTGCTGTTGGCCCTGGCAGCCGTGCAGGATACGACCATCGTCATCCAGCCCGAGAGCTCGAGCGCCACGCTGCAAGCCCGCGCGCTGCCGCGCCTCGTGTCGGATGAAGTCATTCGGTTCTACAACGATCCCGCGACGACGCGGCTGGTTGGACGCACCCGCCTGCCGCACGGCAATGAGTGGCGCGGGAATGTCGCCGTGCGGAATGGCCCCGTGTTCGTCGCGGGCCGAGTGCAGGGCACGCTCGTCGTGATCGACGGCGATCTGTTCTTCGAGGCAGGCGCCGAGGTGAGCGGTGACGTGATCGTCGTGGGCGGCACCGTCGACACCACGTCCAGTCCGAAAGTCGGCGGTGAGCTCCGGCAGTACCGCGAGCCCCTGCTCTACCGCGTGCGCAACGAGGGCGATGCAATCGAATACGCGCCCAATCTGCGCCGCCGGCTGCCCAGTCTCGGCGCCCAGGTGTCGTGGGGTTCGGCAGAGTCCCGCTCGTCGCTGACAATCTCCACGGGCGGGACCTTCAACCGCGTCGAGGGGTTGCCGATCGTGTTCGGCCCCGTCTTCGACTGGAAGCTGCAGCAGAGCTTCCGACTCCGCATCGACGCCCTCGGCGTATTCCGGTCGGCGGGCGATCTCTCCGACAATCGCAGCGACCTCGGGTACATGTTCCGCAGCGAGCTGCGCTCGGGCGAGGTGCGTCCGGTGGGGCTCGCGCTGCGCGCGTTCGATGTGGTGTCGCCCGTGGAGGATTGGGGACTCCACAGCAACGAGGTCGGGTGGAGCTCCTTCCTGTTCGCGCGTGACTACCGCGACTACTTCCTCAACAAGGGGTGGGCGGCGCGTGCCTTCGCGCAGCCGGAGCGGCCGCTGTCACTCTCGCTGGAAGCGCGGCGCGAATGGCACACCAGCGTGGCCGCGCAGGATCCGTGGACGATATTCCGCAATTCCGAGGCGTGGCGTCTGAATCCGCCGATCGACGAGGGGCATTTCACCACGCTCGCGGCGACTGTCGCAGTCGACACGCGCAACGACCCCGAGGATCCGACGGCGGGATGGCTGGCGCGATTCTCGTTCGAGAATTCGCGCAGCTCGGATGTGGTGCCGCACGCCGGCGTGCCGCCGACGGTCCGTGATTCGATCCCGACGGACGGCTCGTACGAGTTCAATCGCATGTTCGTCGATGTGCGCCACTACGCCCGCATCAGTCCCTCCGGGCGAATCAATGTGCGGCTGGTGGGCGGCGGGTGGATGGGCGGCGATCCGTTACCATTGCAGCGCAGGCTGTCTCTCGGCGGTCCCGAGCCGATGCCCGGCGAGCCGTTCCGCGAATCCGCGTGCAACAGAGACTTCGTCGACCCGGCATTCGCCGGCTCGCAGCTCGCCGCCTGCGATCGCGTGCTGGCTTTCCAGGCCGAGTACCGCGGTCACGTGAAGCTCAACTGGAGCTACAACCCCTCGAGTGCACCGAAGGACGAGGGATCAACTCCGTTCTGGTTGGAAGGCGTCGATCTCGTCATCTTCGCCAACACGGGTCAGGCGTGGCTCGTCGGCGACGGCCCCGGGCAAACGCCCGCCGGCCGGATCCCCGGCCTCGCGAGCTGGCTCGTCGACGTCGGTCTCGGCGCGGATTGGAGCGGATTCGGGATCTACATAGCCAAGGCGGTAACCACCGGCGAACGACTGCGTTTCACGGCCAGGCTCGAGCACCGGTTCTAGAGTGCGCCTCGTCTGGGGTGCGGTGGTCAGCCTGGTGCTCGCCAGCGCGGCCGCCGCGCAATCTCCAACGCTCACCGTCACGGTGCAAAGCAATGTCCCGCGGGTCCGCAGCAGCGGCCTGCTCGCCGACGGCAAATTCGTCGGACTGATGCGCTCGGGATTTCCGTTGCGGCTGCATTACCGGCTGGAGCTGTGGCGCGTGCGCAGCAGCTGGTTCGATCAATACATCCGCGAAGTGTCGTGGGACGCGGTCGCGCGCAACGATCCGCTGGCCGACGACTTCATGTTGATTCGCCAGGGCGGGAGTATTACGCGCTATGCGACATCGGAAGAGCTGGCAAGCGCGCTGGAGATTCCCTACACCGTCACCATGCGCCCGAGCGGCGCGGAAGGCGAGCGCTTCTACTTCGTGGCGCGGCTCGAGGTGACGACGCTCAACGACACGGACCTGCAGGAATTGTCGCGCTGGTTGTCAGGCGATGTGGGACCGGCGGTGTCCGGCGGAGAGAACTTCGGCGGTGCGCTCGCGCGCGGGGCTCAACGGGTTTTGGTGCGGCTGGCAGGATTGCCGCGTCAGCGCCTGGAAGCGCGGAGTCCTACGATCCGAATTGGCGATCGATAGCGGCGCGGATCTGCTCCAGCGACTGGCCCTGCGCTGACATCTGACTCGCCAGCGTGGCCTCACCCATGCAAATGTCGCAGTAGGCGCCGTGCGTCGACTCGAAGCAGGTGAGGAGCGAGCGATGACCGGCGTGCTTGGAGCAATCGCAGTGGCAGTAGACGCCATCCAGCGTGCCCGCCGCCCGCCGCGCCGCGGCGTACGCCTCGGTCGCGCCAGGATTGCGCGGAATGAATGCGTCCGGAAGAATCTTCTCGGCGGTCACGCCAGGACGCGGATCGGGGTGAATGGAACCGTGTGCCGCCTGGGGCCGCGTGAGGAAGACTACCCCGGCGAGTGCGACCGCGGCCGCACCCGCCACTACCCAGGGCGTCCTGCTCACATTGCCTCGAGGCTTGCCAGCACATCGGCTCCGTAGAAGAGCCGGATGTACTTCGCCTGCGTCCGCGTGAGACGGCGTACAGCCCACGAGAGATGCACGAAATGCGGCTCGTGGGGCACGTGCAGCGGATGCATCCCCACCTCCTCGGGCAGCAGGTTACCCTTGCGGGTGTTGCAGCTCGAGCAGGCGGTGAGGACGTTCGTCCAGGCGTTCGTACCACCGCGCGACAGCGGCACCAAGTGGTCGCGCGTGAGGCACTCGCGCTGCCGCAGCTCCAGCTGCGACCGACCGCAGAACTGGCAGCGGTAGTTGTCGCGAGCAAACAGGAACGTGTTTGTGACTTGGCGACGGAAGCGGCGAGGAACGTGGACGAAGCGAACCAGGCGGATAACGGCGGGACGGGGCACCGCCATGCGTTCCGAGTGGACTGGCGTGCCCTCCGCCTCCACGACCTCGGCCTTGCCGTCGATAACCAGCCGCAGCGCCCGGCGCACGGGTACCATGGTCAGTGGTTCGAACGAGGCGTTGAGGGCTAGGCATCGCATCCGATATGCTAATACCAACCAGCAACTTACAGCAAGTGAGGCGTTTAGCCGGTCACTCCGGGCTGGAACGCACGCCGTAACTCTTCACTCTGCGACTCCACTGACGCACGGGACGCACCTCCAGGCGTGGCACGGCTTTCGACGCTCTTCTCCCATGTCCCAAGTTGCGCCAAAGCGGGCGCCAGGGCCGGATGAATCGCCGTCGCGATATTGGCGGGCACCTTGTCGAGCGTGACACCCGCCTCCTCGGCCGCGCGAACCAGCTTGCCGATCAGTCCGTGGCTTTCACGGAACGGCACACCCGCTTCGACGAGCAAATCGGCGAGATCGGTGGCCCGCATGGCGGGGTCGAGCGCGGCCGCCATCCGCTGGACATTCACGGTGAGCGTGTCGATTGCGCCGGTGACGGCCGGCAGCACGGTCGCCAGCGTGTCGCATGCGTCGAACAGCAGCGCCTTGTCTTCCTGCAGGTCCTTCTGATAACCCGCGGGAATGCCTTTCAACGTCGTGAGCAACGCGATCAAGTCGCCCAGCATGCGGCCCGCCTTGCCGCGCGCGAGCTCGAACACGTCCGGGTTGCGCTTCTGCGGCATCAGGCTCGAGCCCGTGCTAAAGCTGTCGGCCAGGGTCACGAATCCAAATTCACCGCTCGCGTAGGTGATCAGCTCGGCACCGAGTCGCGAGAGGTGCGTTCCGATCAGCGCGATGGCGAACAGCACCTCGGCGACGAAGTCGCGATCGCCGGTGGCATCGAGCGCATTCGGCGAGACGGCGCGGAACCCGAGGGCTTCTTTGAGGAGCACACGATCCACCGGGAAACCGGAGCCGGCGAGCGCGCCCGAGCCGAGCGGCAGCTCGGCCGTGCGACGCCGGGCATCGGCCAGGCGCTGGCGATCGCGGACCAGCGGCCAGGCGTGGGCGAGGAGGACGTAGGCCCAACGCACCGGCTGCGCGCGCTGGCCGTGCGTATAGCCGGGCAGGATCGCGTCCATCCCGTCCTTCGCCTTGGCGACGAGGGTGCGGCCGAGCGCGGTGACGGCGGCATCCAGCTCATCGATCGCGTTCAGCGTCCACAGTCGCAAATCGGTGGCGACCTGGTCGTTCCGTGAGCGGCCGGTGTGCAGCTTCCCGGCGACCGCGCCGACCTCGGCATACAGCAGACGCTCGACCAGCGTGTGGACGTCTTCGTCCGGCGCGCCCACGGCCGCGCCATCGGCGAGCTTATCGGCGACGCGATCGAGACCGTCGAGGAGCTGCGTCTCTTCAGCAGCTGACAACACGCCGGCGCGGCAGAGCGCGTGTACCCACGCTTTGCTGGCGAAAACGTCCTGCGGCCAGAGGCGATGATCGACAGGGAGGGAGCGGTTCAAAGCATCGAGCGCTTCGCTCGGCCCGAGAGCGAAGCGCCCACCCCACATGTGATGCGGCGGAGTATCAGCTCGCTGGGACATCCGTGCGTTCGGCTGCGAGACCGGCCGCGATGCGCGACGCGAGACCGTAGAGCCGGATGAAGCCCTCGGCGTCCTTCTGATTGTAGACGTTGTCCTTGCCGAACGTCGCGTACGACGGCTGATACAAGGCGTACGGGCTTTCGCGGCCCGCGACGATGACGTTGCCCTTGAAGAGCTTCAGCCGAACCGTGCCCGTGACGTTCTTCTGCGTGGCCGTGACCAGCGCATCGAGCGTTTCACGTTCCGGCGTCCACCAGCGCCCGTCGTAGACGAGATCGGCGTACCGCAGCGCCAGCTCATCCTTCAGCCTGAGCGTGCGACGGTCGAGCACCATCTGTTCCAGCTCGCGATGCGCGGCATACAGCACGGTGCCGCCGGGCGTCTCGTACACACCGCGAGACTTCATGCCCACCAGGCGATCCTCCACGACATCGGCGCGGCCGACGCCATGCTCGCCGGCGATTTCATTCAGTTGTTCGAGGAGCTCAACAGGACCAAGCGGGACCGCATCGACGCTGATGGGATTGCCTTCTTCGAAGCCGATCGTGACGATCACCGGCTCATCCGGCGCCGTGATCGGATTCTTGGTCATCACGAAGATGTGTTCGGGAGCTTCCTGCGACGGGTCTTCCAGAATGCCGCCCTCGTGCGAGCAGTGCCAGAGGTTGCGGTCGGTCGAATACGGCTTCTCCGCCGTCGCCTGAACGGGAACGCCCTTCGCGCGCACGTAATTGATCAGATCTTCGCGGCCCTGGAATTGCCATTCGCGCCACGGCGCGATGATCTGCAGCTCGGGCGCGAGCGCCGCGTAGGTCAGCTCGAAGCGGACTTGATCGTTGCCCTTCCCCGTGCAGCCGTGCGCAACCGCGTCGGCGCCGAGGCGCTGGGCGACCGCGACCTGGTGCGCCGCGGTGAGCGGGCGGGCCATCGAGGTGCCGAGCAGATAGGTGCGCGCGTAGATCGCACCGGCACGCAGCGTCGGGAAGACGAAATCACGGACGAACTCTTCACGCAGATCTTCGACGATGCAGTCCTGGGCGCCGGAGCGCTTGGCTTTTTCACCGAGGCCTGTCAGCTCGCCGGCGCCCTGTCCGACGTCCGCGGCAAAGCAGATGACGCGCGCGCCGTACGTCTCGCGCAGCCAGGGGACAATCGCGGAGGTGTCGAGCCCGCCGGAGTAGGCGAGCACGACGAGAGGACCGGTGCCGGGGCGCCCGTTGGTTTGTTTATGCATATGAGTGAATAAAAATACATGCCTCAGACTTCGCTTCGCAAGGGCAGGTGTTAGGTATCTGGTGCTCGGGCTGCATCCCTAGCACCGGCACCAAACACCCGCTCTGGAGAGCGACGCTACCAGGCCCATCCGTTGCGATAGCGCGGCTTGACGTACTCGTCCGGGATCCCGGGGGTGAGCACGGCACCTGTCTGCGGGTTCACATCGATCGGCTGGGCCGTGCGCACCGCCAGATTGCCGAGCAGCACCATCTCGGTGAGGGGGCCTGAATGATCGGGGATGTTGGAGCCGGCGGGCGCCCCTCCCTTACAGGCGGCGATCCATTCGGCGTAGCTGCCTTCGGTGCGCGGATACTTCTGCGCCGGTGGATGCGCGGTGATCTCCGCCTGCTTCGCCGGATCGAGCAGCTTCGGATTCTCCCCGTAGATCCCCGCAATCAGTTTCCCGGAATCGCCGATCCAGAGCTGCCCGCTGGTATCGAACGGCCAGGCGAGCGGGTCCGTGATCTCCTTGGGGCGTGGCGGATAGAGAGAGCCGTCGCGCCATACCACGGTGACTGCGGGCCGGCTGCCTTTGGCGGCGAAGCTGTAGGTGATGCGTGAGCAGGCGGGCGCGGTTTCCGTGAACAGCTTGGTCGATTCGGCTTCGATGCGCGTGGGGTACCCGAGGTCGAGCGCCCAGAACGACGCATCCATCGAGTGGCAGGCGATGTCGCCCAGCGCGCCCGTCCCGAAATCCCACCAGCCGCGCCACTTGAACGGCGCGTAGGCCGGGTGATAGGGACGCTCCGGGGCCGGGCCCAACCACAAATCCCAATCGATCCACGACGGCGTGTAGTACTCATCGAGCGGGCGATCGAGCGCCTGCGGCCAGATCGGCCGGTTGGTCCACAGCTGGATCTCGCGCACGGTGCCGATCGTGCCGGCCTCCACCCACTCGCGAATCTGACGCGTGCCTTCCTCGGCGTGCCCCTGGTTCCCCATCTGCGTCGCGACCTTGTACTTCCGCGCCGCATCCTCGAGCTGCTTCACTTCCCACAACGTCCGGGCCAGTGGTTTCTGAATACGGACGTGCTTGCCGAGCTTCATCGCCATCATGCCCGCGACCGTGTGGATGTGATCGGGCGTCGAGACGGTGACGGCGTCGATGCTCTTGCCTTCCTTATCGAGCATCACCCGGAAATCCTTGAAGCGCTTCGCCAGGGGAAATGCTGTGAACGACTGCGCCGCCTGCCGTTCGTCCACGTCACACAACGCGTACATGTTCTCGGTCTTCCCCACCCCGCGCACGTCGTTCGCGCCCATGCCGCCGACGCCGATGCTCGCGATGTTCAGCTTGTCACTCGGCGCGAGCCGGTTGCGGCCACGCGCCCCGAGCACGTGCGGCGACACAATGGTGAACGTGAAACCGGCCGCGACGTCTTCGACAAAGCGGCGCCGTGAAATGCGCTTCTTGCTCATGGTAGCACCCGAATCTTGATGTTGCGGAAGGCGACGATGTTGCCGTGATCCTGCAACCCGATGTGTCCCCGCGGATTCCGCCCGAATTTCTTGTGTGGCGCAAACTTGCTGCCCGCGACCTTCGCATCCCAATCGCGGCTGCCGACGTCGTACTCGACGACCTTCACACCGTTGAGCCACTGCTCGATGTGGTTGCCATTGGCAACAAGGCGAACGGCATTCCACTCGTTCGCCGGTTTCACGACGCCGGCGGGGGCGGGATAGACATCGTACGCCGCTCCGGCCGATGTGAGCCGGTTCTGCCCGTCGGGGTGCTTCGCGTCGTCGAGCACCTGCATTTCGGGCGCGTTCCAGTAGATCTCGTCGGAATCCTCACTGGCGCGATAGAAAATGCCGCTATTGCCGCCGGGCTCGATCTTCCATTCGAGCGACAGCTCGAAGTTGCCGAATTCGTCGGTGGTGATGATGTCGCCGCCGGCGCCCGTGCGCGTTAGCGCCCCGTCCTGGACCTTCCAACCATCGGAGATCGTCTTCTTGCCGTAGTTCCGCCAGCCCGCGGTGGTCTGTCCGTCGAACAGGAGCCGCCAACCGTCGATCGTCTCGGCATCGGTCAGAGAATTCTGGACGGGGGAGGACGGTGGACGTGCCGGAGGTTGTGACTGCGCCTTACAAGAGTTTGCGGCAAACAGGAGAGCAATGACGGGCCAGTGAGTTTTCATGCAGGAATTCCCGCGAGCTCCTGCAGCCGCACCTGGACGGCGCGGCGGCCTCGCTCGCTGCGGGTGATGACGAGGATGGCATCATCGCCGGCGATGGTGCCGATGATCTCGCTCCAACCGGCGCCGTCTAGCGCCAGCGCAAGAGCCTGGGCCGCGCCCGTCGTCGTCTTGAGGACGAGCAGCGGTCCGACGCCCTCGGCGGAGACGAGCATGGTGGGAAGCAGCTGCTCCAGATGGGGACGGACGCCGGGCGCTCCTTCCGGCGCCGCCGCGTAATGCGATCCGCCGTCCGGTGCGGCGACCTTGGCCAGTCCCAACTCCCGGATGTCGCGCGACAAGGTCGCCTGCGTCACGTTGAACCCCTCCGCCTTCAGCCGCTCGCGGAGCTGCTCCTGACTGCCCACCGTTTCGCCCCGGACGATGCGCAGGATGGCCGCGTGACGCTGCGTTTTCATGGGGCGGAAATCTGATGCACGATCCGGCCGCTGACTACTGTCAGGAGGGCGGTCGAGGGTGGTGAAGGATGGCTGAGGGTGGTAGAGGAAAAGACGGCGAGATCTGCGGCCTTTCCAACTTCCAAGGAACCGATTTCGTCCTGCCACCCGAGCGCGTGCGCGCCGTCGAGCGTCACGGCGCGAAGCGCGGCCTCGCCGATGCATCCGGCCGCGTCGGCCTCGGCCCACAGATTCAGCTCACCCACGCTGACAACGGAGTCGGTTCCGAGTCCCACCGGGACGCCGGCGTTCCTGAATGCTCGCGCTGGCGCCAGCCCATGCCCGTGCGCGCGATTCGAGAGCGGGCAGTGGGCGATCGCCGCGTGGGTCGCACGGATCAGCTCGACATCGGCCTCATCGACCTGCACGCAATGGATGCACAGCGTTCCCGTTCGTATGACTCCACGCTGTACGAGATAGGCGACCGGTGTCAGACGCTGGGGCACGACGACGATGCCGCGCGCCTGCAGCGCCTCCGCGAATGGCCCTGCGCCGTCGTGCACGAACACCATCTCTTCCTGCGACTCGGCCACGTGGACGGCGATCGGCAATTGCTCACGTCGCGCCAACGCCGCAACCGCTTCATAGAGGGGCGCGCTCACGGTATACGGCGCATGCGGCGACACGCCCACGAACAGGTGTGACGTTGCCAGAGGCCGAAGGTGCCAGACCGCCGATTCCAGCTCCGCCATACTCGCCGAGCACGTCGCTGGATCAGGGCCGAACACCTCCTGATACACGATTCCCCGACCACCGAGATCGTGGAGCGCGCGCATGACGGCGCCCGTGCTCCCTGTTTCGGCGATGCAC
>QHUJ01000161.1 GCA_003221895.1 Gemmatimonadota bacterium | reverse complement strand
GCTCCCATTCGCGCGGCGACTGGTGTGTCGGCGTCGCAAAGTGCTGATTGCCGCGCCCGCCACGGCCGCCCTTCGCAACGAGCAAGGTCTGATCGGGCGTGATCAACTCGCCGAGGATCTCGCCGGTGTCGGGGTCGCGCACCTCGGTCCCCGCGGGAAGGGGGAGGTAGACATCCTCCGCCGATTTCCCCGTCATGTTCTTCCCTTTGCCGTGTTGGCCGCGCTCCGCCACCCAGCGGGTGTGGTAGCGGTAGTCGAGCAGCGTAGCCAGATTCGGATCGACTTTGAGGTAGACGCTTCCGCCCGTCCCCCCGTCGCCGCCATCCGGCCCACCTTTGGGCACAAATTTCTCACGGCGAAATGACGAAGCGCCGGATCCGCCTGTTCCGGCCACGACGTGAACAACGACGCGGTCAATGAACATCTAATGCGGAACGCGGAACGCGGAACGCGGAACTGCAGTGCCAGGACCGCGCGCTGTGCGAATTGACGAGACAACTATTGCAACCAACTGATGAGCTTCTGCGCGCAACCGCCGGGTTTCATTTGTTGCTATAAGGCCAGAATCTTCGAGCAGCTCCAGCCAGAAGGAGCTCTCGTCGGTTTCCTCCTCGACGATCCCCATCTTCGCAAGAAATTCCTTGCGAGAGCGGGCCCGTCGTGCAGCTCGATAATTCGCCGCGACTGAGGTTCCCGACCGCAGCAACTGACGGCTGAGAATATCGATTGGCGACCGGGACGGGAGTCCGCGACAGAAGTGTATTACGTCGACCGCGAATCTCTTCGTCCGCTCCTTGAGGTCGCGCGGCTTCGCAGACTCACTCTGATGTTCCGCGTTCCGCATTCCGTCTTCCGCGTTCACAAGCTTCTCTCCCGCACGTCCGCCCACATTTCCCAGAGCTTCAGCGCCCGCTCTTTGGAAAGGTCGTCTTCCACGATCGCGATGACTTCATCGACATCGTCCCGACTCGATCCCGTATTCAGCGCCCCGCGCAAATGCGCATGTAGCTGACGAGGCGTGTTCTGCATCGCGATCGCGCCCAGCGTACAGAGCTCGCGGCGCTTCGAATCGAGCCCCGGCCTGCCGAGAATTTTCCCGTACGCATCCACGACGACCAACGGCTCGATCGCCGGGTGCAGCGCACGCAGGTTCAGCATGAGTTTGTGATACGTCCGCCCGTACACCTCGCCGCATGCCTCCACGCCCCGCTTCGTCCACCGCTCCCACTCAGGATGCGCGATCGGCTCGCCGGATTCCCCCACGGGTCCAGCCACGCTCCGCCACACGCCGAAGGCCACCAGCGCGAGCGGATAGCCCACATTGAGGAAGCTCTGTAGGAGCAGCTCCTCGACCCACAGCGACGGCACAGCGGCAGCTCGCGCCGCGGTCATGCGTTTGCGCAGCTTGTCCTCGTCGCCCGTGGCAGTCGCCACGGCGATCCGCACGAGCGCTAACGTTTGCGGATCCAGGCTCATGGTAACACCACGCACCACGCACCACGCACGCCTTTCATCGCAATAGCCCCCCAATTACACGCATCTCTCCCACCGTCTCCCCGCGCGAGTTCGTGATCGGCCGCGTGAGCAGCGATTCGGGCTGCGGCTTGAGACCCAGCTCCGCCAGCACTGCCGCAATTGCCAGCGCCGAGGCCAGGCTGTGGCCGTCCTCCACCTTCAGCGTCACGCCCAGCTCCTCCCGCGTCAGCAGCGCGCTGTAGATGCCCTCGGCGCCCACCTTGGCAACCACACGACCCGGATGCGCCCGCATCATCTCCGTGCACGGACGGCCCTCGCCCGCCACCAGCTCGGGGTGCAGCATCATCGCCTCGAGGATCGGCCCCTCGAGACGCGTGTACGCCAGCGCCATGTTGGAGAGCGGCAGCGCGAAACACGCCACACCGCAGCCGTCCACCGCGACAGCGATCTCCTTGACCGGCACGTCTGTGTAAGCGCTGATGGACTCGAGGCAGCGTTGCTGCACAGGATGCTCGATGCGCGCGTAGAACTCCGTCGGCCAACCATGGTGCTTCGCCAGCGCCAGCATTCCCGTGTGCTTGCCGGAACAATTCGAGTAGACGGCGGTGAGTCGCACGCCCCGTTTCTCGTAGTCCTTCGCGACGGCGTCCGACAGTGGCCGGTGCGGGCCGCACATGAGATCGCGCTCGGAGCAGCCGATGCGCTGCAGGAACTCGCGCACCAGCGCGACCTGCGCCGGCTCGCTCGAGTGCGACGCGCACGCCAACGCGAGCTCCTGCCGTCGCAGTCCGAACCGCCCGACCACGCCATCTTCGACCAACGGCCACGCCTGGAACGGTTTCGCGGCGGAACGCCAGAAGGTGGTGTACGCGGGGTCGCCGGCCTGGGCGACGAGTCGCCCGTGGGCATCGACGACGGCCACGTGGACGCGGTGGCGGGATTCGAGAACCGCCCCCCGGTACAGCTCAACGAACATCCCACCCCCATAACGCGGAACGCGGAACTCGGAACTCGGAACAGGTTGCTTGGCAGCACAATGTAACCAGCCTCGCTGTTCCGCGTTCCGCGTTCGTACTTCCGCGTTAAATTGCTGCGCCATGCGCACCGCTCTCTTGCTGCTCCTGCTGCCCGCCAGCCTCGCCGCTCAAGAGGCCTCGCCCTACCTCCCCCTCAGTCACTGGTCCATGCCCTACGTCGAGCACCTCATCGCCGCGGGACGCATAGCCGATCCGTCGCCGCTCAGTCGCCCGCTCAAGGTGGACGACGTGCTGCGCGCGCTCGCGCCGGTGGACAGCACGGTCGTCACGCGCTCCGAGTGGGCCGTCGTTCGGAAAATTCGCGCCGAGCTCACGCGCACCATGCGCGGGCCAGCGGCGCGCCTCGACATCGATGCCGGGATCGCGGGCAGCTCGCATGCGCGGCGCGATCCGCTGCGCGAGGCGGGCGTGGGACACGCGACGTTCAACGGCGGCGCGGCGCTGACGCTCTACTTCGGCCCCGTGGTCGTGTCCACGCATCCCTACTTCGACACGCGCCTGAAGTGGGATCCCGACTACTACGGGAAGAAGGATCGCGCCATCGCGGGACGCTTCGCCGAGGCGTACGGCAGCGCGCAGTGGCGCTACGGCGAGATCTTCTTTGGGAGTCTCGACCGCAATTGGGGACCGCGCTTCACCGAAGGATTGCTCGTCTCACCCAGTCCCTACAGCTACGATCAGCTCGACTTCAAGATCGGCACCGAGGGCGTCTACTTCGAGGGCATCCTGACGCAGCTCGACAACATCGCCGACACGAGCGGCACGGCGAACACTCGTCACTTCGTGGCGCACCGCCTCGTGATCCGGCCGCCGGGGCACACGACGTTCGCACTGTGGGAGGGCACCATCACCGCCGGCGTGGGCCGTGACCTCGAGCCGTGGTTCGCCAACATCTTCACCCTCGGCCTCGTACAGCAGTACGACCAGGGATCGCTGTCGAACAATCTGCTCGGCTTCGACGTCACCACGCGCCTCAAGCGCACGCAGCTGTTCGCGTCCGTCCTGCTCGACGACATCCAGGTCGACAAATCCAAAGCCAGCGACAAGGAGCCACCGTCCTACGGATTCACCCTCGGCGCGCAGGGCGGGATCTCGCGGTTCGGGTGGACCGCGTTCTACACCCAGGTCGCGAACCTCACATACCGCACCCCCAATCCGGCGGAAGCCGTCATGCGGCGCAACGTCGGGCTCGGCCGTAACTTCTCCGACTACGATCAACTCACATTGCGCGGCAGCATGATCGCGGGGCCGAGCGTATTGCTCGAACCCGAAATCACCGTGCTCCGCCAGGGCCAGGGAGATTTCCGCTTGCCGTATCCGACCGTCCCGCAGTACGCCTCGACGCCGACGCTGTTCGCGCAGCCGGTCACGCGTACGGTGCGACTGGCGATCGCGGGCCGAGCGGCGCATGGACGCTGGGTGCTGTCGGGCAATGGCGGCGTCCACCTCATCAACAACGGGCCCGAGAAGTCGCGCTGGGTGGGGACGATTGCGGTGAGCTGGAGAACGAAAAAGGAAGGGCACGTTCCCTAGTGCCCGACAGCCGCCTCCTCACCCGCGACCGCCTCGAGGCTCTGCTCCGCAAGATGGCGACGACCCGCATCGTCGTCGTCGGCGACGCGATGCTCGACGTGTATCTCGTCGGCGACGCCGACCGCGTGTCGCCCGAAGCGCCGGTGCCCGTCGTCACCGTGCACGCGAGCCGTCACGCGCTGGGCGGCGCCGCGAACGTGGCGGCGAACGTGGCCGCGATCGGCGCCGAATGCCGGCTCGTCGCCGTGGTGGGCGCCGACGCGCGCGGCGAGTCGGTCAAAGCCGAGCTGGACGACGAGAAGCTCGGCACGCAGTACCTCGTGACCGACACCACGCGGCCGACGACGTCAAAGACGCGCGTCGTGGCGCGCGGCCAGCAGATGCTGCGCATCGATGAAGAGATCGAGCATCCCATCTCCGCGCGCATCATGGAGCAGCTCGGCACCGCGCTGGAGCGCGCGATGCGCGATGCCGATGCGCTGCTGATCGAGGATTACAACAAGGGCACGCTGGTGCCGCAGGTGATCGAGCGTGGCCTGACCATCGCCAAGAAGCGGGGCGTCCCGGTGGTGGTCGATCCCAAGTTCAAGAATTTCTTTGCCTACCGCGGCGCCACGATTTTCAAGCCCAATCGCCGCGAATTGGAGCAGGCGATGGGCGCCGCGCTGGACCTCGCCCATCCCGATGCCCTGCCCGAGGCGCTGGAGAAGCTCGCCGTCGACAACCTGCTGCTGACGCTGGGCGCCGAGGGGATGATGCTCATCACGAAGGACGGTGAGGTGGTGCGCGTCCCCTCCATGGCGCGGGAGGTGTTCGAT
>QHUJ01000013.1 GCA_003221895.1 Gemmatimonadota bacterium | reverse complement strand
GGAGCGCGTCGATTCAGCACGCCAGGAATTGACTGCGGCGGAGGAGGACCTCAAGCGCTGGCTCCAGGGGAACGCGAGCTGGCAGTCATCGCCGGCGCTCCGCTTCGAATACGATCGTCTGTCGCGCGGCGTGCAGCTCAAGCAGGCGGTCTACACCACGCTCGCCCAGAACCTGGAGGATGTGCGGCTGAGAGCAGTGCGAAACACGCCCCTGATTTCCGTGGTCGATCAAGCGGAGAGCAACCTCGAACCCGATGACAGAAGGATTGCGTTCCGCGGCGTGATCGGGTTCGTCATCGGGGCGGGCCTTGGCATCGCGCTGGCGTTCCTGTGGCGTTGGATGGGACTAGGCGATCGTTTCTCGCTGGCGCTGCCCTGGGCCGACCGCCGAGGGTCGCGATCCCACCGCTGAGACGACGACCGCCGACCAGATCGTCATCTCGCCTGCCGTGAGAATTGCCTACGTCTATCTAGGTGCGAGCATCGACCGGTTGGCCGGCGTCAGGAAGAAGCTGGTCGACCAGGGCGTCGCTTGGCGCCGCGAGGGTCACGAGCCGCAGTTTTTCCTTCAAGTCGGCGACCGGAAAGTCGAAGCCGTACCGACCGCCGGGTGGGAAGATCTGCGCGTACACATCTTCTCAACCACCCCTGGCGCACCTCGATGGACGCGGGCCTTTACGCGGATGCAGCAGGTGCGGCGGCTGGTTGAGGCTGTGCAGCGGTGGGGCCCAAGCGTAGTCTACCTACGGTACAGCGTACACTACCCCGCGTTGAGCGGTCTCCTGCGCAATCTTCCCGTCGTGCTCGAAGTGAACACCAATGACCTCGAGGAATATGCGCTCCAACTCGATCCGATCCGTTTCCTGTATCACCGACTCACTCGCGGGCTCCTGCTGAAGTCGGTTCGCGGCATCGTTTTCGTCACCGGTGAGTTGCAGCGACTCCCGGCGTTCGATCGCTGGGGCAAGGCCTCGATCGTGATCGGCAACGGTGTGGCGTTAGACCGCTTCGCGCGTGCTCCAGCCCCCGCGGGTGGGAGACCTCGGCTCGTTTTTGTCGGGGAACCGGCGTTGCCGTGGCACGGAGTGGACAAGATCGTCGAGCTTGCACACCGGGAGCCCGCCTGGGACTTCGACATTGTCGGGCTGCAGCGTGGTGCCGTCGACCACGACCTCCGCATCTCGCCGAATCTCTCCTTCCATGGCTACCTCACGGGCGAGGAATACCAAGCCGTGATGCGTCGTGCGGATGTCGGCATCGGAACGCTGGCGCTCCACCGCAAAGGGATGAGCGAGGCGTGCTCATTGAAAGTGAGGGACTACCTGGCGATCGGGTTGCCGGTCATCATCGGCCACGAGGACCCGGACCTCGATCCCGACAGTTGGTTCGTGCTGCGCCTGTCGAACACGCCGGACAACGTTGTAACGGAGGCGCAGCGAATTCGGGTGTTCGTCGACCGCGTCAAGGGCAGGCGCGTTGCGCGCGAAGAAGTGGCTCATCTGGACACAACGGTGAAAGAACGCCAGCGTCTCGAATTCATTGCTCGGATTGCCGGTGACGGGACGGCCGGTCGACGTCCGAGGTGAGGATTCTGCACGTGGTGGCGAGTATGGACCCGGCGTTCGGCGGACCACCGGTTGTGGCGAGCCGGCTGGCGGCGGCGCAGGCGGGGCTCGGTCATCAAGTCGCCATCGCCTTCCAGGATTCGCTCGGGCAGGCTGCGGCGATCGACGCATCGCTCCGCGACATTCCGGGGATCGATGCCGTCGCCATGGCGCCGCTGCCGGCGGGCTTGCGTCTGGGCATGATGGTGCCCGCTGCAACTGCTCGCCTGCTCGGCGCGGGCATCGCGGCAGCGGACATCGTGCATCTGCATGGCGTCTGGGACCGGGTGGTATGGCGGGCATCGATCGAGGCGCGCCGGCTCGGCGTGCCCTACATCCTCGCGCCTCACGGCATGCTGGATCCGTGGAGTCTCAGGCAGCGGTGGCTGAAGAAGAAGATCGCCCTCATGCTCACGTACCGGGGGATGCTCGAACAGGCGGCGTGCCTGCACGTTCTGAACGCAGACGAGGCACGGCTCCTTGGGCCTCTGGGCCTGCGGACGCCTCGGAGAGTCCTGCCCAACGGCGTTTTCCCCGCTGAGATCGAACCGCTCCCGCCCAAGGGGGCGTTTCGTGCGGCCCATCCAGAGCTCGAAGACCAGCCGTTCGTGCTCTTCCTGAGCCGGCTGCACTACAAGAAGGGGTTGGACTATCTTGCCGACGCCTTCATAATTGTCGCGGCGAACGACCCTGCGATTCGCCTGGTCGTGGCGGGGCCAGATGCTGGCGCCCGTGCCGATTTCGAGCGACGCATCACCAGCACAGGGCTGCGCGATCGCGTGCACATCGTCGGGCCTCTCTGGGGGCGACAGAAGATCGCGGCCTACGTCGATGCGGCGTGCTTTTGCCTTCCGAGCAGACAGGAAGGCTTCAGCATGGCCATTCTCGAGTCGCTGGCGTGCGCGACGCCGGTGGTGATCTCCGACGCCTGCCACTTTCCAGAAGTCGCCGAAGCGCGGGCGGGTGACGTCGTTACGTTGAACGCCAAAGCACTGGCCGAAGCACTCGTTGGCGTCCTTACCGACCCTGAAAGGCGAGCCTCAATGGGGGAAGCCGGCCGTTCGCTGGTCCTCAGCCGCTTCACGTGGCCGGCGATCGCACAGCGGTCGATTCAAGTCTTTGAGGACGTTCTCCAGGGGCGACTGCAGGCGACAGGCTGACTCGTGGAGGTCACCTTGCAGGGGGTCTTGCTGATCACCGGTGGCACCGGCTCCTTCGGGCACGCCGTGCTCAATCGTTTTCTCGATTCGGACATCGATGAGATCCGCATCTTCAGCCGCGATGAGAAGAAGCAGGACGACATGCGGAAGCGGTTCGCGAACCCGACGTTGAAGTTCTACCTCGGGGACGTGCGCGATCGGCGCAGCCTGGACGCAGCATTTCGGGGCGTGGATTACTGCTTCCACGCGGCGGCACTGAAACAGGTTCCCTCGTGCGAGTTCCATCCCATGGAGGCTGTGCGCACCAACATCCTCGGCGCGGAGAACGTCATCGGCGCCGCGGTGGCGGCCGGCGTGAAGCGCCTGATCTGCCTCAGCACCGACAAGGCGGTCTACCCGATCAACGCGATGGGCATCTCCAAGGCGATGATGGAGAAGGTCATGGTGGCCGCCTCCCGGAGCCTGCGGACCGGCGGCACCGTGATCTGCGGTACTCGGTACGGCAATGTGATGGCCTCCCGTGGCTCGGTCATCCCGCTGTTCGCCGATCAGATCCTGACCGGCCGGCCCATCACCATCACCGATCCGGCGATGACGCGCTTCATGATGACCTTGGAGGATGCAGTGGAGCTCGTCATGTACGCGTTCCAGCATGGCGGCAACGGCGACATCTTCGTGCAGAAAGCGCCGGCCGCTACGCTGCGTGTGCTTGCCGAGGCGATGCGCGACGTCCTGGGCCGCCCGAACCACGAAGTGCGCGAGATCGGAACCCGGCACGGTGAGAAGCTGCACGAGACGCTCCTGAGTCGCGAGGAACACGCCGCCGCGGAGGATCTGAAGGACTATTACCGCATCCCCCCCGATACCCGCGATTTGAATTACGCCAAATACTTCGAGCAGGGCGAAACCCGCATCACGCTCTCCGGTGACTACACCTCACAGAACACGAGACAGCTGGATGTCCCCGAGATGCGCGACATGTTGCAACGGCTGCCGTTCATGCAGCGCGTGTTGCGGGGCGACGCGGCTCCGGCCGAGTACTGACCCGTGCGAATCGTGGTCACGGGAGGAGATGGCTTCCTCGGGCGCAACCTGCGCGTCCGCTTGGGCGAGGCGGGCCACACGGATGTCGTGAGCCTCACCCGCGGCACCGCCGCAGCGACTGTGGAGAATGCCCTCGCGAGCGCGGATTTCGTGTTTCACTTGGCCGCCGCGAACCGGCCCGCCGACCCGAGCGAGTTCACCGAAATCAATGTCCGGTTCACGGCGGCGGTCTGCGCCGCGCTCGAGGCCAGCCGCCGCTCCGTGCCCATCGTCTACAGCTCATCCGCGCAGGCCACGCTCGACACGCCGTACGGGCGCAGCAAGCGCGCGGGCGAGCTCGCGGTGGAGCGCTACGGAGCGGCCACAGGCGCGCGCGCCATCGTAGTGCGCCCGCCCAACATATTCGGAAAGTGGGCTCGTCCCAACTACAACTCCGTGGTCGCGACCTTCTGTCACAACATCGCGCGCGATCTGTCGATCACGATCCACGATCCCGCGACGCCGCTGCACCTGGTGTACGTCGATGACGTGGTGGACGCGTTTATCGGAATGCTGGACCTGGCGGACCGGCGCACCGGCCTAGTGGAGGTCGGACCCGTCTACGCGACGTCGGTCGGCGCCCTGGCGGGGATGCTGCGTGAGTTCGCCGAGAGCCGGCGCTCGCGAACCATTCCGCGCGTCGGAACCGGGCTGACGCGGGCCCTTTACGCCACCTACGTGAGTTACCTGCCGCCGGACGCGTTTGCCTACGGGTTGCAGCGACACGAGGACTCCCGTGGCGTGTTCGTCGAGCTGCTGCGGACTCTCGATTCCGGTCAGTTCTCCTACTTCACCGCGCCCCCGGGGGTCACCCGCGGAGAGCACTACCACCACAGCAAAACCGAGAAGTTTCTGGTCGTGAAGGGGACGGCGCGGTTCGCCTTCCGCCACCTCGTCAGCGGCGAGACCTTCGAGATCCTCGTCCGTGGCGATGCCTCCCGTGTCGTCGAGACCGTACCCGGGTGGGTGCACAGCATTATGAATGTTGGGGGAGACGAGATCGTTGTGCTGCTCTGGGCCAACGAGGTGTTCGATCCACAGAAGCCGGACACCATCGCATCGGCAGTCAAGCTATGAAGAAGCTGAAGGTCGTCACGGTCGTCGGCACTCGGCCGGAGATCATTCGCCTGTCGCGTGTGGTGGCCCGGCTGAACGAGGTCTGCGATCACGCGCTGGTCCACACGGGCCAGAACTACGACTACGAGCTCAACCAGGTCTTCTTCGAGGACCTCGAAATCCGGAAGCCGGACCATTTCCTTCACAGCGCGGGAAGCACGGCGGCCGAGACGATCGGGAATGTGATCATCGGCGTAGACCGCGTGCTCGAGCAGGTACGACCCGAAGCGCTGCTCGTCCTCGGGGACACCAACAGCTCCCTCGCCGTGATCCCCGCGAAGCGCCGCAAGATTCCCGTCTTCCATATGGAAGCCGGGAATCGCTGCTTCGATCAGCGTGTGCCGGAGGAGATCAACCGGCGCATCGTGGACCACACGGCGGACGTGAATCTCACATACAGCACGATCGCCCGGGACTACTTGTTGCGCGAGGGTCTGCCCCCGGATCTGATTATCAAGACGGGCAGTCCGATGCTGGAGGTTCTCACGCACTACCGGGCGCGGATCGAGGCCTCCGACGTGCTGCAACGGCTGAGGCTCGAGCGGGAAGGGTTCTTCGTCGTGAGCGCCCATCGGGAGGAAAACGTCGACGGCGAGCGGTCCTTCGGCAAGCTGGTGGAAGTTCTCAACACCATCGCGGAGGATCACAACTTACCGGTGATCGTCTCCACGCATCCGCGCACGATGAAGCGGATCGAGGCCACCGGGACCCGGTTTCATGCGCTCGTCAAGCTGCTCAAGCCGCTCGGGTTTCACGATTACGTGAAACTCCAGATGTCGGCGCGCGCCGTGCTGTCCGACAGCGGTACGATCAGCGAAGAGTCGTCGATCCTCAACTTCCCGGCTCTGAACATCCGGGAGGCGCACGAGCGTCCCGAGGCGATGGAGGAGGCTGCCGTAATGATGGTGGGACTCGCGGTTGAGCGCGTCCGTCAGGGGCTCCTCATCCTTCAGAGTCAGCCCCGCGGCGCAGCCCGCACGCTGCCGCTGGTCGCGGACTACAACGTCCCCAACGTCTCGGAGAAGGTGGTCCGCATCGTCCACAGCTACACGGACTATGTGAAGCGCGTCGTTTGGCGCGAGCCCTCCTGACGGCCTGCGGTGCGTGTCCTCGTCGTCAGTCACTATTTCTGGCCGGAGAATTTCCGCATCAATGATCTTGTCGCCGACCTGGGACGGCGCGGGCACAAGGTCACAGTTCTGTCCGGACCGCCGAACTATCCCGAGGGGCGGGTATTTCCGGAGTATCGGCGGGAGCCGGGGCGTTATTCCGTGTACGAAGGAGCGGCAATAGTTCGGGTGCCCGTCGTAACGCGCGGGAGGAGCCGCCTACGGCTGGCGCTCAATTACCTGAGCGCGCTGCTGAGCGGAGCCGTGCTGGGCACGTGGCGCCTGCGCGGGAAGCCCTTCGATGCGATCTTCGTCTTTCAACCGTCGCCCATCACCACTTGCCTGCCAGCGATCCTGATCGGCCGGCTCAAGCGGGCTCCCGTGCTGCTGTGGGTCCTCGACCTGTGGCCCGAGACCCTCTCGGCGGTCGGCGTCGTGCGGTCGCCCTGGCTGCTGACGCTCATCGGGCGCGTGGTCTCGTTCATCTACCGTCGCTGTGATTTGGTGCTCGGACAGTCGCGGGCGTTCCTGCCGAACATCGAGAAGTACGCAGGCGACTCGTCCCGCTTCCGGTATTTTCCGAGCTGGGCGGAGCCGCTGTTTCGCGAGAGCCTCGCGGCCGTTGAGCCGGCACCCGAAGTGCGGGAGTTCCGGGACACCTTCAATGTCCTCTTCGCGGGCAACATTGGCGAGGCGCAGGACTTTCCGGCGATTCTGGACGCCGCGGAGGCGCTGCGCCATCGCGCGGACATTCGCTGGCTCATCGTCGGAGACGGGCGAGCGGCCGAGTGGGTAAGGAGCGAGATCGGTCGCCGCGAGCTCGAGGAGGCCGTTCGGATGCTGGGACGCCACCCGCTTGAGCGAATGCCGAGCTTCTTTCGGGGCGGCCACGCGCTGCTCGTCACGCTCAAGAGCGATCCGGTGTTCGCCATGACTATCCCAGGGAAAGTCCAGACCTACCTCGCGACCGGCCTCCCCCTGATCGGGATGCTCGATGGCGAAGGCGCCCGTGTGATCGAGGAGGCGGGGGCAGGCTTCGTCTGTCCGTCCGGCGACGGCCGGGCCCTGGCAGACCGCGTGGCGCGGCTCGTCGAGCTTCCGCCCGGCGAGCGAGCAGCGATGGGCGCGCGGGCGGTCGCGTACTCGCATCGGGAATTCGACCGAGACCGCCTACTGACACAGCTTGAAGAATGGATGGACGAGGTCACGTCCCGAAACCGCGGGGCGGGCACGCCGTGAGCGCGGCACGGCGATTCCCATCTGGTCTTGATAGCCAACCTTCCCCGCTGCGCCTATCTTTTCTCTCCTGTTTTTGCGCTCACCTGCGCCCTTGAGGATCATGAGCGAGCCGCTGGCAACGTCTGATTCACTCGAACCGGTCAGCAGTCCGGTTCGGCGTCTGGTGGAGCCGACGCGGGGGGTGCCGCTCGTCCGCGCGCAGGCCACCATGGGGCTGCAGCGACGCGCGGCCCCCACCTTGCGCCGTCACCTTGCGCGCGCCGCGGGCCGCTTTGCCGTCCTGCTCCTCGCCGACCTCGCCGCCTTCGCCATCCTCCGCGAGCTGTACCGCTCCGTGGGACAGGGTGAGCTGCTCGGCCGCTCGATGGGCACGATCGTCCAACAGCTCCTCCCGCCGGGATATCTCGACGGTTGGCAGTATGCGATTGCGCTGATCGTCGCCCTCTTCGTCACGGGAAACTACGGCGCCGGCGACCGGCGCCGCGATCCTGGCCGCTTGTTCCTGGGTTGCGTCCTGGCAACAGCGCTCCCCCTCTGGGCGCCGTTGTGGGAACGCGGCGTCGCGCTCGTCGCCACCCAGTTCGGCGTCACCACGATCGTCGTTTGGCTCGGTCTGGTCGCCATGCGTTTCGGCATTGAAGCCCTCGACGCCCGGGTAGTGCGCCGCACCCCGGGCTCCTCGCGTACCATTCTCGTCGGCACCGCCTCGGAATGCGCTGAGCTGGCTAGCCGCTCCGCCTTCGCCGGCCGCGGCGAGCACGTCGCCGTTGGTTTCGTGGACAGCGGACCGACGCTCAGCATTGGAGCCATCGGCACGCTCGCCGATCTCCCGATCCTGATCCAGCTCCATCGCATCGAGAGCGTCGTGATTTGCGGACACACGACGGACGCGGAGTTGCATGACGTCGTGGAACAGTCCATCACCGCGGGCTGCCATGTCTTCTCGGTGCCGCGCACGTTCGAGCTCGCTGGCGTGCAGCCGAGCATGGTCTGGAAGCGCGGCCAGCCGCTCGTGGAGCTCACCACGCAGACCCTAAAGGCCCAGGAGTTCGCGATCAAGCGGGTTGTGGATGTCGCTGGCGCCACGCTGGGGCTCGTCGTCCTCGCACCGCTCTTCGCCGTCTTGAGTGTGATCATCAAGCTCGACTCGTCCGGCTCCGTCATCTTCAGACACCGCCGCATCGGCACCGGCGGTCGCCGGTTCTGGATGCTCAAGTTCCGGACGATGGTCGATCGGGCCGAGGAGATGAAACCTCTCGTCGCGCATCTCAATCACAGCGGCGACCCACGGCTTTTCAAGATCCCGAACGATCCCCGTGTCTCCCGCGTCGGCCGATGGTTGCGACGCTGGAGCCTGGACGAGCTGCCGCAGCTCTGGAACGTGCTGCGCGGCGAAATGTCGCTCGTTGGACCGCGGCCTTTCCCGGAGAGCGACTTCATGGAGTACCAGGTCCACCACTTCGCGCGCCTGGGGGCGAAGCCGGGGATCACGGGGCTGTGGCAGGTGAGCGGCCGGTCGGATATCGTGGACTTCGAAGAAGTGGTCGAGTTGGACAGGCGCTACGTGCAGGAGTGGTCGCTGCTGCTCGACCTGAAAATCCTCGTTAAGACGGTACCGGCCGTCGTGAGGCGCAACGGCGCCGTGTGAGCGCCGTCGTCCCGTCATGCGCGTCGGTATTGACGCCCACTTCGTGGGAGTTCGCAGGAGCGGCAACGAGCAGTACTTCGAGAATCTGATTCGCGCGCTGCTGCGACGCGCCAACGGCGAGACCGGTTACTACCTCTTCAGCTTTCGCGGAGCGGCTGCCCCCCTCCTCCACGGCGTCCCCGCGACCCACGTGCCGCTCGCCCGCCGATCAGTGTGGTGGCAGCGCGGTGTCGAGATCCCGTGGCAGGCCCGCCGCCTGCGGCTCGACGTGCTCCATGTGCCTTTCAACTTCCTGCCGATTGGCAGACACCGTACGGTCGTTTCGATCCACGACCTCGGATTCGTGCGGGTGCCCCGGGCCTACGCTTCGCTGGAGCGGCTGCGGATGCGCGCCCTTACGCGACTCGCGGTGCGACACGCTGATCACATTCTCACCTGTTCCGAGTTTACGAAACGCGAGATCGTGGAGCATTACCAACTGCCCGCCGACCGGGTCACTGTCGCCGCCGGCGCCGTGGACCGCGATGTCTTCAAGCCGCTCCCGCCAGCCGAGCGTGCGCCCGTGGAGCCGTACGTCCTCTTCGTTGGCGTAATCCAGGAGCGCAAGAACCTCGACGTGCTGCTACAGGCCATCGAGGCCCTACGGCTCCACCTCGTCTTGGTTGGCCGGCTGGGCTTTGGGGCGGAACGCGTCTTCGCCCGCGTGCGCGAGCGGCGCCTCGAACCCCTCGTACGATACCTCGGCGTCGTTTCCACCTCGGACCTCGTGGGACTTTACAATCGCGCGTTAGCCTTCGTCTTCCCATCGCTCCTCGAAGGATTCGGGATACCGGTGCTCGAGGCGATGGCGTGCGGCTGCCCGGTGGTCAGTTCCACGGCAGGATCGCTGCCGGAGGTCTATGGTGACGCGGCGCTCTCGTTCGACCCACAATCAGCCGACGAGTTGACGGCCCAGTTGCGGCGCTTGCGCGACGACACCGCGCTGCGGAGCGAGTTGGTTCGGCGCGGCGTGGCCAACTGCGACCGGTTCTCTTGGGATCGCACGGCCGCCGTCGTCGAACGAGTCTACCAGGCGCCGTGAAGCGGGTCGCCCTCTATTACCCATGGATCCATCTTCGTTCGGGGGTCGAACGGATGATCCTCGAAGTCTCGGCGCGCTCGCGTCACCGGTTAACCGTCTTCACGAGTCATCTTGATCTCGAGCACACCTTCCCAGAATTCCAGCGCCTCTCGAATGTGGTAGCCCTGCGGCGCGTCCCCGTCCGCCGCGCCATCGCGCCGGCGCTCGGGGCCGCGTTGACTATCGCCGGGCAGCGGCTGCCGCTCGAGGACTACGACGCGCTGGTCGTGTCATCCGAAGGCCTCGGCGACCTGATCACTCTGCGGAATCATCGGGTGCCCGTGATCTGCTATTGCCACTCCCTCTCCCGGCCGGTATTTGATCCGGTATACCGCGCCGAGCTTGTCGCTCGACGGCCGTCATTGCGCTGGATGCTGCCACTGTTCCTGCCGCCCTACCGTGCCCTGACGCGGCTCGCTTGGCGACGATACGTCCATGTCTTCGCGAACAGCCGAACCACGCGAGACCAGATCCTTGCCAATCGGTTAAGCCCGCCCGAGAAGGTCGAAGTGCTGCATCCCGGCGCGGCGATCGCGCACGCGGACCGGCGTGAGGCGTACGAACGCTTTTTCCTGTACGCGGGCAGGATCAAGTGGACCAAGAATGTCGAGCTTGCGCTCGAGGCGTTTCGGCGATTCCGGGCTGAAGCACCGGGCGGCTCGGACTGGTCGCTCGTGATCGCTGGAGAGGTGGACAATGGATCCACCGCTTATGTGCGCCGGCTTCAGGCGCTCCCCGGGGGCACGGACGGGGTCCTTTATCGCATCAATCCACAGAGGAAAGAGCTGGAGGATCTGATGGCCCGCTGCTACGCCCTGGTGTTCCCTTCGCTCAGCGAGCCGTGGGGAATTGTCCCGGTCGAGGCCATGGCGCATGGCCGACCCGTGCTCGCGGTGAACAACGGTGGGCCGACAGAAAGCGTGGCGCACGGTGAAACCGGGTTCCTGCTCGAGCCACGCCCGGAGGCGTTCGCCGAGCGCATGCGGTGGCTCGTCGAGCGACCCGACGAGGTGCAGCGCCTGGGTGAGGCGGGTGCGCCGCTGGCTGTGGGCGTCGTGGCCATACCGGTTGCAGCGCGCTATCTGGGCGCGGAGCGCTTCGGGGTTCTCGGCCTCGTCTGGGCGCTGATCGGGTCATTCGGCCTGCTCGATCTCGGACTGGGGCGCGCCACGACGAAGCACGTGGCGGCGTGCCTCGCCCGCAACGACTTCACCACGCTGGGCCCGACGACCACCCTTTCCGTGGTCGTGCAGACGGCACTCGGGATCTTCGGAGGCGCGGCACTCGCGCTGGTGACGCCATGGCTCGTCGGGAGGGCGATGAACGTGCCCGCGGCTCTCCAGCCCGAGGTGCGGGCGTGCTTTCTCGTGCTCGGCGGGTCCATCCCATTCGTCGCGGTCTCGGCGAGTCTCCGGGGCATTCTCGAAGCGGCGCTCCGCTTCGATCTGGTCAACATCGTACGGACGCCGCTGGCCGCGGCGATGTTCGCCGTGCCGGCGGTCGTGGCCGCCGCGGGCGGCGACCTCGTTGCCATCACGGCCGCCCTCCTCGCGTTCCGGCTGCTCGCTGCTTTGGCATGGATGCGGGCGGTGCGGAGCGCAGTGCCGGCCCTGCGCTGGCAGCTCGAGCCAAGTTGGACGTCGTTCCGGCCACTCGTCGCGTACGGCGCGTGGACGGCGGTATCGAACACGGTCAATCCGCTGCTCATTTACGTCGAACGGTTTCTGCTGGCTTCGCTCGCCGGTGTCGCGGCGGTCGGCTACTACACTGGTCCGGCGGAAGCGGTCACGCGGCTGCTCATCGTTCCAGCCGCGCTCGCGGGGGCGCTCTTTCCGGCGGTGAGCGCCACCGATAATGACACATCGACTCAGGCGGACGGGATGCGCCTGGCCGTCATGTCGTTGCGCTTTCTCGTGGTGGCGTTGGTACCGATCGGGGTATTGCTCATAGTGTTCGCTGAACCCCTACTCCGCCTGTGGCTCGGTCCGGATTACGCGACGCACGGAGGCACCGCTTTTGCGATTCTCGCGGCAGGAGTGCTGATCAACGGGCTCGCGCACGTCCCCTCGGCCTACCTCTATGGTCGCGGACGCCCCGACTTGCCCGCGAAGTTTCACCTCGTCGAGCTGCCGCTGTACGTCGTCGGCGCATGGCTTCTGATCCGCGCATACGGAATCACGGGTGCGGCACTCGCGTGGACGCTGCGCGTCACCGTGGATGCAGGACTTTTGGGCGGCGCGATGTGGCAGATGCGCAAACCAACTTGAGCCCACGCGCGCTGCTGCTAGCGGGGATCGGGCTCGGGCTCGCGCTCGCGTGTCGCTTCGCGAGCGACGAGGGCGCGACCGGCGTGCCGCCGGTGACGCTCTTTGTCACGCCTGAGAGCCTGGTCTTCCGCGGGCGCGCGGGTGACACGGTCCTGCCCGACCGCTATCTGACCTTGAGTTTCGTGGACAACGTGAGCGGCCGCTGGAGCGCCTTTGAGAACGGGAGTTGGTTCTTCCTGCCGACGACCGAAGACACTCTCCCGTTCTTTTTGACGGTGGCACCGCGGCCCGCCGGTCTGGGCTCGGGAACGTACGCCGCATCGATCTGGATCGTGGCTGTTAACGACACGGTGCGCGTTCCGGTCTTGCTCGAGCTGTCCCCGTAGCCCGCTGACGCTCTACCGAAATAATCCGTCGAGCGTGCCCCTAAACGCCGCCCATGCGCGCACCGGGCGGCCCCGCAAGGTGCGCAGCACGGCCCGCGCGAGCCCCGTCGCGAGCAAGTAAGCGATCGCCGTCGCGCGCGTCGCTCCCCGCAGGTTGCGCCGGGCGAACAGCGCCCGCGAGTGGGCAAAGCGGCGCTCGACTCGCGCCGCCGTGGCGGCCCGTACAGTACCGGTTATGGCATGATGCACCACGGGGCGGGGCGCATAGACCACCGCCAACCCCGCGGCGCTCGCCCGAACGCAGTACTCGACGTCCTCGAAGTAGATGAAGTAGCACTCCGGGAGAGGTCCGATCCGGGCTAGCGCCTCCCGCGAAATCAGCATGGCGCACCCGGTCACGAACTCTACCGGCAGCGGCCGCCGGTCGGCGGGAATCTCGTAGCGGTGTCGCCCGAGCGCCCGCAGCCGGTCCACGACTCCGCCGGCGTACCACACGCGCCCGTTTCCGCGAGGACTCGCGTCATAAATCGTCACACCGAGCAGGCCCGCATCGGGCGCCTCAGCGAGCGCCTGCCGTACGTTCGCAAAGAACGCTCCGTCCACGGTCGCGTCGTTGTTCAGCAGAAGGAAGTGGGTGAGACGGTCATCTGCCGCGAGCCGGGCGAGAGCCACGTTATTGCCTCCGGCGAATCCGCGGTTCTCTTCCAGTACGATGAGTTCGGCGGGGGAGCTCGCGTGCTGCCGCATCCACGCGGCGATTACGGTCTCGGAGTGGTCGCTGGAGCCGTTGTCCACGACCACCGTGCGTTCCGGACCGGGGCTGGCGGCAGTGAGTGACTCGAGGCAGGCAATGGTGTCCTCTTGCCCATTCCAGTTCACGACGGCTACGCCGATCATGACTCCGATCGCACTCACGGACTTGCCAATCCCCGCACGCCCGTCAGCTGCATGCGCAGCTCCGTGTGAATCGTGAGGGTTCCTCCTCCCATCTGATAGAGGCAGGGGAGCGATCCTTGGACCGAAGCATCCAGCGTATCGCCCGCCAACGCCCCGCGGATCAGCGGCGACCCAAGCCGCGAGAAGTCGCACCACCAGTAGAGGGCGCGAATGCGCGAGACACCGCCGAGGGGACGGTACGTGGCCCCGAATGTCATGAGCCACAGCGTACTATCGGCCATCACGAGGCCCCCGAACGGACCGGAGTCGGTCGGCGCGATGGCGTAGCTCCCGACGAACTCGCCCGGTGCCGCGCCGCGGCGCAAGCGCAAGGTTGCAGGGAGCGTGTCGCTGCGGGTTTCAAACTCGTTCGCCAGCGTCAACGCAATCGTGGTGACGTACGTGCCGGAGATGTCGGGCACCACGACGTCTCCAGCGTCGAGACTCCCGCAGCCCGCGACCGCCAGGACGACGGCGACCAGCCGGCTATGCGAGCGCCGCTTCATACACCGCGATGGTGGCGCGCGCCGCCCGCGCCCACGTGAAATCGCGCACGCGCGCGAGCCCCTTCTGTACGAGGACCGCCCGCCGCGCGCCATCCTCCCATACGGCCGCGACGCCGCGTGCAATGTCGTCCGCCGAATGCGGATCCACGAACAGCGCGGCATCACCCGCGATTTCGGGAAGCGATGACAGCCCCGACGTGACGACGGGACAGCCGCATGCCATCGCTTCGATCACCGGGAGGCCGAACGCCTCCCACAGCGATGGGTACACGAACGCACGCGCCAGGCCATATAGGACTTGCAGATCGGCGGCCGGCGTGTAGCCCAGGAATCGCGCGGCGCCACTCAGGCCCAGCTGTCGTACCCGTTCCGCCACGTGATCGACGTGCCATCCTTCCGGTCCCGAGTGCACGAGCGTCACGTCGCGGGTCCCTGGGCGGGTCCGAAGCAAGCTGATCGCCTGGAGGAGCCGCTCGAGGTTTTTTCGCGGCTCGATCGACCCGACAGCCAGCACGAACGCCTCCGGGAGCTCGTAGCGCCGGCGCACGTCCGGCACGCGGGGGTCGCCGGGGAGCAGCGGCCGAAACGCGGGGTCCACACCGTGGGGGATCACACTGATTCGCTCCGGAGCCAGCCCGAACTCCTCGGCGATCTCCTGCTTTGCCGTCTGCGACACCGTGATCACAGCGCGGGCACGCCTGGCGAGCCGCGGCATGACAAATCCGGCGTAACGGCGATACCAGGGGCGAAACATCGGGGCGAAGCGGATGGGCATGACGTCGTGAATGGTGGTGACTGCGGGGAAGCGTCCCGCCACCGGCCCGACGCCGGCCGGCAGATGCAGCAACTGGGCGCCGCAGCGCCGGGCGGCCACAGTCACTCCGGCCTGGTGCCACCACAGATCGCGCATGAGTGTGTCCAGCCGCTCGCGAAACGTGCGGCGCGCACCCCGGGGCGGCCGAGCGAACTTGCTGCACACCGGTACGAGACGATCGCCGAGCAGCGGCGTGAGAGCTGCCCAGATGTTGGACGCGTAGACACCGACGCCGATCCCGACCAGCTTGGCAAACGACACATCGAGGGCGATGCGGGGCTGACTCATGCCGTCCCGCGGTCGTCGGCGGCGCTGACAAGAGCGCCGGCGATCCAGAAAAACGTGTACGCGAGCAACGGATGGGCTAGCGGCACCGTCGTCAGGCCGTTGATGCCTATGCCCAAGGCTGTCACTGCCACGAGCGCAGCGTATGCGCGCACGATCGGTGTGGGGCTCGCGCGATAAGCGCGCGCGGCGAAACCGAACAGCGCCGCCAACGCGGCGAGATAGAGGCCTAAGCCCAGGACGCCCAGCTCGACCGCGTACTTGAAGTACTGACTGTCCGCCGCGACGGGTGGAAGCCCGAAGCGTGCCCCGGTGAGGCCACCCGCACCGAGTCCGACGCCGAGCGGATGCTCGCCGAGGTGCTCGACGCCTTCGGACCAGTCCTCGAGGTGCGACACGCTGCTCGCGCTCTCAAACGTGACCGTCTCGAGTGCAAACGACGCCAAGTTTGGTACTGCGAGAAAGGCGACCGCCAAGCTGACTGTCAGGAGCAAGCCGCCGCCGACCGCGACGCCCCACCGCCGCCAGAGCGCGAGCAGCACCAGAACCTGGACAGCGCAAGCGACCAGGGTCATGCGCGTGATCGTGAGCAATAACCCGAGCCACACCATGGCGGCGGCGGTCCATGCCCCTAGCCGCCAGCGCTCGGCTCGCAGCACCGTCAATGTTGCCGCGGGGAGAATGACGAGAAACGGAATCGCGAAGCCCTGACTGGAGAGATAGGTCGACCCTGCACGTTGTACCAGTTGATCGCCGATGCCCGTCCAGTAACTGTCCGGAAGGCCGAAGGGATTGTGAATCGTGGTGATCGTCAGGCCGAGGTACTCCTGTACGTAATGGGATACGCCGAGCCACACCAACATTGCCGGGGTCACCAACAGACGCTCGAGTATGGCAATCGCGCTCGTGAGTACCCCGACCGCCACCAGTGCATGGATGTATCGCGCATCGCGGACGACCTCGGGGGTCGCGCGGCCCACGAAGTACACCAAGGTGAAGAATACCGCGTCACGCCAACCCAACACTTGCGCACCGACCGGGAGGTCCGCGGCAAACCACGACTGGGCCCCGAGCAGATAGACGAATGCCACCAGTCCCAGCCCGCCCACGGCGAGATCGGTCGGGCGCGGAATGATCCGGGGACCGCGGCCGGTGAGGCCCGACGCCGCGATCACGATCATGAGCAAGAGCACCACGCTTTCTTTCCACGCCGCCAGCGCGCGGACGACTGGTGCGGGAACCCCCAGCAGGCCAAACAACGCCGCCATGGTGACGATGTGGAATGGCAGGAGCCAGATGAACAGCAGCAGCACGTTGCCCCTCGCCGACGGCGTGGCCGGGACAGTGCGCGGGAGTGCCAAGCGCATGCTGCCCCCCGTCAGTGTTCCCGGCTGACCGCGCGGCGGCGCGCCGGCAACGTACCGCGCACTTCGGTGGCCATCCGCACGGCGGCGCTGCGCAGCAGGCTGGCCTCCTGAGGATTACGCTCCGCCCAGCTTGCGAAGAGCGCGCGCGCCGCGGCCCATAGCACGCCGAGCAGCGTGCCAAGCAGGGCCGCTGTGACTAAGATGAAAGCCCGGTGTGGCCACTCGCGGCGACGGGGCGGTACCGCGCGATCGACCACGGTAATCAGTGGCGTAGTATTGACTTCTTCGAGACGCGCCGCTTCGTATTGCTGGCGCAGCAGCAGGTACAACGTGCTGGCGGTCTGGACCTGACGCCCCAGACGCAGCTCCTCGATCGACAGCCCCGGCGACTCGCGCCACTGACGGTTGGTTTCGTGAAAGCTCCGCAGCGCGTTCTCGTTCGTCCGCAGCTCGTCCTGGGCTGCGGCTACACGTCCCTCGAGAAACTCGCGCTTCGCCTGGGCACGCGAGACTCGCTGCTCCTTGTTGAAAGCGCTGACGAGTCCCACCGCGTGGTTGGCGATGTCGGCGGCGAGCGTGGGCCAACGCGCGTCCACCTGCAGAGAGACGAAGCTTGTCTTGAGATCAATGGTGACGCGAGAGCGGCGCTGCAGTCTCCGGACGGCAAGCTCGACCGCGAGGAGGGAGTCGCGGCTCTTAATGCCAAAAAGCTGCACCAGGTTTGCACTGTCGCTAGGATCGGCAGTACGAGGATCCGCGAAGCGCGATTGCACCAGCCGCGTTAACACTTCCCGGCTGCGGAGTAGCTCATAGTAGAACGCCGGTGAGTACGACGGATCGCGGCTCGTGCCGACGCCAAGCTGTCCCGCCAATGCGGACAACCCCGGCTCGCTCGCCAGCTGGCCGAGCGCCGCCGGTAGCTCGATGGACGCGTCTGCCGTGACGAATGAGGTCGTCGCGCGGTAAGACGGCGGCAGCACGAACGTCAACGCGAGAGCCAGCAAGACCACGCCGGTCGCGACGAGCAGTACACTGCGCCAGCGCGTTACCGTGCTGGCGACGAGTTGAGCGAAAGTGAGGGGCTCGGTGTCCACGGGCCGGCTAAGTTCTTGAGAAGGCCTCACTTCGTCAAGGCAGGTGAAAACCGCAGCTCCAGCGTCGTGTTGCGAGCATCGTTGATCGCCAGCGGGTTAGGGTTGAGATCGCACTGCGTGAGATTGTGAAAGAACACGTTGAGCCGGTCACCACGCGTCAAGGAGAGCCGCAGCTGCCCCCAGGCCCGCTCGATCGCCCCGCTGATTCCGGCGAACAGAGAGACGTCGTGCGAGCACCACTTGTTCTCGTCTAGCGCGCTCGGCGGGGTTGGGAACGTGTACAGAGCGTCGTCGTCCCAGCGGATGCGACCGGCGAAGACCCCGACGCGCCACGAGGGCGCGAAATAGTCCACGCCGATCCATTGACTCGAGGCCCCTGGCCCAATCGCGGCGCCGATCACTTGCCCGTCCTGCGTGTACCCCTGGGCGACCGAGCGGCTCGTGTAAAACGAGTCCTCGGGCCGGTTGCGATAGCTGGGGCTCAGCTCGAGATAGGTCACCTCGGCCTGGAACCGCAGGAGGTCCCGTCCGCGCACCGCGGGAGTCGCCCACTCAAGGCCCAGCGTATAGCCCTGGGAGTGGTTCGGTGAGGTGAGCAGATCACGGATCGAATATGGCAGCTCCGTGCGTGCCCACTCAAAATGGACTGCGAACCGGTCGGCTGGGAACACCCAGCGCCCGAACACCGCGAAGACTTGCTCGCGGGTATTCAACGCCCCGGAATCCGGCGATATGCGCTGGCCTCGATCGCGCAGCACGTCGAGCAGGTGCGCCGGCAGGTCCCCCCAGTCCTGCACCTGGGCGTACACGGTCCGCGCCACGCCGAGCGACAATCCCGACGCCGAATCTGGCCGCCACGCGAGGGCCACGCCCGACAGCGATCGGCGATTGTCTTCCGGCTTATAGTCGAAGTACGGTGACTCCGCCAGCCCGCCCAGGAACCAGCGGCCCTCGAGCGTGCCAATCGGAGTGCGCAGCGGCCGGGCCGTCCGCGCGAAGACGCGTGGGATGCCTGCCGCGTTATCGCTCATCACGATCGCGTTCCGGATGCCGGGTCCCCACCACTCGTTTTCGGTCGACAAGCCGACCACGGCCGCGCCCACTCGCAGGCCGAGCGTGCTCTGGCCGGGGCTCACGGTGACGAAGCCGCTTTGCCCGAACCGGAGCGGGACATCGATCGAGGGAAACAGATGCCAGGGCGACGAGAGCGGATTCCGGAGGAGGGGGCGGGTCGGCACGGTGAGGGGGCTCGCCAGCTCGTAGGAGTTGTTCTCGCTGGCCAGGACCTCGGGCGCAGCAACCAGGAACCACGGCCCCCAATCGAGCCGGGCTCCCGCTCGGAGTCGTGCGTTCCAGCCGCGCCCGGCCCACAGCGCGCCGTCGTTGAGCGAGAACGGCAGGGACGAGTTCGCGACGGTCGTAACCTCCGGCACGAGCAGCGCCCACCGAAGCCGCATCGAATCGCCTGACAGCGCTGGTGTCAGCGTCGACGCCGAGCGCAGCAGGGAGCCGGCGACGGCCGCGCCGGCGGCAAGTTGCGCGAGCCGCAAGCGATCGTCGGCTTCACCACCGATCGTCTCCAGGCGATACCACGACGTCTCCTGCGCGTGCAGCGAGGACGCGCAGCAGATGAGCAGTTGGAGGAGCCAGCGAAACCGCATCGCGAACCAACTCCGTATGGACAACGGAATCTGCACGCCCTAAGCTGGTTCTGTGAGCCGGCCGGTCGCGTGCTTCATCCTCTTCCTCTCAGGCAGTGCGCGCCCCTCGGCGCCCAAATCACGGGGCGAGGGACGCCGTCGCTAACAGAAACGCCGCCGCGCTGCGCAACGCCCGCATCGGACCCCGCGTGGGATGGACACGAGAATTTACGCTGGCTAACCTGATCGCGTGAAGCTCCGCGCGAGCGCCGTCGTCCTGTTTATCCTGACCGTCGCGACGCCGGTGGCGGACGCGCAGCGCCTCGCTCGCACCAGTGTCTTCGCGGGTGGAGACGTCGAGAACTATCTTCGATACCTCCAGACGCTCGGCCTCGTACCCCTCTATCCGTGGGGGGCGCGCGCATTCTCTCCCACTGAGGTCGACCACCTGCTTCCCGCCGACACGTCGCATCCGTGGACGGCGGCGTACGATTTCACGTCGGGGCCGCGGGGGTTCTCGTTCGGGTGGGTGTCGCCGGCTGCCAGCGCGCGCTTCAATACCGCGTTTCCTTATGGCTTCAACGATGGTCCCATCTGGGCGGGGCGCGGACTGACGCTCGTCGCCGACGGGGGCTTCCAGGCACGGCGCGGTGGGCTCTCATTGACGATAGCGCCGCTCGCCTTCGTGGCGCAGAACACGGCGTTCCCTCTCATGCCGAACGGGGCCACGGGCAATCAGGTTTATGGTGACGGCGTCCAATGGGCCCACATTGACCGTCCCCAGCGCTTCGGGGGCAGCTCGTATGCCCGGCTCGACCCGGGGCAGAGTACGCTCCGTCTCGAGTGGCGCGCGCTGGCCGGTGGGATCACAACAGCGAACCAGTACTGGGGTCCCGCCAGCGAGTTCCCGATCATCCTCGGGAACAACGCGCCGGGCTTCCCGCACGTGTTCTTAGGGACCGCGCACCCCGTCGACCTCTGGCTGGTGCGGTTGCACGGGCGGCTGGTGTGGGGGCGTACATCTCAGTCGGCGTTCTCGCACGAACCCGCGGCCACGGGCTTACGATACTCCAGTGCAATCGTTTTGGACGTGACGTCGCGTTGGGTGCCGGGGCTCGAGCTGGGCGCAACGCGGTTTTCGCACCAGCCCTGGCCTCCTGGCGGGCCGACCTTCAACGACCTGCTCGACATGTTCAGAGTTGGACAAGGGAACAAGACCAATCTGGCCGCAGTGAATCAACTGGCGAGCGCGTTCTTCCGTTGGGTCGCACCCCGCAGCGGCTTCGAGGTATACGGCGAGTACGGCCGCGACGACTACAACCAGAACTTTCGCGATTTCTTGCTCGAGCCCGACCACATCGGCGGGTATACCATCGGGTTTCGGAAAATCACGCGGCGCGGCGCAAAGTTGCTCGCAGTCCGGGTCGAGACGCAAAACCTCCAATTCTCACACCTCGCGCGGGGTCGCGGCTGGGCGCCGTTCTATACTCATGTCGCCCTACCTCAGGGCCACACCCAGGACGGGCAGGTGCTCGGCTCCGAGGCGGGCGTCGGCGGCGCTGGGAGCGTTGTCGCGATTGAATCGTACTCACCCCACGGCCGCTGGACCTGGTCGTGGACCCGGCTCATCCGCCAGCAGCGCGGTGACCCGGCCGGCGCGACGCAAGTGGACCCGCATGGCGTGGACGTGCAGCACGCTGTTGCCGTCGAGCGCCTGCACTTCGGCCGCCGCTATGACAGCGTCGCGCGCCTCACGGCGGTGTACGAGCTGAACCGTGACTTCGCAAGCGACGCCTTCAGCCTGAACCTCATCCTCGGGCTGCGGCTCGGCGCGCGCTGAACGCACGTCGCGCTGGGTAGACAGGGTCCCGGCGGTTCAGTAAGCTCCACTCCGCAACTCTTGCGCGACAATACGGAGGGCGGTTGGGCGAGCATGTCCTAGTGACCGGCGGCGCCGGGTTCGTGGGGTCGCACCTGGTCGATGCGTTGATCGCGGGCGGGCATGAGGTCCGGATCTTCGACAGCCTCGAGCCCCAGGTGCACGGGCAAGATCGTCAGGTACCGCCCCACGTGAACCCGGGGGCAGAGCTCGTGCGCGGGTCGGTGACGGACGCCGAGGCCGTGGCCCGAGTGCTCGACGGAATCGACGTTGTCTTTCACCATGCAGCCGCCGTCGGCGTCGGTCAGTCGATGTACGACATCGTCCACTACTGTCACGCGAACACGGTCGGGGCCGCCGTGCTGCTCCAAGAGATCGTCAAGCGCCGCAGCAGGATTCGCAAGATGGTGGTTGCATCGTCCATGTCGGTGTATGGGGAAGGCGCCTACCGCACGCCCGGCGGGAAAGCGCGCTCTCCCCGGCTCCGCACTCGGGATCGGTTGGAGCGTGGCGAGTGGGAGATGCGCGACGGCGCCACTGGCGTGCCGCTCGAGCCGATCCCAACGCCTGAGACCAAACCGCTTCAGCCGACATCGGTGTACGCCATCACCAAACGCGACCACGAAGAGCTGTTCCTCACCGTAGGTTATGCGTACCGCATTCCGACCGTGGCTCTTCGTTACTTCAACATTTATGGAGAGCGGCAAGCACTCTCGAACCCTTACACAGGCGTCGCTGCGATCTTCTCTACTCGTGTGCTGAACGGGCAGGCGCCGATGATGTTCGAGGACGGGGAGCAAAGCCGGGACTTCATCCACGTGTCCGACGTGGTTCGGGCGAATCTACTTGCGCTCGAGACCGACCGCGCCGACTACGAGGCGCTCAATGTTGGAACCGGCCAGCCGACGACCATTCGTCAGGTGGCGGATGCCATCCTCGAAACGCTAGGTCGCACCGATCTCAAGCCGTGCGTCCTTGGGACATTCCGCGAGGGCGACATTCGGCACTGCTACGCCGACATCTCGCGGGCCCGAGACCTCCTCGGATACGCGCCCGAAGTGACTTTCAACGACGGCGTGCGACGACTGGTCGAATGGGTGCGCGGGCAACAAGCTGTGGACGGCTTCGATCAGGCACACCGGCAACTGGTCGAGCGCGGCTTAGCCTAGGGGCGAGCCTCTGGTGGGTACCGGCGCAGCCGGTTAGCGTGAAGCTGGCAAGGACACCGTTCATATGCTCGCCCGTGCGCTATTCGTCATCAGCACCGCAGTCTCCGCCGTGGGGCTGGCCAGTTGCAAGTCCGCCGTCGACCATGGCGCGGGAAGGCCCGGTCTCACCATTGTGTCGGGCAATGCGCAAACCAGCTTCGCCGGAGAAACGCTCGCCTCGCCGCTGGTCGTGCGGCTCGGAGACGCATCCGGACAACCAGCGGGTGGTGCCACGATTGGCTGGCAGGTACTGGGAGGCGGGAGCGGTTCAGCCTCCTCCTCCGTAACGGATGCGGAGGGTTTGGCGTCGATCACATTGACACTTGGCGTGGTGGAAGGTGTCGCGCAGGAAGTCCGGGCTAGAATGTTGCTGCCAGGACCTCATTCGTCGAGTCCTCCGAGCGATGTGACTTTTGCGGCGACAATCACCCCGACAGCAAATGCTGCGACGGCATTGACATGGACGGCTGAGCAACTCCCCACGATTCCATCCTGTGCCGCCCAATGGTCGGATATCTGGGCTGCGTCGGCGACGGACGTTTTTGCCGTCGGTGGCTGTGGTGCGATCCGCCACTTCAGTGGGGCGAGTTGGGAGGCCCAGAGTAGTGGTACGAACCACACTCTCGCTGCCGTGTGGGGAAAGTCGTCGACCGACGTATCCGCCGTCGGCGACAGCGCGACGGTCCTCCACTATGATGGCGCGACGTGGAGCGAGGTGCCGGGTCTGCCGCTGGGCTGGGTGAACGCAGTTTGGGGCAGCCAGACGGGGGATCTGTTCGTCGTTACTCGCGATTCTGTCGTCAAAGGTCACGTATGGCGCCACAATGACGCCGGATGGACGGTCCAATTCAATCGCATGTGCGCGATGTCTGCGATCTGGGGGAGCTCATCGTCCGATATCTTCGCGGTGGGCGTGGGCCTCCCTGTTAGGTATGATGGCACTTCATGGACTGGCGGTGCTGGCGGTGGTTGCACTCCGTTGGCTGGGTTCTACGACGTTTCGGGCGGCGGACCTGGAGAGATCTACGCGGTCGGCGACGAAATCGACTACTCGAACTGCACGCGGGGCGGGGGGTGCGCAACGCCCGCTGTCGTGGTGCAGTATGATGGAACATACTGGCAGCGGCGGCTGACTCTGCAGCAACACCTGTTCCTAGGAGTATGGGTGGGATCCGATAGCGAAGTGGTTGTGGTCGGATGGAGCGGTCTGATCATTCATGGCGATGGGACGCACTGGCGACTGGAGCCGAGCGGGACGAGCGCGACGATTATCGCGGTCACGGGAAACGTACCGACGAGCCTGTGGGCTCTCACTTCTGACGGCCTCTTGTTACACGGGACCCGGGGAACCACCCCGTCGGGACGCGTTCGTTAGGTCACCTGCGATCCGGGGTCGTCGCGTTGGTAGGTGCCCGCCCTGGCGGGCATTGGGGATGCCGCTGAAGGTGTTTGACCAGATCGACTCGGGGGTCGAATTCACCCGCAATGACTTCAAAACGCGTCGCCATCCAGAGTCCGGTTCTGAGCTCGCGAGTCCACGGGCCATCACTGTCGACGGTCTAGTGGTCCAAGGCAACCGTGCGAACGCAGCAGCAGCGCGAGCGAAAGGAAGGGACTGAGGTCGGCTAGAGCGACTTCGCCACGGCGACGATCGCGACGAGGCTCGTCAGGATCGACGCGATCGCGCCCATTAGCGCCACCGTGTTCACTCCTTCGCCCGGCGGCTTCGTCGGTACGAACACCTCCGAGCCCGGACCCGGTGTCGGCTTGCTCGAGAAGAACAGCCAGTGCCGCTTCGTGCGCGCGTCGCCGTTCGCGTACCGCACGCTCACCCGGCCGCCGTCGGCTCTCGCCGCCAGGCCGCCCGCCGAGCTGAGGTAGTAGTCGAGGTCGGCGCCGCGCCGCCACAGCAGGCTGCTCGGGGCGTTGACCGCGCCTGTCACCTTCACCGTCGGCTGGTACTCAGGAACATCGATCGAGTCGTCGGGCTGCAGGATCACGTTGTGCCTGGACTTCTGATCGTGCAGCGCCTCCGGCAGGTCGATGTTGACGCGCCCGATACCGCCCTGCGTCCGGAGGAACCGAATGCCCTCGGGGTACGCCTGCTGCGTCAGCCCCCCCGCGCGCGTAATCACGTCCGCCAGACGATCCTCCTTGGAGTGCAGCGAGTACGTCCCCGGATAACGCACTTGGCCGCTCACTACCACGGACCGCTGCAAGTCGAATTGCGGCTCCTGCATGATCAGCACGTTGTCGTACGGATCGAGCGGCACCTCGGCCGCCCCGCTCGCAGGCACCGCCACGCCCGGCGGCCCGACGAACCGGCCGTCCGCCCCGCGCTCCAACAGGTAGGTCGAGTCGAGCGGCACGCGGATCGTCGTCGCGAGCTGACCACGCGAGCGGTCCTCGGGGAGCCGCGAGATCTCCGCCTCCTTCAAGTACGCCCCGATCGTGGGACCGCGCGCGAGCTGTACAAGATCCCGTAGCGTCATGTCGGGCCGCCAGGGAAAGCGGCCCGGCTTGTTGACGCGGCCAGCGATTGCGACGTAATACGTCTCGCTCAACGGCGGCAGGGAATCGACGACCACGGAATCGCCGTCGATCAACTCCAACGCGGGCACGGTGATGCCGGGCGCGCCGAGAGCCGATCCGCCGTGGGACGCACCTTGTCCTCGCGGCCCGTCGGTACCGTCCGTCGTCCCCGTTTGCGACGTCGCCCCTCCCGGGCCGGCAGATGTGGGTGCGGCCGCCGCCAGCGCGATGTCCAGCGCCGCGCGGGGCGCACGCCCAGGCCCACGCTCGGCCGCCGCCAGGATACGGTGTACGGTCACGCGCTGCAGCGCCGCGTCGGCGCGGAACCCGCCGCTCGCCACGAGCAGATCACCGAGCTGTTCACCCGTCTTCAGCTCGTAGATGCCCGGGCGGATCACCGCCCCGCTCACCTGGACGCGCGTTTCGTGCACTGGCACGAACACGACGTCGCCCGTCTCGAGCCGGATGTCGCTGCGCGTGTCGCCGCGGAGCAGGTAATCGTACAGATCGAGCGACGCGACAGGCTTGCCGAGTCGCTGCACTTCGATCCGACGCATGTTCGCACGGTCAGTCAAGCCGCCCGCCGCGTACAACGCCGTGAGCACGCTGCCGAGCGAACTGATTTGGTAAGCGCCTGGCTGCGCCACCTCACCTACGACGAAGATCTGGTTCGCCCGCACGTTGGCCACTGAAATGTTGAAGCGCGTCGTGGCGTTCGCCCCGCGCTTGATGCCGGAGTACACGCGGCCGAGCCGGGCGTACAGAACGTCGCGGAGCTGGTCCAGAGTGAGGTTCGAGACAAAGACCTGTCCGACTTGTGGGATAAGGACGAACCCCTCACGCGTGACCTGCAGCGTGTAGGCAAGCTCTACATCGCCCGTGAGGATCAGGACCAGCACGTCGCGCGGCCCCAAGTGGTAGTCCGCTGGAACCGGCCCCGAGAGCAGTGGCAGGAACTGTGTGGTCGAGCGCCGGAACACGTCTACGCCAAACACATTGCTCTTGGCCACGAGGGTATCCCCTCGCCACCGGATCATCCCCGTATCGACTTGCTGGGTCGCGCCGAGAGGACCGAATCCCAACGCTTGGATGGCGGAGAGTTCGGCCGTCCCGGGTTGAACGCCTGCCGATACCGCGCCTGAGCTGAGGTAGGGGTCGAGCAGGTTCTCCGGATAGCCGCTCGCTCGCAGCCGCGAACGGATCTGGTCGGGAGACAGCCCCGACTCCAGCAACCGCTGCCGAATGACCTCGGGGTTCCCCAGGGCCTGCTGCAACTGTCCCGGCGTGGCCTGTCCGAAGGCTTTGCTGCCAACGACGGCGAACGCGCACAGGCTCAGCGCCAGTGCAACGCGTCTGCTCTTGTCCAATAAGAACCCGAAGGGTGTCATTTATCCAAGGGCTTCCGAAAGACAGGCTGGAGAAGTTGGCCCCTAACTAACGGCTGGTCAAGTCGTTAAACCGAGTTTGTCGCTGATAGCTGATTAGCTATCATTAGCCATGCCGCTTCCTACTGCCGCCACCCTGCTGCACGAGGCGCGTACGCGGGCCGGTCTCAGCCAGCGCGCCCTCGCGCGCCGCGCCGGCACCGCGCAGTCGGTCATCGCGCGCATCGAGCGAGGCCTCACGTCCCCCACCTGGGAGACGCTCGAGCGTCTGCTGGCGGCTGCAGGCGTCGAACTGCGCGCGCAGCTAGAACCTCCCGTCGTCGTCGGCTCACATATGCTGGCGGAGGTGCCCGGCATCCTGCGCATGACACCGGAGCAGCGGCTTGAGGAGGTGAAGAACGTCAGCCAGTTCCTCCATGACGCACGTCGTGTCTGAGAGCGTCGCGCCCCTCAATCCGGAGCTGCTCTTCAAGACGCTCGCGCGGCACCAGGTCGAGTTCGTGCTGATCGGCGCCCTCGCCGCCAGACTGCAGGGATTCCCGCGCTTCACCCGCGACGCCGATATCACGCCGGCGCGCGACGCGACGAACCTGCTGCACCTGGCTGCCGCGCTACGCGAGCTGGACGCTCGCATTTACACCGAGCCGATCCTGGAGGGACTGCCGTTCGATTGCAGTCCGCAGATGCTCGGCCGCGCCGATAGCTGGAATCTGATCACCAAGG
>QHUJ01000168.1 GCA_003221895.1 Gemmatimonadota bacterium | reverse complement strand
GTGGAGTTATTCGTTCACCGTGGCCAGTGAGCCCCGATAGCGCCGCTATCGCCAGCAGCACGAGCACAACTCCCTCTTTCCAGGCTGCCAGGGCACGAACGATCGGTGCTGGGACGGCAAAAAGGCCGAAGAGTGCTGCCATGGTGATAAGGTGGAAAGGGAGGAGCCAGATAAACCACAGCAACATCTTGGCCACACTGGATGACGGCCTGGGCTGGCGAGCTACAGTTGCTCCCGTCAGCGGTCCCGGCCGATCCCGCTGTGGCGCGTAGGCAACGTATGGCGCACTTCGGTTGCCATCCGCGTCGCGGCGCTGCGCAGCAGGCCGGCCTCCCGAGGATTGCGCTCCGCCCAACTGGCGAACAGGGCGCGGGTTCCCGCCCACAGCACGCCTAGCACGACCCCCAACAAACCGGCGGTCACGGCGATGAACGCGCGGTGAGGCCATTCGCGGCGACGCGGTGGGATGGCCCGATCCACGATCGTAATCAGGGGTGTCGTGTTGACTTCGTCGAGCCGGGCCCCTTCGTACTGCTGCCGGAGCAGGAGATAGAGCGTGCTCGCCGTTTCGACCTGCCGTCGTAGCCGCCCCTCTTCGATGGAGAGTGCCGGGGACTCGCGCCACTGGCGGTTGCCCTCGTAAAACGCCCGCTGGGCGTTCTCAGCCGCTCGCAGCTCGCTCTGCGCCGCCTCCACGCGACTCTCGAGGAACTCGCGCTTCGCCTTGGCGCGCGAGAGCCGCTGCTCCTTGTTGAACGCGCTGACCAGACCGACCGCGTAGTTTGCGATATCAGCCGCGAGCGTCGGCCAGCGCGCGTCTACTTGCACCGACACAAAACTGGTCTGCGGGTCAAACGTCACGCGTGCTCGGCGACGGAGACGACGCACCGTCAGCTCGACCGCGCGGAGCGAATCGTCACTCTTGATGCCAAAGAGTTGCACGAGATTCGCGCTGTCACTCGGGTTGGCGGAGCGTGGATCCGCGAACCGCGACTCCACGAGTCTCGTCAGGAGCTCGCGACTAAGCAGCAGCTTATCGTAGAATGCCGGCGAGTACGATGGATCCCGGCTCGTGCCAATGCCGAGCTGGCCCGCTAGTCCCGATAGGCCCGGCTGGTTGACCAGTTGGCTCAGTGACTGAGGCAACTCGATGGACGCATCCGCGGTGACGAACGACGTCGTTGCACGGTAGGACGGCGGCAGGACGAACGTCAGCACCATCGCAAGCAGCACCACACCAGTTGCGACGACGAGGACGGTGCGCCACCGCGTGACGGTGGCCGCCGCCAGCGCGGCGAAGGTCAGAGGCGCGCTCTCCACAGGCGGCCTAAGTTCTTGAACAGATGACACTTCGTCAAGGCGGCGAAAACCGCAACTCCAGCGTGGTGTTGCGGGCGTCGCGAATCGGGAGCGGGTTCGGCTCGAGGTCGCACTGCGTGAGGTTATGGAAAAACACATTCAATCGCTCGCCGCGCGTCAAAGACACGTGCAGCCGACCCCAGTTACGTTCCAGAGCCGCCGTGACTCCCCCGAACAACGACACATCGTGCGAGCACCACTTGTTGGCGGCTATGGCGGTGAGCGGCGTAGGGAAGGTGTAGAGCGCGTCGTCGTCCCACCGGATTCGGCCCCCAAATACACCGACGCGCCACCGCGGGGCGAAGTAATCGAGGCCGAGCCACTGGCTTGATCCACCCTGGCCGATGGCGGCCCCGATCACCTGTCCACGTTGCGTATACCCTTGTACGACCGTTGCGCTCGTGTAGAACGACGCGAGCGGTCTGTCACGATAACTCGGACTGCGCTCTAGATAGGTGACTTCGGCCTGGAGACGCAGAAACCGGGCGCGTCCCGCCGGCGCCGCCCATTCCAGTCCCAGCGTGTAGCCCTGCGAGTGGTTCGGGGCAGTCAGAAAATCGCGCAGTCCGCGCGGAAACTCCGTGCGAGCCCATTCGAAGTGCGCGGCGAAGTGATCGGCCGGGAACACCCACCGTCCGAACAGCGAGATGAGCTGTTCGCGCGATGGCCCCTGACCAAGAGCAACATCGAAGGCGTGTGCCGGGAGGTCCCTCCAGGTTGACAGGCTCGCGTACACCGTCCGAGCGAGGCCCAGCGCCAGGCCATCCGCAAAGTTCGGCATCCAGACGAGCGCACCGCCCGTGATCGAACGGCGATCATTGCCCGAATTGCTGTCGAAAAACGGCGACTCACTGAGCCCGCCGAGAAACCACGTACCCTCCAGCTTGCCCGCGAGGGCGTGCAAGGGACGGGCCGTGCGGATCAAGACCCGAGGAATTCCAGGCGCGTTGTTGCTGAGCAAGATCGCGTTGTGGATGCCCGGGCCCCACCATTCGCTCTCGGTTGAAACGCCGGCGACTAGGGGGCCGAATCGTACGCCGAGCGTGCTCTGGCCGGGATCCAGGACGCCGAACCCGCTGTACCCGAACCGGAGCGGGGCATCGATGGAGGGCGAGAGATGCCATGGAGAGGACAGCGGATGGCGGTCCAGTGGTCGTGGCGGCACGGTGAGCGGGTCCGCAAGCTGGTAGGATCGGTTCTCGCTGACGATGAGTTCCGGCGCGAGAATCAGAAACCAGCGTCCCCACTCCGCGCGAATGCCGGTCCGCAGTCCACCAGTCCAGCCGCGCCCGGCCCACAGGGCGCCATCGTTCAGTGAGAACGGCAACGCAGTGTTGTCAACTACCGCGATTTCTGGAAGCACGAACGCCCAACGCAGGCTCGTCGAGTCTCCTTCGAGCGCGGGGGTCAGCCGCGACGCGGTACGCAGCAAATACGCGCCGTCCGTCCCGCCATGATTGAGATGCGCCAATCGCGCCCGGTTGTCTACCTCGTCGCCGATTGCAACAAGTGGACGCCAGAACGGGACCTGCGCGGTGAGCTCCCGGTGGAGGGAAGCGATGAGTGAGACGGTGGCGAGGACAAGCGTCGAGCGAGCGGGAGACATATCTGGCGCCGCTAATCTAGCGTCGCTAACGTCTCGGCGTCATGCGACGTCGACTCGTATTGCTCGCGGCACTCGGTCTCATCGGCATTGAACTGCTAGCCGCGCAGTCCATGCCCGCAAATCGCATTTGGGGAGAAGTGTTCGCCGGCGGCGATCTCGAGTCCTATCTCCGCGCGTTGCAGCTCCTCGGCGACGTCCCGCTGTACCCGTGGGGGATTCGGTCATTCTCGCATGGAGAAATCGCGCGACTTGCTCCGACTGATACGCAACTCCCCTGGGCCACGCGATATCAGTTTGGCGGGTCTGATCGGCCGCGGCTTGAGCTGCTCCGACCCGGGCTCACGCTGCGGGGCAACTCCGCCTTCCCCTTCGGTGCGAACGATGGCGCCGTGTGGGCGGGACGCGGCCTCACCACCGCTCTCGACGCTGGTGTCTCCGCTGATTACGGCGCGTTGATGATAACGATCGCGCCGCTCGCGTTCCGCGCACAAAACGCTTCCTTCAACCTGATGCCCGGCGATACCGGACGCGGTGCGTTTCGAGACCCGTTCTATGGCCAAATCGATGTGCCCCAACGCTTCGGTGACAGTCCTTACGGGATGGTGGATCCTGGACAGTCCACAGTGCGGGTTGATGCGTTCGGCGTCGCGACGGGCGTTTCCACGGCCAATCTGTGGTGGGGTCCGACACGTGAGTTTCCGGTTTTGTTCGGCGACAACGCCGCTGGGTTTCCGCACGCGTTCCTCGGAACCTCCACCCCTGTAGACTTGTGGTTCGTGCGTCTGCACGCCCGCGTCCTGTGGGGGAAGGTCTTTCAGTCGGCCTTCGCCCCCGAGACCACCTCGGGCGGGCTGCGCTTCGGCACTGGGCTGGTCGCGTTGCTCACATCACGCTTTGTACCCGGCCTCGAGGTCGGTGTTGGTCGCTTCGCGCATCTGCCGTGGCGCGCGGGAGGACCCACCATTGAGGATCTACTGGTTCCCTTCCGCAACCAGTATCGGGAGAACGCGGCGGCGACGGTGAACGACAATCAGCTCGCCTCCGCGTTCTTTCGATGGGTCCTGCCGCACAGCGGCTTCGAGGTGTACGGCGAATGGAGGTTCAGAACCTTCAATTCTCCGTGCTCGCGCAGGGTCGGGGTTGGGCGCCGTTATACACAAGCGCAGTCATCAGCCAGGGGCACACCAACCGGGGCCAGATCATGGGGTCGTATGCCGGACTGGGAGGGGCGGGGGCGTTGGCAGCGCTGGACACCTACTATGCGGGGGGGCGCTGGACGCTGTGGTGGTCCCGCGTGCTCCGACGTCAGCGAGGGGGATTCGCGACCACGGGCCAACCCGATCCCGACGGGCTCGATGTCGTCGACGCCCTCGGGTGGAACGCTTTGCTATTCGCGGGACGCTATGACATCACGGCAGGCCTTACAGCGGTTTACGAGTTCAATCGCGACTTTGCGAAGGACGCCTTCAATCTCAACGCGGTGCTGGGAATGCGGCTCGGATGGAAGTAACTAGGCGCACATGAGTCAGCATGTACTTGTGACGGGCGGGGCCTGGTTCGTGCGTAGGTCGGTGATTGATGTCGAGGCCGTCGCGAGCGCTCGATCGATTCGATGTCGTTTCCCTCCGAGAAATCGTCAAGCGCGGGTCGAGCGAAGGTTGAAGAGCAGTCCCCGCCGATCCGTGAGTCACGGTGTTACGCGTGCCGGAGTTTGGCGGGATTCTGTCGTCCCGTCGCCGAGCTGCCCGAAGACGTTGAACCCCCAGCAGTACGCGACCCCTGCAGTCGTGACCGCACAAGTGTGCTCGCGTCCCGAACTGACGGCGGAGAACGTTTCTCCCCCGATGACCGCTGTGGCGTTCGGCCGATTGATGGTGGTTCCGTCACCGAGCTGTCCCGCAGTATTAAAGCCCCAGCAGTAGGCCGCGCCGCTCGTAGTGACGGCGCACGTGTGCCGACCGCCGGCGCTGATCACTAATACCGTCGTCATGTCGGAGACAGCAACAGGCGTCGGTCGGTTGGTGGAGGTCCCATCGCCCAGCTGTCCCCAAGAATTGTCGCCCCAACAGTAGACAGCATGTTCAATGGTGATACCGCAGGTATAGCCGTAAGCCCCGGGTTGGGCTCCTCCCCTCGAAAGGGAGATTAAAACGCCCCCGGCGCTGATCGCGGCGAACCGCAGGGTGCCCGCGACTTCCACGGGTGTTGAGTTGCTGACCGTGGTTCCGTCGCCAAGCTGTCCCGATTTGTTGGCACCCCAGCAGTAAGCAGCGCCTGTCGACGTGACCCCGCACGCGTGCGCTGGGCCGACGCTCAGGTCGGTGAACGTCAGGTCCCCTAAGACCGCCGTCGGGGTCGATCGACGGATCGTGGTGCCGTCACCGAGCTGACCCGACGCATTGTCACCCCAACAGTAGGCGGCTCCGGTAGGCGTGAGGCCACAGGTATTGCGAACGCCGACGCCCACGACGTCGAGCGCCACTTCGCCCACAATGCTAGCCGGTGTGAGCCGTGGAGCAGTTCTCGCGTCACCGAGTTCGCCGGAGGCACCCCCACCCCAACAATAGGCGGCCCCTGCCGAGGTCACACCACATGCGTGCGAGTCACCCGTACTGAGGCCGATGAACGTCAGGCTATCCGCGAGCGGCACCGGAACCGGGCTAGGCGTCTCGGCCACCAGTCCCCAGCAATACGTGGCGCTCCCGGGCGTGACGCCACACGTAAGATTACCCCCGGCGCTTATGGTGACGAACGTTAGGCCGCCTGCGACCGCGACTGGGGTCGAGCTACTGGTCGTGGTCCCGTTGCCGAGTTGGCCGTAGTAATTGAATCCCCAGCAGTAGGCCGCACCCGTCGTGGAGATGCCACACGAGTACGACGCGCCGGCGCTCAAGGCGATGAACTTCAGACCACTTCCTGCCGCGACGGGAGTCAAGCTGCTGCTGGTGGTCCCGTTGCCGAACTGGCCGAGGTTATTGCGTCCCCAGCAGTAGGCCGACCCGTCTTGCGTGATACCGCAGGTATGGTCGCTACCCGCGCCAATCGTGGAAAAAGTCAGCATCTCGGCGACCAGCACTGGTGTGTCACGAGCGGTGGTAGTTCCGTCGCCGAGCTGACCGTAGCTATTGAGTCCCCAGCAGTACGCGGCCCCGGAAGATGTGAGACCGCACGTGTGCCTCCCGTCGCTGCCAAGGCTGATCGAGGAGAACGTTAGGCCGCCATCCACCAGCGCGGGGCTCGCCCGATCGGTTGTTGTCCCGTCGCCGAGTTCCCCGTTGGAGTTGAGTCCCCAGCAGTAGGCGGACGCGGACCGCGCGAGGCCGCATGTACTGTAGGCGCCGGCCCTCACTTCGACGAACGGAATGCCACCGGTTACTGCCGCCGGGCGACTGATCGCCCCATAGTTCCCGTTGCCGAGTTGCAGAAAGTCATTGGCACCCCAACAGTAGGCCGCCCCTGCCCGAGTGACGGCACACGTGAACTGGTCGCCAGCGCTCACGGTTGTGAACGTGAGGCCGCCGCTGACCAACCCCGGCTCCCCTGGGAGAGCGGGTGTCCCGTCGCCAAGCTGGCCATCGCGGTTTCCGCCCCAGCAGAAGACGTCACCGGAGACGGCGGCGCCACAAGAATGGGAGCTCCCGGCGGTAAGTCCAGAAAGCGAGAGACCACCCGAAACCGCGGCTGGTCTCGCCCGAGCGATCGTAGTCCCGTCGCCGACCTGCCCGGTGTCGTTGTCGCCCCAACAGTAACCGACCCCTCGAGATGTGAGGCCGCACGTATGATTGGCGCCGGCGCTTACCGCGACGAAGGGTGGGAGCGGCGCTGAGGAATTGGGCTCCCCTACGCAGGCCGGAATCGCCAACAGCAGCAGTAGCGCTATCGAGCAGGGTTGGACTCGGGTTCGCTCGTTCATCGCCGATGTCCTCACGCACGTGGACTAATCAATGACTCAAAATACTCCAAATGCCCCTGCGCTGCTGCACGCGACTCATTGGGCACCGACAGCCGCTCGTGAAGGGGCTCCGGAGCGAAGATCAGAAACCAGCGTCTCCACTGCGCGCACGGCGGTCCGCAGTTGCCCATTTCATCCACGAGCGGCCCACATGGCACCATCGCGCAGTGGGAACCGCACTGTGGTCTACGAGTCGAATCGCCCGACTTCGCGAAGGATGCTTTCAACCAGACGCGGTTCTGGGCATTCGTGCGGGGTCGCAGTAGTTTGAGGTACAGCTGGCAGAGCTGAAAGAGAGAAAAGGCGTGGGCGAGCACATACTAGTAACTGGCGGAGCTGGATTTGTCGGCTCGCATTTGGTGGACGCCCTTGTGGCACACGGCCACCACGTTCGCGTGTTCGACAGTCTCGAGCCGCAGGTGCACGGCGCCGAGGGCGGCGTCCCGGAGTATTTGAATCGCGACGCCGAACTGGTGCGCGGCTCGTTGACGGATGGCGCGGCCGTGCGGCGGGCGCTCGAGGATATTGACGTTGTGTTTCACCAGGCGGCCCTGGTCGGTGTCGGCCAGTCCATGTACGACATCGCTCGTTACTGTCAGGTGAACACGGGCGGCGCCGGTGTGCTGCTCGAAGAGATCGTCAACCGCCGCGACCGGATTCGCAAAGTCGTCGTCGCGTCTTCCATGTCGGTGTACGGAGAAGGCGCGTACCGGACGGCGCGCGGCGAGGTCCGCTGCCCGCGCCTCCGCGGCCGCGACCTCCTGGAGCGGCATGAATGGGAAGCCCGCGATGCGGACACGGGCGAGCTGCTTGCACCGATGCCGACTCCCGAGACCAAGCCCCTCAATCCCACGTCGGTTTACGCGATCACGAAGCGCGACCACGAGGAGCTGTTTCTCACGGTTGGGTACGCCTACCGCATCCCGACGGTTGCGCTCCGCTATTTCAACATCTACGGGGAGCGGCAGGCTCTCTCGAATCCCTATACCGGTGTCGGGGCGATTTTTTGCTCCCGCGTGTTGAACGGCCAATCGCCGGTAATCTTCGAGGATGGCCAGCAGAGCCGCGACTTCGTGCACGTGTCGGACGTGGCGCGCGCGAATTTGCTGGCTCTGTGTACCGATCGGGCTGATTATCAGGCCATTAATATTGGAACGGGGCGCCCGGTGACGGTGCGCCAGATCGCCGACGCGATTCTCACGGCGCTCGAGGCGTATGACATCGTGCCGACTGTGCTCGAGACATTCCGCGAGGGCGACATCCGCCACTGCTATGCCGACATTGGGCTTGCGCGAAACCTGCTAGGCTATGAGTCGAGAGTCGCTTTCGTTGAGGGGATCAAGCAGCTCATCACGTGGGTGCGAAGCCAGCGCGCGACGGATCAGTTCGACCGCGCCCATAAGGAGCTTGTGGCACGAAGGTTGGCGTGATGTTGCCTCGCCCGCTGTACGTCACGGCCATCGCAATTGTCGCCCTAGCGCTAGTCGCTTGCCGATCCGCAATCGTCGATCATGTGTCGGGAAATCCCGGCCTGACGATTGTATCTGGAGATCACCAAACAGGCATCGCTGGAGAAACGCTTGCCTCGCCCCTGTTGGTCCGACTCGGAGACGTCTCTGGACAACCAGTCCCCCGCGCCGCGATTGGCTGGCAGGTACTGGGAGGCGGGGATGTTTCAGCGTTCGCCTCGGTGACGGATTCGGACGGCTTGGCGTCGATCAGATTAACACTTGGAGTCGAAGGTCTCGCGCAGCAAGTCCAGGCGACAGTGTTGCTGCCAGAACCGAATACGTCGTTGAGCCTTGTGCGCGATGTGACTTTTACGGCCACAATTACCCCGACCGCGAATGCTGCAAGGGCATTGACGTGGACAGTTGGCCAACTCCCCGCGATTCCCACCTGTGTAAACGCCCGATGGTACGATATCTGGGCTGCGTCCGCCTCTGACGTTTTTGCCGTCGGGGCCTGCGGTGCGATCGGCCACTTCACGGGATCGAGTTGGGAAGTCCTGAGCAGTGGTACGAACCACACGCTCTCCGGCGTGTGGGGAACGTCATCGGCCGATGTATTCGCGGTCGGCGACAGCGCCACCGTTCTCCACTATGATGGCACGACCTGGAGCGAGGTGCCGGGTCTGCCCCTCGGCGTTGT
>QHUJ01000167.1 GCA_003221895.1 Gemmatimonadota bacterium | reverse complement strand
CCGCCAGCACCGCATCCGCCTCGACGCCCGCCTGCCGTAGCTGTTGCGTAATCCGCTCCAGATAGGCCCGGTCTTCCTTCATTTCCTGTGATTCCCGCAGGTTGAGCTGCTCCATATTACGCGCTGCCCACCCGTCGGCGACATGCACCAGGAGGACCTGGGAGCGGAGCAGCTTCGCGAGTTCAGTGACGTGCTTCAGGATTGCGGCGTCAGCGGGGCCGTTCTCGAGTGGAACCAGGATGCGCCGGTACATCAGCCGATCCAGGCGCTGAAGATTCGGACCAACAGATACGCGTTCAGGCTGGCAATGAACACCGCGACCACATAGGCGAGGATCTTCAGCCAGGTCGGATTCACGAACTCGCCCATCTTGAGGCGATCCGACGTGAACCGCACCAGCGGGAAGACCGCGAACGAAAGCTGCAGGCTCAAGATCACCTGGCTGAGGATCAGAAGTTGAGCCGTCCCGTGCTCTCCGAAGAAAATAGCGGTCATCGCGGCGGGCACAATCGCGATGAGGCGGGTGATCAGCCGCCGCAGCCAGGGCCGGATCCGGATGTTCAGGAATCCTTCCATCACGATCTGCCCGGCGAGCGTTCCCGTCAGCGTCGAGTTCTGACCCGACGCGAGCAGTGCAAACGCAAACACGGCGCTCGCCCCCCCGACGCCGAGCAGCGGCGTGAGCAGGCGATAGGCATCCTGGATTTCCGCGACGCCGGTTTCGCCCGCGCGATGGAATGTCGCCGCAGCGACGATCAGGATGGCCGCGTTGATGAACAGCGCGAACGAGAGCGCCACGGTGGAGTCGATGAACGCGAATTTCACCGCCTCGCGCTTCCCCGCCGGGGTCTCTTCGTAGCTCCGCGTCTGCACGACGGAGGAATGCAGGTAGAGATTGTGCGGCATGACGGTGGCGCCCAGGATCCCGATCGCGATGTAGAGCTTGTCAGGATCGGTGAGAATCGAAGGGCGCGGCAGAAATCCTCCGACTACCGCGCCGACGTCGGGCCTGGAGATGAGAATCTCGAACAGGAAACAGCCCGCGATGGTCGCGATCAGCGCAATAACGAGCGCTTCGAGCAAGCGAAAGCCTTTTTGCTGCATGTAGAGGACGATCAGTACATCGAGCGATGTGATCGCGATGCCCCACGGCAACGGAATGCCGAACAACAGATTGAGCGCGATGGCTGAGCCGATGACTTCGGCGAGATCGCAGGCGGCGATCGCGATCTCGCAGATCACCCACAGAAAGAGCGAAACCGGCTTGGAGTAGTGATCGCGACACGCCTGCGCCAGGTCACGGCCGGAGACGATGCCGAGCTTGGCCGAGAGCCCCTGCAGCAGAATCGCCATCAGGTTGGAAAGCAGAATGACCGTCAGCAGCGTGTAGCCGAAGCGCGCGCCGCCGGCCAGATCGGTCGCCCAGTTGCCCGGATCCATGTATCCGACCGCGACCAGATAGCCGGGTCCCGCAAAGGCGAGTGCCTTCGTCCACCACGACCCGCGCTTGACGGGGACGGTGCGGTAGACTTCCGCCAAACTCGGCGCGAGCCGGGGGTGCCTCCAGCCGGTTTCGACCGCGCTATTCGCCATCGGAACCCACGGGGCGGCAGAGCAACAGCAAGGCAAGCTCCTGACCAACGACGCGTGTCATCCCTTCGTTCAGTCGCACGATCGTGGGACCGTTGAACGGCTGCCGATCGACCACGGTGAGACGCACTCCGGGCGTCAGGCCCTGCTCGGCCAGGTAGTGCAACCGGTCCGGGTGCTCGTCGCCGACTTCCCGCAGGATGACCGACGCGCCGACTTCCGTGTCCGCGAGCGTGGCCAGCTCGGTTTCCTCGATTTCGCCCGCGGCAGTGGGAATGGGAGCGCCGTGCGGATCGTAGCGGGGCTCACCCAGCGCATCGGCCATGCGCTCGATCAGCTTCTCCGAAACGGCGTGCTCCAGCCGTTCGGCTTCGTCGTGGACGTCGCCCCAGTCGTAGTTGAGCTTGCTGGTCAGATAGGATTCGAGAATGCGATGGCGTCGGATCATCTGCAGCGCCGCGCGCCGGCCTTGGGGCGTGAGCTGCACGCCGCGATAGGGCACGTGCTCGATCAGTCCCGTTTCGGAAAGGCGTTTCATCATGCCGCTGACCGACGGCGGCGCGACTTCGAGCATGGCGGCGATATCGCTGGTTGTCGCGAACCCGCCCTGATTGGTGAGGTGAAAAACGGACTTCAGATAGTCTTCCACGGAGCGCGTGAGCTGCGGCTCGGGCGCTTTCGGGACGGCGTTCATGGGACCCTCACTGGAATTCACTGTCAACCAGACAGGGCATTAGGCTAGCCTAATTATCAAATGTTGTCAAGCGAAAATGTGGATTTTGCTAAGCTAAGAAACCAGGCTAATTAACGGCGTGAGAATGCGCTCGCTCATTCCCCAAATAGTGTGTTCACCCAGCGTATATGCGGGCAGTGTGCGGGGCGGGATGCCAGGATGATCGACGGTGATCTCCCCTCGCACCTCGGGGGCAGCGAGCGACCGGAAGGAGACCCAAAAGGCATCCTGGACCTCTGAGCTGAGCACAAGAGGTGGCCGGGATGTCAACGCGAAGACAAATGGACGGACCACCACGGGGGGGAGGAGGGGGGTTCGCGGATAGAGGTCGTCCAGGACGCCGAGGCGCTCCGCGGACGTGAGATCGACGCCGACTTCTTCGTGCGTTTCGCGGATCGCGGTCTCGAGCAGATCGGCGTCGCGCGGCTCGCGGCGCCCGCCGGGAAAGGCGATCTGTCCGGACCAGGTATCGCCGGCGCGCACGGCCCGGTGAATGAACAGCGCCTCCAGCCCCTCGTCGCCATCGTGCAGCATGACGGCCACCGCCGCCGCAATCATTGCACCTGTGGCGGGGATCTCGGTGGGGCGGTACTGCCTCAGGACCTCCCGCGCGCGGTCAAGCAGAGACTTCCTCGCCGCCATCGACGTTGATCACGTTCCCGGTGATCCAGTCCGCGCCGGGGTACGACAGCGCCACAAGCGCGCCGCCCAGATCCGCCGGTGTCGTGAGCCGGTGATGCGGATTTCGCAGCGTGGCGATCTCGATGAGCTTCTCGTTGCCGGGGATCTTGCGCAGCGCCGGTGTGTCGGTGACGCCGCCGCGCAGCGCGTTGACGGTGATGCCCAGCGGCGCCAGCTCGAGCGCGAGCTGCCGCGTGTGGGACTCGAGCGCCGCCTTGGCCGCCGAGACCGCGCCATAGGTCGCGAACACGCGAGTCGAGCCCGATGATGTCATGGAGAAAATCCGGCCGCCGTTCCCCATCAGCCCGTGCTTCACCACACCCTGCGCCCAGTAGACCAGCGAATGGGCCATGACATCGAGCGTCATGTCGATGTTGGCTTTGTTCAGCACTTCGGCGCCGATGTAGGGCTTCAGCGTCCCGAACGCGAGTGAGTGCAGCAGCACGGCCACGTTCAGTTTCTGCTTCGCGAGCTCCGCCAGGACTTCGTTGCGCTTCTCCTCGTCGGCGGCGTTGATGTTGAAGTACTGCGTCTTGCGGCCGAGTTTTTCTATGTCGCGGCGGATTTCGGCGACGTGCTCGAGTCCCGCCTTGCGGTCCAGGTGCACGCCCGCGATATCATAGCCCGCCTGCGCGAGGGCCCGGGCCGCGCCTTCGCCGAATCCACTCGAGGCCCCGAGAATGAGCGCCCATTTCGGAGTCTTCATCTGGGCGTGTGTAGTGTCTGGCATGGCGGTATAATAGCGCCCATCCAATGAGAAGCCACGTGTGGATGGGAATCGGCTTGCTTGCAGGCCTTGTGCTCGGCCTGATCGCCGCCGCGTTGGCAGACCACCAGCATCCGGCGCTGGCCAACGTGCTCACCACCATTCAGCCGCTTGGCGTCATTTTCAAAAATCTGCTTTCCATGGTCGCGATTCCGCTCGTCGCGACCGCGCTGTTTGCCGGGCTCGCGAAACTGGGCGAGCTCCGGACGCTCGGCAGCCTGGTGGCGCGCACCCTCGGCTTCTTCTGGTCCACATCGATCATCGCCATTGCGCTGGGATTTGCCATCGGCAGCATCATGCTGCCCCGCGCCGCGGTGTCGCCCGAAAAACAGGCCGTCCTGCAGGCGGCTGCGGCCGACCCGGCAGCGGTGCAGAGCGCCACCGCCACGATTCCGACCGGCTTCGATTTTCTCGTCCAACTGGTGCCGGCGAATCCATTCAAGGCCGCGGCCGACGGCAACCTGCTGCCCGTGATCGTCTTCGTATCGATCTTCGCCATCGCCACGGCGACGTTGCCGAGCGAACGCCGCATGCCGCTCATCAACATGGCGGACGCCGCGACCGACGCGCTGATTCGGATCGTGCACTGGGTCCTGATCATCGCACCGATCGGCATCTTTGCGCTCGTCGCGCCGACGGCGGCACGCTACGGCTGGGACGTGGTCCGGGCGATGCTGTGGTTCATCGCGGCGGTGATCGTCGGCTCACTCGTGTTCATCGCCATCGTGTACCTGCCGAGCGTCGCGTTCATCGCTCGCCTGTCGCCGCTGCGCTTCGTGCGTGCCGCGTACCCGTCAATGTTCATGGGATTCTCGGCGACGAGCTCGATGGCGGCCCTGCCGAACATGATCGACGCCGCGGACAAGGATCTGCACCTGCCCCGGCCCGTCTCCGGCTTCGTCTTGCCGCTCGGGGCGAGCATCAATCGGGGCGGCGGTGCGCTGTATCAGTCGATCGCTGTGCTGTTCATCGCCCGCCTGTATGGGATGCCGTTTGGCTTTGGGCACATGCTGCAGGCCGGCATCGCGGTATTTCTCGCGTCCCTGACGACCGCGGCGGTCCCTTCCGGCGGGGTCATTAGCCTATTCCCCGCATTCCAGTCGCTGGGGCTTCCCCTCGGCGGTCTCAGTATTCTGCTCGGCCTCGATCGGATCTCCGACATGTTTCGCACGATGACGAACGTCACCGGTCA
>QHUJ01000165.1 GCA_003221895.1 Gemmatimonadota bacterium | reverse complement strand
CGCCCCGCGTGCCGGTGATTTTGTCGATCTCGTCGATGAAGACGACGCCGTGATTCTCGACCCGGTCGAGCGCCTCGTTCACCACGTCGTCCATATCGACGAGCTTCTTGAGCTCTTCGTCGACGAGAATGCGCCGGGCCTCGTGCAGGTGCACGGTGCGGCGCTTCTTCTTCTTGGGAATCAGCTCCTGCAGCATCTCGCCGAAGTTGATGTCCGGGCCTTCCATGCCCTGCGGCGGCTGCATCATCTCGAG
>QHUJ01000166.1 GCA_003221895.1 Gemmatimonadota bacterium | reverse complement strand
CCTCGCCGAGCGGCGTTACCACCACCCGCGCCGACAACACGCCGGTCAACGTCGTGATGAGATTCTCGATCCGCTTCATGCCCCACGGATCGGGTTGACCGATGCCCCCCCCCCCTTCCGATGGACCCACCGGCAGCGGCTCCTGTGATGGCGGATGGGATGTCACAGCGACGGCTCCTCCCCTGACGTGGCAACCCGATTCCGGCCCTCGGCCTTGGCGCGATACAGCGCGCGATCGGCGGCGACCAGCACATCCTCTTCTTTCTTTGCAGAGCTGTACTCGGCCACCCCGATGCTCGCTGTTACGAGCCCAGTTGGATAGCCCATGCCCTGCCCCACTTCCTCGACGGCAACGCGCATCTTGTCCGCTACCACGCGCGCGCCATCTTCGCCGGTCCCCACCAGCACTACCACAAATTCGTCGCCGCCGTAGCGTCCCGCAACATCCGTTCCGCGGATGTGCTTCTCGCACTGGCGCGCCGTGGCCTTGAGCAACGCGTTCCCCGCTTCGTGACCGTACCGGTCATTCACCTGCTTGAAGTTGTCGAGATCCAGGAACAGAATTGCAAACCGATCGTCCGTCCGGTGGCAGCGCGCGACCTCGTTCGCCAGCCTGTCGCGCAACACCCGGAACGACGCGAGTCCGGTGAGCGCATCCACCGCCGCCTGCTGCTGGGCGATCTGTGCCTGGCGCTCGAGATAGCGGGGGCACGACTTGAGCGTCGTCCGGCCCTGCGCCGCCGCCACCGCGAACTCCTGGCAGGTGCGGTAGCCGCACGCGCCCGAATCCCACGGCCGGCCGTTCGGGGCCAGGCCAATCTGCTCGAGGATCTCTTCCACCGCTTCGACCGTCGGGCCCATGCCCTTCACCTCGATGTCGAACGCGGCCCCCACCTCAATCGTGACGCCTTCCTTGAGCACGGGCCCGGGCGCGCGGGGCGGCTCGGTCGCCCCCACGATCGCCCGGCGGAGGAACAGCTCGTCCTTGGGGCCGAGCAGGGGGTGGTCCAAACACCCCTCGCAGGGGAGAATGTCGACGAAACCGAGGGCGATCCGGTCCGTCCCGACGGCCCGGGCGATCCCCTCGAGGGCCCCCAGGCCCCTGACCTTGCGGAAGCGCCGGGAGGCGTGCGGTTCTTCCTTCAGCAGTTCGAGCGGCATCCCACCGGCCGTGCTCCAATAGCGGCGGCGCTCTTCGGGGATCCGGCTGAAGTAGAGCGGCTGATCCTGCACCCGCACCCCGCGTTTCCTTATTATCGAGTCGAGCTCCGAGAGGGTGATCGCGGCATCGACGTCGCCGCCCCCCTGGGTCAGGCAGACCCCGGCGTACACGATCGGCGTATCCGCGCCATATAGCGCCTTGAGATAGCGGGCCTCGGCCTCGACCGGGGTGGCCACCGGGGCGAGATAGGGGATCAGCTCGGGATACTGGTTGCAGATCGTCTGGACGATGACCGGACAGGTGCTGCGAATGACCGTCCCACCATTCCCCCACCCCTCCTCCGCCCAGAGATCCAGGTACTGCTTGGCCACCAGCTCGTCCCCCAGGACGCCGCGGTGCACCGTGCCGAACCCCGCCGCGTAGCAGGCGTTGACCACCTGCTCGGGGGTGGCGGGATAGAAGTAGGCCGCGGATTCGACCGACAACATGAGCACGGCCTTGCGGCTGAGGGTGTATTCGAGCGCCCGGGTGACGTCGCCGACAGCGATGATGGCTTCGTGGGGGCAGGCCGGGAGGCAGAGGCCGACCCGCATACAAGCCTCATCTACGATCCAGACTCTTTGGTCTTCGACTGCGACGGCGTCCGAAGGGCAGACCCGCACACACGCGAGGCATGCGACGCACAACTCGGGGTCGATCTTGAAATCCACAACGACTCTGGGATTAGAGTGGCAGGGCAGCGCTAATCTATGGCGTATTCCTTCAGTTTGCGATAGAGGGTGCGCTCGCCGATGCCGAGTGTCTCGGCCGCCTTCCGGCGGTTGCCGCGCGTCTCGCGCAGCGCTGCGTCGATGGCGGCGCGCTCGACGTCCGACATCGTCATCCCCGCCTTGTAGATGACCTGGCCACCGTTCGGCCCGGCGGTGGGGGTGCTGTCGAGCGGATCCTCGGCCACCGTGGCGGGCGCGAGCTGCCTGCTCCCGGCCCCCCCCCCGGAGCCTCCACCAACCTCGATAACCTCCACCCGTTCCAGAGGCCGCTCTTCAATCCGATGCCTCAGCTCCTCAACCTGCATTTTCAGCTCCACCAACGTGCGGAAAATGAATTCCAGCTCCTGCCCCGCGATCTCACGAGGGGGCGAGGGGGGCGTCGCGATTCGCACCGGCAGGGCCCGGCTCCGGTCGCGCACATCGGGCGGGATGTCGCTGGCGCGAATCTCCCCTTCGGGAGAGAGCACAACCATCGACTCGATGAGATTCTTGAGCTGGCGCACGTTGCCCGGCCAGTCAGCCTCGACCAGGATCTGCATCGCCTCGGGCGTGATGCCCTTGAACGGACGGTCGTGCGTCTTGGCGATTTCGGCGATGAAGGTGCGCACCAGCAGCGGGATGTCGCTGCGACGCTCGCGCAGCGGCGGCAGGTAGACCGACAACACGTTGAGCCGGTAGAAGAGGTCGTCGCGGAACCGCCCCAACGTGACCGCTTCCTTCAGCGATTTGTTGGTGGCGGCGGTGACGCGCACATCGACCGAGATCGGCTGCGTGCCGCCCACGCGGAAAAAGCTCTTGTCCTCGAGGACGCGCAGCAATTTGACCTGCGTGGCCGCGGGCATCTCGCCCACTTCGTCGAGGAAGATCGTGCCGCCGTTCGCCAGCTCGAAGCGTCCCAGCCGCCGCTCGGCCGCGCCCGTGAAGGCGCCCTTCTCGTGACCGAACAGCTCGCTCTCGAGCAGCGTTTCGGGGAGCCCGGCGCTGTTCACCGCGATGAAGGGCTTGCCGCGCCGCGGTGAGAGGTCGTGGACCGCGCGCGCCACGAGCTCCTTGCCGGTGCCCGACTCGCCCTCTATCAGCACCGTGGACGTGACGGGCGCGATCTGCTCGATTTTGACGAGGACTTCCTGGATCGGGGGCGACTCGCCGAGGATGCCCGTGCGCTGCTGCAGCCTGCGCCGCTCGATCAGCCGCCGCACAGTGGACGTGACTTCCGCGGGATCGGCCGGCTTCACGAGCCAGGCGGTGAGCCCAAGCTCGTGGCCGATGCGCTTGGGGTCGTCCGTCGACTCGACCAGTCCCAGCGTCGAGACGGCGTGCTCGCGTGCTGCCGCGAGCAGTCGCTGAGCGGTGGATTCGTGCAAGCCACCGGTCAGGATAATCGCATCCGGCTCCCGGCTCCCGGCTCCTGTCTCCCGGCCTCTGACAGCCTGCCGCACGTCGTCGAGCGAGGAGACCATGGCGGTATCGAAACCCGACTGCTCCAGCGTCGCGTTGACCCGCACGGCGTGCTCTAAATCATCCGTGGTAATGAGGACTCTGTCAGCCATGTACGTGCGTGGTGCGTGGTGCGTCGTGCGTGGTGTTCGTGCCGCTCAACAGGTCGACGGCATGGTCGAGGAATTCAGCCAGCACGGCCAAGCCTTCCTTCACACCGTTCGTGGAGCCCGGAAGATTCACGATGAGAGTCTTGCCGCGGGTCCCCGCGCGGCCGCGGGAGAGCCAGGCGCGGGGGAAGCTGGGGCCGGAGGCCGCGCGAATCGCTTCGGCTATGCCTTCGGCTTCGCGCTCGAGAATCGCGGCGGTCGCTTCGGGGGTGACATCGCGCGCCGTGAGTCCCGTCCCGCCCGTCGTGAGCACGACGTCGACCTCGTTCGAATCGGCCCACCGCGCCAGCTTGCCCGCAATGCGATCGGTCTCGTCGGCCACGACGCTGCGCACCACGACCTCGTAGCCGCGCTCGCTCGCCCAGGCGAGAATCGCGTCGCCGGACGTGTCGGCACGCTGGCCGACAACGCCCAAATCTGAAATCGTCAGGATTCCGATGCGCGTCATTTCTTGGTGCGATGGGGGACGAACGGCAACTTTACCGTCTCTGCAGCTACTGTTTTACCCCTGACGTCTATTACGATCTTGGTCCCAACCTTGGCACGGTCGGCCGGCAGATACGTCGTGCCGATCGCCGCGTTCACCGTCGGCGTCAGCGTGCCGCTGCGCACGATGTCCACCTGCGTGCCATCCAGAAACACGGGATAGTCGTGGCGCGCGATCGTCTTCGGCTCGGTGACCTTGAAGCCGACCAGGCGCCGCTTCACGCCGTCGAGCTTCTGGCGCTTGAGCGCTTCGAGGCCGGTAAACGGGGCGCCCTTGTCGAGCTTCACGATGAATGACAGGCCGGCCTCGTACGGCGTGGTCGTATCGTCGATGTCGTTGCCGTAGAGCGGCAGCCCGGCCTCGAGCCGCAGCGTGTCGCGCGCGCCGAGGCCGACCGGCTCCGCCCGTCCCGCGCCGACCAGCGCGTGCCACAGCGTCTCGGCGTCGCCGGCGCGGCAGTACAGCTCGAAGCCGTCCTCGCCGGTGTAGCCGGTGCGCGAGACGAAGCACTGCACGCCCGCGACCTTGCCCTGGGCGAAGTGGTAGTACGGAATCATCCCGACGCCGAGGCTCGTGAGCTGCCCAACGAGCCCCTCGGCCTTGGGCCCCTGCACCGCGAGCAGCGCGGTCTCGTCGGAGATGTCGCGCAGGCGCACGTCCGCGCCCGCCTTCTGCGCGACGATGTGATCCCAGTCGTTCTGGATGTTCGACGCGTTGACGACCAGCATCAGCTTGTCGTCGAAGCGATACACGAGGCAGTCGTCGACGAACGTGCCTTCTTTCGTGAGGATGCCGGAGTACTGGGCCTGGCCTGGCTTGAGCGCCCCGACGTCGTTGCACGTCACACGCTGGACGAAGGCGTTGCGATCCGATCCCGTGACTTCAAACTCGCCCATGTGCGACACGTCGAAGACACCGACGTCTTCACGTACCGCTCTGTGCTCCGAGCTGATGCCCTGGGGATAGCTGACCGGCATCTCGAAGCCGGCGAACGGTACCATCTTGGCGCCGAGGGCGACGTGGACGTCATGCAGCGGGGTGCGCTTCAAGGTTTCAGTGGTCATCAGCCCATCAGGGTGGCGAGAAGAGCCTTCTGGACGTGCAGTCTGTTCTCAGCTTCGTCCCAGACGCGGGATTGAGATCCATCGATCACGTCGGCGGTCACTTCCTCACCGCGGTGCGCCGGCAGGCAGTGCAGGAAGATGGCGTTCGGATCCGCGAGCTTCATCAGGTCGGCGTCCACCGTGTAGCCCTTGAAGGCGTTGCGCCGGGCTTCGGCCTCGCTTTCTTGACCCATCGAGGCCCACACGTCGGTATTGATCACGTGCGCGCCCTCGACCGCCTCCTCGGGTACCTCGGTCACCATGACGCAGCCGTGCTTCTTTGCCGCCTCGTACTTCGCGATGTTGGGCTCGAAGCCCTCGGGGCACGCGAGCCGCAGCTCGAAGCCGAGCACCGTCGCCGCCTCGAGCCAGGCGTTGGCCATGTTGTTGCCGTCGCCGACCCAGGCGATCCGCTTCCCTTCCCAGCCGCCGACATGCTCTTTGACCGTAAAGAGGTCGGCGAGGACCTGGCAGGGGTGGGTGAGGTCGGTCAGCCCGTTGATCACGGGGATCGTCGCGAACCGGGCCAGCTCCTCGACCTCGGCATGGTCGAAGGTGCGAATCATGATGCCGTCGACGTAGCGCGACAGGACCCGCGCCGTATCGGGGATCGGCTCGCCGCGGCCGATCTGGATGTCCTTGCTGGAGAGGAAGAGCGCCTGGCCGCCAAGCTGGTAGGCACCCACCTCGAAGGACACGCGTGTGCGGGTCGAGGACTTCGCGAAGATCATCGCCAGCGTCTTGCCGGCGAGGGGGGTCTCCCGGTAGGCGCGGCTTTTCATCCGCTTGGAGAGGTCGAAGAGCTGGTCGATCTCCTTGCGGCTGAAATCGGTGATTTGGAGGAAGTCGCGCTTCGCCATGGGCTCCCGAGTCGGTCAAAATGACAGGTTTGTGTGACGGATTTTACCCGGGGGCCCGGGGAAGGACAAGGAGGACGACTCTGACCCGCGTGCCGTCAGCGAACGATCAGTCGTTGATACAAAGGAACCGCAGCTTCACCGGTGGCAGGCCGGCGGCGAGTCGCCAGCTCGTGCGCCATGCACTGGCGGCGGCTTGGGTGCCTCGCTCGAGGGCCAAGCCAGCCCGGTAGTGCTCCAGCGCCTTGATCCGTGCCGGCGCCGCGCGCGGGAGAAACCGAGTCGAATCGCCGTAATCGTAGTCTCCCATGCCCGCCGCCAATCCCACGATCTCCGCGTAGGCGTCGCCAACCACGAAGTGTACACGAGCTGCTAGCGACGAGTCGGTCAGTTTCGGCAAGTACGCTTCACCCCGATCGATGACCTCTTGGAACGGGTCTCCACCTGCGGCGCATGATCCGGTTGTGTCGAAGCCGACCTCGATCAGCGCCGTGAATGCCATCGCCCCAGCCCGGCCGTCTGGGTCCATTCGCAACGCTTGGTTCAGCCAGGTGTGCGCGTAGACGTATTCGTCGTCGTAATACTCGTGCTCGAATCCGGCTCCGAGGGCCTCGAGCGGCACTCGTCCCGGGATGCTGTCCTCGGTATCAAGGTGGAAATAATTCTGCACAGCTCTGGTCGCGAGCAGGCGATCCGCGGCGAGCAGCGCGGTCGCGCGCGGCGAGGGTGGCAGCGAGCGCGCGGCGGTCAGCCAATCGCGGAACGTGGCGACGGCGGTGGAGCGCAGTGCCGCTCGATCGGGGTGGGTGAGGTTCGCGAGGGCGCTTTCCGCTCGAGCCAGGAGCGACAGCAATGGGGCAATGCGTGTACGGTCGAGGCCCGTCAGCACCGCCGCGTCCCCGACAGACGCGGCCTCGCGCTGGTAACGCTCGGCGACGCTTTCCTCGCCCAGTGGTGCCAATCGACTGAGCGGAGCGAACGCGAGCGCCAGGATGCGCTGGCCGCGCCCCAGGAAGGGGTCTTCGGAGGCGCTCAGGATGATGGTGGAGTCCGTCCGAGTCCTCGCTTTCACGTTCCACCCAGCAGATCCGTTCAAGGGGAAATGGTACCGCGCAGGCCAGGACAGGGCTGTTCCGCCATAGATGGCGGTGAGCGCGTCGCCCGTTAGGACCGCGTTCCGTTCGGCGTCATGTACGGTCGCAACTCCGGCTTCGACCCAGATCGCTCCGAGGACGCACCGCTGCGCGATGGCTTCGGGATTCGCTACGGCGGGAACGGTGGAGTGTTCGGTCAGGGGCGGCACGTAGAAGTGCGCGTAACGCACGGAACGGGAGCTGTCGGGGAGCCGCCGCTCGGCGCCGGCTCGAGCGCACCAATCCTCGTCGCCGCCACGGATCCACTGCGGGACGGTACTGAGCGTGTCCGTCGGGTGCGCGCGCAGCCATTCCGCCACGGTCACACCGGGCTCGAAATCCGCCAGCTCACGGACGGCGAACGGTGGGAACGGATCCGTCCACGCGGCAGTCGCAGCGTTCCGCACCAGTTGCTCGACGTTCGGAACAAGCAGCCAATAGACGTTATCCCGCACGGGCTGAGCCGGTCCGCGACGCGCATCGAGCCGGCCGCGGAACGCCCGCAGCGCCGCAGTCGCACCTGTGACGTCGCCGCGGCGGACGGATTCCTCCGATCGCTTGAGGTCTTCACGAAGACCGCGGCACAGAACCGAGTCGCGGACCCAGGCGAGCTCGCCGCAGGACCGATCGACGAGATCTCCGAGCACGCCGAGGGTGACCTGACCGGGGGCGTAGGTGGGGGCCACGGTCCAACCCAGCGCTCGGAACTCGCCCGGCTTTGGCCGGGCCCTCGTTGTGGGAGACCCTGGCTGGTCGCAGCATGACGCGGCGGTCGGCTCGGCCAGAAACCGGCGCAGGCCCGGAAGGTACGGGCTCCGCAATCCCAATCCGCCGAAGCTGGCACCTGGGCCGATGGAGTCGCCGGACCAGGAGAGCCACGCATCCCTGGTGACGAACGCTTGCCACGAGAGGGGCGAGAGTGCGCCGAGCGGTACATGATCGCGGAGTTGCCGAAGGATTACACGGGGCGAGTCGGCGACATTGATGAACCGTCCCGTCGATGGGAGCGTCTCCAGGCCCGTCATGCGTGGCGCGGAGATTTCGACGGCAATGGTCGCCAGTCCACCCTTGCTGTCGGCGGCGTTGGCCACCCGATAGGAGTACACGAGGTAGCGGCCGCTGTCAGATATGCTGAGCAAGTCGACCGTGACGCCGCGTAGCGGTGAGACTCGCTGCGCGACGAGGGGGAAGGAGCACAGGATGAGGGTCGAAAGCCCCGGTAGGAGTCTTCGCCGCACAGGCTACAAGATGTACTTCCTGAGGTCCTCGTCCTCGACGATCCGCATCAGCCGTTCCCGCACCGCCGGGCCGTCGAACACGATGTGCTTGGAGGGATAGTCGGGCAGCTCGAACATCACGTCCTCGAGCAGCGTGGTCATGACCGTGTGCAAGCGTCGAGCGCCGATGTTCTCCATGCGCTCGTTCACCTTGGCGGCGATGCGGGCGATTTCCTTGACGCCGTCGGCCGTGAACTCGAGTGTGGCGCCGTCAGACTGGCACAGCGCGGCGTACTGCTTGGTCAGCGCGTTCTCCGGCTCGGTCATGATGCGCACGAAGTCCGCTTCGTTGAGCGATGTCAGCTCGACGCGAATCGGGAAGCGGCCCTGCAGCTCGGGAATCAGATCGCTCGGCTTGGCGATATGGAATGCGCCGGCGGCGA
>QHUJ01000164.1 GCA_003221895.1 Gemmatimonadota bacterium | reverse complement strand
ACTTTGCTCGATGACATAGTATTTCCAAGTATTCGGTAAAGCGACTGCGAGCCTTGTTATAAATGAGGGCAAGAAAGGCACCAGTGGCAACGAGACTCCCAACCCCACCAGCTGCGGGCAGACCTGCAATGAAGGCGATCATTCCCGAAGCGCTCATTAGCAGCACGGCGGGAGCGAGTCGCACCCATACCTCAGCATCAACGACGATGGACAAACCGTCGGACCGCGTGACGATGGTACCGCGTCGAATGAGTCCCTGAATAGGTTGGGTTCGAAGAGGTTGGCTTCCGGGCGGTCGAATAATTCCGAAACGGTACTCGAAATACGAATCGTCTCGACTAGTGATATACTCGTCCACAGAAGCTCGTGGCCACCTAACGAATCGCGCTTAAGCTGCGGCGCGCTGAAGAAAGATCCATTCCTTAATCTACGCGCGCCGCCAGCTTCAAGCGCTTGTTAGGTGGCCGGTGCTGGGGGCGCAAACACTTCGCCCACCATCTGGGACCCGCCATTGGGCAGCGGCAGCAGCTTGCGAACCGCGGCGTTCTTGCGATCGCTGCCCAAGCCGATCGTAGCCCCACGCAAGGTGGGGTGGCCAACGAACACCCTGAATGCGTCTGGCTCGAGGTGTCGCATGTCGATTGCCAGGAGCTCCTCCAAGGACGGTGCTGCCGCAATGGGCGCGAGGTCGTGAAGCCCCTTCAGAGTCTCCAGATGCACACGCCGCAGCTCGGCTAGCGGGGCAAGCGATGGTAAGGAGGTCACCTGCTTGAGCGCCTGCAGGAAGAGGAAGCGCAGCGAGCTCAGGCCGGCCACCGGCCCCAAGTCCGTGAGCCCGCGAACGAGCCACGCCTCGAAGTAGCGCAGCCGACCGATATCTGGCAGATGCTGCAGGTTCCGCGTCCCACCGAGCTTGAGCTCGAGCTGCTCCAACTCCCGCAACGTGCGTAGCGTGCTCAAGTCCGGCAACGTGATTGAGCGGAGTGAAAGGCGGCGCAGGGCGACGAGCTGACCTACGACCTCAAAGTCCTTCGCGTACCCTTCGAGCCAGAGGTCCCGGAGCGCGGTGAATCGCTCGAGGGGCCGGAGAGAGAACCGCATCTTCGTTGCACCAAGCCCCAGTGCCTCCAGGTCCGAGCGGAGAAAGCGCAACCCGGATAGGTCCTGGAGGAGGAAGATCTCAATCTGTAACCGCCGCGCCGCCCCAAGGTGCTCGAGAAAGTCGAGGGTCGTGTACGTCTGGTGGCCGTAGATACGAAGCGTGACAGCCGGGTATCCGTCGAGGAACGCGGCGACACGTCGGAGCTCTGCCCCTGACAGGGGCTCCCGAAATTGGAGCGAGCGGCAGCGCGGATCAAGCGGTTGGAGCTGGTCGGGCGTAAGCGGCGACCGGAGCTCACGAAGAAACGGATACTCGTCCACAGAAGCTCGTGGCCACCTAACGAATCGCGCTTAAGCTGCGGCGCGCTGAAGAAAGATTCATTCCTTAATCTACGCGCGCCGCCAGCTTCAAGCGCTTGTTAGGCGGCTCCGTCCTCAGTGCTTCCATTCGAGTGTGGTATCGCCGGTGAATCCCACCTGGCGAACGACAATGCGACTGTTACCAGGCCAGTCCATGAATTGAATGGAAGGTGCGTCCACCGAGTCGAGTGCGAGACGGAGTCGCGCGCGCGTTTGGTTGTCGAGATAGCGGATCCATCCCTGCCCCGTGGCCGTCACGCCCATGTTCAGCCGTTCGCGATTGCGTTGGTCCCCGACGCCGGGCTTTGTATCGAAGCCCATACTCACAGCGCCGTCCGGCTTCAACCCCAGGCCGAACTGCTCAAGCCCGTCGCTGTTAAGAATCTGCATGCCAACGTATTGACGGCCGTCAGGCATCGGCGCGCCGAGGCGGATTCTGTCCCGTCCTTGCCCGTCTTGGACAATCAACAGCTGCGTTTTCAGCACATCGGAGCCTTCGGTGCGGGATTGTGCGGCCATCAGGAACGAGCTGATCAGAGCGATCCCCAGGCCGCCAGAAACCAGGCGAAGCCGGCGAACAGTACGCTCCAACTTCTCCAAGCGATCGGCGAGTTCCGCTGAATTGGAGTTCATGAGGTACTCGGTGAAAGACGTTGAACGGTAGGAGCCGCCTAACGAAACGCGCGTAAGCTGCGGCGCGGCCGACCGCCGGCGCGCCTCGCTCGCGTGGTTTGCGAGCGGCCGCGCCGCCAGCTTCACGCGCCCGTTAGGCGGCCAGCCACCCGAGTCATCGTTGATAGAGATAGAACCCATAAGCTCCGACCCCTACACCACCAAGAATGAGTACGGTACCGCCGGAGCCACCGACCAGGATTCCCGCCACGATCGCGGCCCCACCGACAATCATCAACGTCCTCCCCTGCGCTTTGTTAGCGCGGCGGGCACGCATCAATTCCGCGTGCCAACCGTTCACCGGGACGGACAACGGTGGCGAGGACGGGCGTAACGCAGCGGTGGCAACCATCTCGGCTCGGTATGGATTGGCTTGACCACGCGACTCTCGTGAGCCTAGAGCTAGCAGCAAGAGAACCAATCCAGCGGCGCGCATAACGCCTCGATGATGATGTTGGAATTCAGTTTGGCCGCCTAACGAAATGCGCTTAAGCTGCGGCGCGCTGAAGAAAGACTCATTCCTTAATCTACGCGCGCCGCCAGCTTCAAGCGCTTGTTAGGCGGCGCGCTCAGGAGGACCGTCCTGAGAGAATGAACCCGACGAACCACACTAGGCACCACGCGGAGCTTAGCAGGAAGCCGGAGAAGATGAGCTTATAGGTTGAACGTCGACCGGCATCCGGCTCGGATCGAAAAACACGCACAAAGTTGGCGACTCCTTGTGGGACCTGGAAATTCCAGATACCGAACTGCAGTCCCTTCGAACGAACAATCCGTGCCATCCACAACGACAAGATATTGGCGGGAATCGCGCCAATCGCGAACATGGCAACGCAGACAGCGGTGCTCGGTGGGAAGGAAATCGATGCAATCATGCGTTACGGGGCCGCCTAACGAAATGCGCCTAAGCTGCGGCGCGACGCTTGAATGTTCACAAACGGATGGCCTCCACAGCAAGACGGCGCCGTCAGTTTCAGGCGCGTGTTAGGCAGCACGGTGACCGATGCTATGAAAGACCACGGCGCACGCCTAGCATGAACGCGGCAGCGAAGACGATGACGGTAGCAACTGCTAGGATACTGAATAGCACAGTCCCGATCCACCGAGGCGCGTCGGCAGCCGACGCAGCGACGATCAACAGTGCGTCAGCGAACACGGCCATGATGGAGTAAACGGCGATTCGCCACCAACGATCCGTCGCAGGGTCGGGCATAGCATTGGGGTCGCGGCGGCGACGCTTCACGGCTTGGTACGTCTGCCACCATACGACCGCGCCCGGCACGGCGATGGCGATTTTAATGAGCCAAAACTGGAGACCGTGGGTGTTCAGAATCGTGCTGCCTAACGAATCGCGCTTAAGCTGCGGCGCCGAATGTGATGATTCACAAACAGAATTCTACCACACCGCACGGGGAGGATGTGATCCGGATTCTTTGAGGACGGGCGCCGCCAGCTTCAAGTGCGTGTTAGGCGGCGCCTTCTAGGGTCTTATTGCGCCTTGCACGCCCCCGGGGGGGGGCTGGCACACCTACCGTTATCAGGTGTACTATATCGACAACCGCTATATCGCGAGGCGACCGTGTCCCGCAATCCTCAAAAGCAGCCTTCCCCGGAGTCGTTCCTGCCGCTGTCACCCCCAACGTTCCACATCCTGCTCGCGCTCGCGGACGGCGAGCTGCACGGCTACGCCATTATGAAAGGCGTGACCGCGCGCTCGGAGGGGACGGTGCGGCTGGGACCGGGCACGCTCTATGGCGCGCTGAAGCGTCTGCTGGAAGACGGGCTGGTCGAGGAAGCCGGCGAGCGCGCCGACCCGGAGCAGAGCGACGAGCGCCGCCGCTACTATCGCCTCACGTCGGTTGGCCGTTCCGTGGCACGCGCGGAGGCGGAGCGGCTCGACGCGCTGGTGCGAGCGGCGCGCCGCAAGAAGCTGCTCGGTGTGAGGCCGGCATGAACGCCGAACGCATCTACCGGATGCTGCTCCGCGCCTATCCGCCGGCGTTTCGGGCCGAGTACGGGCGAGAGATGATGTTGGTGTTTCGAGATCAGTGCCGAGACAGCGACGTGCGAACTCTCGGATTCTGGATGCGGGTCTTCTGGGATATTGTGCTCAGCGCACCCACCCTGCGCACTGAAGCTACCCGAACTGTCGAGGTCACTATGAAGCTCGCCGCCATTCTGACCGTGCTGCTCGCTGCGTTCGGCATCTTTGGCGCCGTGAACGACTGGTCCGCAGCCTCGCAACACGCCGGCACGTACGTGCTCGCGATCGTGATGGGTGTGGCTGCGAGTCTGCTCCTCCTCGGTGCCGGTGTCGCGATCCTGCTCCAGAAGCGTCAAGCAGCGCGACTCACACTCGTCGCGTCGCTCTTATGCTTCATAGCTACTCGGCTGGTGTTCCCCTGGATGGGCCTCTTCTTACAGCTGGTCGGCTCTGTGCTTCCCGTTGGGCTCTTGATCGCGCTGTATTGGCCGCGCAAGTCCTCAACATTGGGAGCAGCCTCGATCGCGCTCGTGGTTCTTTCCGGCCTGGGGCTTGCGGTCCCACAACTGTGTCGAGCTCAGGCGCTCCCGCTCGGGCGTTGGACCGGCTGGGCAGGGCCGATGGATCGATCGTCGGCCCATGCGATCACATTCGACGTGACGCCCGTCGGCGACTCCTTACAGATCATGCTTCACCCCGACACTGGAGACGACTATCGGCTCGACGCCATTCGCCTCCGCGACGATACCCTGAGGTTCACGCTTCAACGAACGCGCGCGCTCCCGCCAGGAGACGTACCCGGGGGCGCGCACGGGAGCAGCTGCACGCTGCTGCGTCAACGCGCTGGCTATTATACCGGGTTATGTACCGGCCCGGACGGTATGCGCAGTGACCTGAGCATGGTTCCCCCCGGGTCGACGCACGCAGCTGACACTGTAAAGGATCTCCCGCTCACCGCGGCACAACGTGAGTCCTTGGTCGGGAGTTACTCCGTGATCCTCCCGATGGGAGGGCAGGATGTGCTCCGGATTTTTGAGGAGAATGGAATTCTCAAGGCCCACAGCTCGCACGAGAATCGAACTGGACGGCTACTCTACCAGGGCGACGGCGCCTTCCGGCCGGAGGGATCGGACTTCGTCATCACGTTCGTGATCGAGGCTGGTCGTGCGACGAGCTTTCAAGGTCTCCGGGAGGACGGAGTAATAAAAGGAACCCGCAC
>QHUJ01000012.1 GCA_003221895.1 Gemmatimonadota bacterium | reverse complement strand
TTCACGTCTGGATGCTTATAGAGGAAGTAGTTCAAGCCGTCGGCAAAGGCGTCCATGAGGTGGCGCAACCAGACCGGACTCTTGGCGTACTGCGCGCGCAACGAATCAGGATCGACGAACAGCTTTTGCCGCAGATCCTGAAACATCACCGCTTCGCCGTCCGCCTCCGCCAGGCGACCCAGCGAGTTCAGATAGTTGGTCTCGATCCGGTTGAAGTCGTCCTCGGCCTGAGCGTACTCCATACCGAAGACGGCGTCGGCGTCGGTCTTGCCGTACACATGCGCGATGCCCCAGTCATCTCGGATGATCGTGACGTTCTGGGCCTGGCGCTCCCAGCGCGTCACATCCTGGGGCTGTTGCGCGAGAACAACGACCAGAAGTACGAGTGGAGTCATGGCACCGTGATGGTCATGGTCGCCTCTTTCAAACCGTCCGCGGCCGCGGTCACGCGCATCGCCCCACGGCCGGCCGGCCGGAGGATCGCGAGCCCGCGCCCGTTAAACGCGCGGCGACTGGTGGATTGATAGGGATCGTGATCCTGCAAGTCTGCATTGTCGAGCGCGATGATTCTACCGCCTGAGGCACTGACGCGCACCACGTTGTCCGCGGTCGGCACGACTGTGCCGCTCGAGTCGACGATCGAGAACCGGATCAGGGCAACCTCGCCCGGAGCCGCCGTGACCGTGTCCCGATCGGTGCACAGCCGTAGCGCGACTGCCGGGCCGGCGGTGCGCACTTCGGTCGTCTGGCAGCTCGATCCATCGCGCCGTTTCCCCACGGCGCGGAGGACGCCCGGCTGATAGGCGACGTCCCAACTCACGTGGAGATCGTTGGTCGTCGCGGCAACCCGGGGTAGCGCGTAGGTATTCCATCCACCCGAGGTCCCCTGGGCCGGAAACTCGAGGCGTTTCTCACCCAGCGAACGGCCGTTGAGGAATAGCTCGACCGCGCTGCAATTCGTGTAAGCCAGCACCGGTATGGTTTGTCCTTCGCGGCCCGGCCAGTTCCAATGCGGCAAGAGATGCAACACGGGGCGATCGGTCCACAGGCTTTGATAGAGGAAATAGGAATCCTTGGGGCGGCCGGTGATGTCGAGCACGCCCGAACCGAATCCCTTGAACGGCCACATGCTCTCGCCCAAATAGTCGACGCCCGTCCACATGAAGTCGCCCGCGAAATAGTCGCGCGTGGTGATCCATTTCCACAACCGCTCCACCTGCAGCATGCCGGTCGTATAGTTGGGCCGCGGCACCGTTGAATCGCTTCCCAGCGAGTAGCGTTCGTCGAAGCTCTGAAAGATCGACCCGCTCTCGGTGCCGACCATCTTCCAGTCCGGATGATCGTGCCGGTCCTGCTCGGCAAAAACCTCGCGGCGTTCGTGCCAGCGATCGACGTAGTTGTAGCCGACCACATCTTCGGCCGAGAGAAATGCCTCCAGCGCTGGATGGCCGTCCGCGTGAATCTGATCGTTGCCGGTCGTGACGGGTCGCGTGGGATCTGCGCGGTGGAGGACGTCCAGGAGGCGCCGCAGGACCTTCACCCCCGAGTCGGACGTTTGCTCGCCGATCTCATTGCCGGCGCTCCACAGCACGATCGACGGATGATTGCGGTCGCGCTGCACGAAGTCGGCCGCGTCGCGCTCGCCCCACTCGGCGAAGTAGCGATGATAGCCCTCGGGCACCTTGCCGAACGTCCACTCGTCGAACGCCTCGGCCATGACGAGAAAGCCCAGCCGATCGCAGAGATCGAGGAACTCCGGGGCGGGGGGATTGTGCGAGGTGCGGATGGCGTTGGCGCCCATCGCCTTGAGCGCCTGCAGCCGGCTCTCCCAGATCCGGAGCGGCACCGCGGCACCAACTGCGCCGCCGTCATGATGCAGATTGACACCGCGGAGCTTTACCCCGCGACCGTTGAGCAGGAATCCTCGATCCTTGTCGAACGCGATGGTGCGAACGCCGAATGGCGTTCTCACGGAATCGGTAACGCGGTTTCCTTCCAGAATGAGCGAACGGAGTACGTAGAGATTCGGCCCATCGATCGACCACAATTTCGGCGCGCGAAGCTCAGCCCGCTGTTCTACCTCGAGTTGTTGGCCGGCGGGAAGCGCAAAGGCGGAATCCTTGCGAGCAACTTCCCGGCCGCCTGGATCGAGGATTAGCGAGCGCAATACTCCGCGGCGCTGAGCACCGTGGTGGTTTTCGAGTCGGGTGCGGATCACGACGCTCGCGTTGGCCGAATCCGCGGTGGGCGTGGTGATGGACACTCCCCAGTGACCGACGTGCATTGAGTCGGCGAGTGAGAGCCAGACATGACGATAGATCCCGCTCCCCGAATACCAGCGCGAATTTGGTTGCGCTGAGTTGTCGACTCGCACGGCAATGACGTTGACTCCGGGCTTCAGATGCTTCGTGATGTCATACGCAAAGCTGACGTACCCATAGGGCCGTTTCCCCACGTGAACGCCGTTCACCCACACGTCGCTGTTCATGTAGATGCCGTCGAATTCGAGCCATGCTTCGCGACCGCGCGCTGCGGCGGGCAGGGGAAAGCTGCGGCGATACCAGCCGATGCCCGTGGGGAAGTAGCCGACGCGGCCACCACCGGGCGCGTCCTGCCGCGGTGTTCCTTCCACACTCCAATCGTGAGGCACGTCGAGGACCCGCCACGCGTGGTCATCGAATAGCGGTTTCTCGGCGTCGCTCGGGTCGCCGAGCGTGAACCGCCAGGCTGAGTCGATGGAGAGCCGCTGCCGCTGGGCGGCACTCGGGGAAGGCGCCGCCAGGACGAGCAACAGGAGCGCTGCGCTACTGGTGTGTCGCAATGTCGATCGCAATTGCCGATCTCGCCAAGAGGTTGAGGTGAACGGCGCCGATCGAGTCGACGGCGATCGCGGATCCGCTGAGCAGGTCGAGGTAGGTGCCTACGGCCATGCCTGTGCCGATCGTAGTATCGACGGGCGACGTGCCGTCGTTAATGGCCACGAATCCCTTGTTGCCGCGGGTGAATGCGATCGCATCACCGCCGTTGTCCCACCAGTGATTGATGTCACTGCCGGCCACGATGTGGCGGAAACTGACCATGTTCTTGATGTACGGATCCCGGTGCTCGCATACCCACTGGCCGACCGTCGCGCTGTCGAGGCTCGCTGCGCAGGAAACCGCGGTCGTCCAGCCGTTCGCATCGGACGGCGGACCCATCGAATTGCCGGCGGGGCAGTCGAATGCATAGCTCGACAGAATCGAGGGATAGCCATACGGCTGCGCGAGCATCCAGACGTTTGCGAGCCGGAAGACATTGCCGTCGCGGTAACTGATGCCGCACTGGTGCTGGGTGTCGTGGTTCTGCAAGAACACGACGGCCTTGTCGGCCGGCATGATGCCCCACGCCTGCTCGGAAAACTGATTCCCTGGGGTACCGTTGGGATTGAGCTGTGAGATGTGCTCGCCGTACAGCTTGCGGAACTTGTTGCCCACGCCCACGAACGTGAACTCGGTGATGTCGGCCGAGCCGCCCGAGCTGTAGCCTTCGCCAAAGTAGTCGCGGGGCGAGAGGGCCTCGCCCGCGCCGCCGGAGACTTCGAGGTAGATGTACGGGATCTGTCGGCCGTCAGCCGTCAGCGTGGAGTTGACCCGATTCAGAATGTCGTCGAGCTCGACTTGCTGGATGTGTTTCGCCGCGTCAATGCGGAAACCGGCGACGCCGGCGCGAGCGAGTCCGATCAGGTAGTCGGCAAGCTTCTCTCGCACCGAGGCCAGTCCGGTGTTCAGGTCGGGGAGCGATAACAACTCACAGTCCTGCACATTGGCTGCGTCCTGGTAGTTGTTCACGACGCAAGGGGAGTGAAAGTCGCTCTCCGTATACAAGCCCGGGTAGTTGTACTTCGTGTATGCGGTGCTGTTGCTGCCAACACCGGGGCTCGGGTAGTTCGTCATGTGGTTGATCACCGCGTCGACGATGATGCCAACGCCCGCCGTGTTGCAGCGCGCCACCATGTCCGCGAATTCGGCGCCCGTCCCCGAGCGGCTGTGTGCGACGCTATAACTCACGGGCTGATAGCGCTCGCTCCAGTCGTAGGTGGGTACGATGCTGTGTTCCTGGGGCGGCGAGATCTGCACCGCCTTGAAGCCGGCGGGGCCGAGGACGTTCTCGCACTCGCTGGCGATGTCGGTCCACTTCCATTCGAAGAGGTGGACGAAGACGTCGCCCGCGGCCATGTGACCGCTCGGCCGGTAGGTCGCGGGAAGTGTCGGCCGGGGCGGTGGCGGCGGTCCCGGCGACACCGAGGTGCCCGGGAGCGGATACAGATCGCGCCCGGTCGGGAGAGCCTGACCACCCATGACGCCACCCTTCCACGCCCAGAGATACGTGGCGCTCGAGAACACGCCGAACCGCACGAGATCAGTGCGGCGGCTGGCCTCAAACATGAGCTCGCGGCCACGCTCCGCCAGAATCGTATCCACCGCCGGCAGCGCCGCAAAATCGGCGGAGGTGTTTCCGTACGCGCGCTCCCGAATGAGGTTGAGGTACGTCAGCGCGTTCGCGGCGCTCCCGCCCCCCCCGCGGATGTTGGCCTCCGCGTAAATCAGATAGGCGTCAGCGAGACGGAAGATCGGGAAATCCGTATCCACCATCGTCGTCTGCTGGGCGTTCCCGCCCGCCGATGTCTTGTTCGTGAACTTGGGGGCGGCAATGCCGTTGGAGTACTGACCAATGGTATCGACATTGACCTGCTGCCCGGTCGTCCAGAAGAACGCGGCCCGTCCGTCGCCCGCTCCAAACAAGGTGTACAGCTGTTGCTTCATGCGATAACCGGCCCAGCAGTAATCGATGCCGTACGTCGAGGCGGACATGCTGCCACCGCAGCCCGCATGAATCAGGAACGTCATGCCGCCCCACGTCTGCGTGTTGCCGCCATCCTGCGCAGCGACGAGGATGAGCTCATGCGACGTGTTGTTGTCGGCAGAGAAGTTCTTTCTGACGTTCGTCTCCAGGCTGTAGCCGGCCGAGATCACGGCCTGCGCTTCGGTTACGGCGCCGGTGTAGTTGGGCGTACCGGTGTACACTCCCGCGTTCAGGTACAGCTTCGCGAGCAGCATGTGCGCGGCCGTCTTCGTGGCGCGCGCGTACGTCGGCGCATCGGCGGGGCCACCCGTCGGCAAATCCGGGATGATGGCGTTGAGCTCACTCACCGCGTAGGCGTAAATGTCGGCGCGTTGAGCCTGCTTGGGCGGGGTCGCGCCCAGCGCATCGGCCTCCGTCACCATCGGAATGTTTCCGAATAGATCGATGCCGTGCCAGTAGCTCAGCGCCCGAAGGAACCGGGCCTCGGCGCGATACTGATGCACGTTGGTTATGAGCGTCGGATCGTTCTGGCCGCGCTCCGCCAGCTTCGCGTCCGTGCTCTGCCGCAGGAACTCGTTCACCAGCATGATCTGGTAGAACACGCGATAGTACATCGCGTTGACCATGCTGTTGCTCGCGTCCCAGGTGCCCGTGTTCAGCGTGGGAAGACCGGGATCGTTCCAGCCGATCACGGCTTCGTCGGTCGGCATCTCCTGCAGGTACCAGTAGAGACGCAAGTACTCGCCGAACCCCTCATCGATGCCCTGGATATCAGGGTTGCCATCCGGTCCCCGCTGTCCGGTGACGATCAAGCCACCGTAGATCTTCGCGAGGAAAGCCAGATAGGAATTCGGGTCGTTGAAGATGTTGGCGCTCGTGACGGAGCTCTTCGGTGCCACCGTGGGATCGGTGCAGGCGACCGCGGCCACCGACAGGAGAGCCGTGAGACTCAGGATCGAGATTGTGCGGTTCATGTCTGGCTCTCCTTAGAACCGGGCGCTGACGCCGGTGGTGAAGGTGCGCGCGCGGGGATAGATGTTGTTGTCGATGCCATTCAAGCCCGCGGTCGGATCGACACCGCTGTACCCGGTGATCGTGAACGCGTTCTGCACCGTGCCGTAGAGACGGAACGGCTGGTTCTTGAGGTTGAATGCGTAGCCGAGGGTGATGTTGTCCATCCGCAGGAACGAGCCATCCTCGACGTAGTAATCGGAATAGTACTGCGGTACGACGAACCCGGTCTTCAGCACCGAAGTCTGCAGATTGGCCGGCATTGCCGATCCAGTCAGGTTCTGATAGGCGCCGAGGGAGGACGCCACGTTGTTGTAGACCCAGCTGCCCAGGTACGCGCGCACCGTGAAGCCGCCGTCGAACTTCCCGTAGCTCAGATACGACGTGTGGCCGAAGATCCACTTCGGTGACGGATCGTGGAACGGGCGGCGATCGCCGTCGTTGATGCGCCCGTCGCCGTTCTGATCCACGTACATGTTGGTCGGGTTGGCGGGATCGTAGACCGGCTTGCCCTGGGCATCGTAGCGCTGCTGGTAGACGAAGAATGAATTGATCGGTACGCCGGGCTGCAGCACCTGGATGAGGTTCCCGACCCCGCCCGAGATGTTGCCGGTGAGGATTCTGGCCACGCTCTTGCTCGGATTGATGCCGACCAGCTCGTTCGTGTTGTGGCTCGCCGTAAACGAGGCGTCCCAGTTCAGATGGCCGGAACGGGGCTGGAAGATCCGGTAGCTCAGCCCGAACTCCAGCCCTGTGTTCTTCATTTTGCCGATGTTGGTCGTAACGAAGTTGCCGAGGTTCGTCCCTGCGGCGACTGGCACGTTGAACAGCAGATCGCTGGTGTTCTTCTGGTACCAGTCGATCGAGCCGCTGAGGCGCTGATTGTTGAAGCCATAGTCGAGCCCAGCGTCGTACGCAGCGGTCTTCTCCCAGTGGATACCCTGGTCGACGGCGCTCGGCCGAATCGTGGTGATGAACTGGTTGCCGATCTGCACCTTGGTGAGGGCGTCGCTGTACGAATACGTCGGATAGTAAAGGTAGTCACCGAACGCCTGGTTGCCGGTCTGCGCCCATGAACCGCGCAGCTTCAGGTCGGACAAACCGCCGACCCCCTGCATGAACGGCTCCTGCGAGATCCGCCAGGCGAACGACACTGCGGGGAACGTCCCCCACTGATGGCTCGGCCCGAAGCGCGACGAACCGTCGCGGCGGACACTGAAGCCCGCGATGTACCGATCGTTGATGTTGTAATTGAGCCGGCCGAAGAACGAGATGAGCTTGAAATCGGTGATGCTCATGGCGTTGGTGACGTTCGTCGCCGGCGGAATGCCGTTGTCGCCGAGGAGGTTGCTCTGGAGCCCTCTCTCCTGCAGCGACGGATACTCGGCATGCGACTGCTGGTACGAGTACCCACCCGTGAGATCGAGCATCCCCGGCCCGTACGCCACGTGTGGCGCGTAGTTGAGATATGTCTCCAGGGTCGAGGTCCCCTGGCTGTTGTTCGCCATATAGAGCGAACCCTGCCCTTGGCGGACCTGCGCGGCCAGGTTGTTCGGATAGAACGTCTGCCGGTCGGCTTTCGCGAGATCGTAGCCCAGGTTGAGTGTCGCGGTGAGGCCCTCGACGAACGGTGTCCGGTAGGACGTCTGCACGTTGCCGACGCTGCGCCACGTCGTGCCCTGATCGGACGCGAGCGCGAGGCTCGCGACGGGATTGCTCGGCGACGCGTTCGTCGTGTTCCAGTCCCAATAGCCGGTGGAACTCGCCGGATTGAGCACGGGCTGCGTCGGTGCCATCGCAGCCGCGTTCCCGAGCACATCACCCGGCGTGAAGTGATCGACGGATCTGGCGCCGCGCACGTTGCTGCTGATGTGCAGCCGGTCATTGAAGAGCGACTGCTCGTAATTGATGCCGAGCGCCAGCCGGTCGACCGAGCTCGCGCGAATGATGCCGTTCTGCTTCAGGTATCCGAGCGACAGGCGATAACCCATGTTGTCGCTGCCGTTGGTGAGCGAGACGTCGTATTGCTGCCCGTAGCCGGTGCGGTCGATCTCGCCGAACCAGTTCGTGTTTTGCCCGAGCAATGAATCCACCCGCGTCGGCGCGTATGTCGCGACGGCGGCGGCGAACTGCTGCGCGTTGAGCATGTCCGGGACCCTGGTCACCTGCGATGCCGACGCGTTGGTGTTGAACTCGACGTGCGCCCCGGCATGCCCTTTGCCCGACTTCGTCGTGATGATGACGACGCCGTTCGCCGCGTTGGAGCCGTAGATGGCGGCGGCCGAGGCGTCCCGCAACACGGTGATGTTCTCGATGTCGGCCGGATTCAGATAATTGAGCGGATCGCGGCCCGCGGAGAGACCACCGCCCGCGCCGGTGCCGAGCGGCACGCCGTCGACGACATAGAGCGGCTCGTTGCTCGCCGTGGCGGAGGTGGGGCCGCGAATCCGGATCGACAGGCCACCGCCCGGATCGTTGTTATCGATCACCTGCACGCCGGGGACCTTGTTCTGAATCAGCTGCTGCGGCTGCAAGATGCGGCCGGGGTTGAACTGCGAGTCGGCGACACTCGACACGGCGCCGAGGTTGCCGGCGCGCTGCTCGCCATATCCGGTAACGACGAGCTCGGACAGCGTGACCGCTTGTCCGGTGAGCGCGAGATCGACGACGACTTCTTGTCCGGCGGCAACGGTGACATCACTTGTCGCCTGGCCGTACCCGATGACTCTGGCGCGCACCGTTTGGGCGCCAGCCGGGACGCCGGTGATGACGTAGCGGCCGTCGGGTTGGGTTAAAACACTGCGGCCTCCCGCGGCGACGGTGACGCCCTGGAGGCCTTGTTGGGTTGCATTGTCAGTGACGCGTCCGTGGATCGTGCCCGTGGTTTGCTGCGCCTGCATGTTGGGGGCGATCCAGAGCATCGTCAGGATGGCACCCATGAAGTACGGTAAACGTCTCATACGCAATTCCTCACGCTGTGACGGAGAGGGAGAGTTGGGTGAAATCAAAAGGCGGCCCCGAGGCGAGAGTGTCAAGGAGTGGCAGAAGAGGCTACGTTTGAAGCGTGCGTTACGATCTCTTCAGGAAGCGCCTCATCGATGCAGTCGTGAACACGCCGGGCGACGCGACCCCGGAGCTGCGTCAGGCCGTGCTCGACCGGGCCATGGGCTCTCGGGACGGCGTACCTCCCGACCTCCGCCCCTACGTCGATACCGTGGTCCGTCACGCCTATCGGGTCACGGATAGCGACCTTACGGGCCTGCAACAGGCCGGCAATTCGGAAGATGCTCTGTTCGAGATCACCGTGGCCGCCGCGGTAGGCGCCGCCCTGCACCGCCTGGATCGCGGCCTGGCCGCCCTCCGCGGCGAGGAGCCCGACTGATGCGCCTCCCTCGCGTGGAGCATCGCCATCGGCTGAAGGAAAAGGCGATCCTGGTGCTCATCCGCCTGGTGAGCCGCCGGCGCGTGCCGGACGTCGTCAAGACGCTCCTGTACCGCCCGGAGCTCTGGGGAAAGCCGATGTCCGGCTGGACGCAGGCGGTGTTGCGCGGCGATTCCCAGTGGAGCGTCGGCGAGCGCGAGCTGTTCGCCGCGTTCACCTCGAAGCTGAATCAGTGCGTCTTCTGAACGGAGTCGCACGCCGCGGTCGCGGCGCTGGCGCTGCAGGATGACCGGTTCGTGCGGGCGGTGGTCGACGATTGGCACACCGCGCCGCTCGACGCCAAGCTGCGTGCGACACTCGGCTTCCTCGAGAAGCTCACGCTCCATCCCAACGACGTACGTCCCGCCGACATCGCGCCGCTGCGCGCGGCCGGCCTCAGCGACGAGGCGATCGAGGACGCGATCCACGTCTGTGCGCTGTTCAACATCTACGATCGGATGGCGGATGCGCTCGGATGGTGGCTCCCTGACCAGGCCGGCTACGATGCGTCGGGAAGAAACCTTATGAAACGGGGTTACTTGATATAGGTGCGTGGTGCGTAGTACGTGGTGCGTGGGAATGCACCCCCACGCACTACGCACCACGCACCACGCTCCTTAGTGCATTCGGATCAATTGCAGCCTGTCGTTGTTTCTCGCCACCACAATCAGCCGCTCCCCCTCCCCCCTCGCCCCTTTCAAGAACGCCATGTGCCGCACCTGCCCGTCGATGGCGAGCCCGCTCCGCTCCATGTCGACCGGCGAGAAATTGCCCCGCCCGTCCCCGTGCAGCAGGAGTCCGTAGCTCGCGTCATAGCGGCCCTGCACCGGCGTCACGCCGTAAAAATTTCCCGCAACGATCAAATCGGTCTTGCCGTCGCCGTCGAAGTCTCCAGCCAGCGATGAGTAGATAGGCGCGAACTGCGCCTCGTTCGGCAGCGGCCGCAGCTCGAAGGTGCCGTCACCGCGGTTCAGCGCGACCGCGCTGGCAAAGGTGTCGGCCTCGAGCACCCGAGCCTTGCGGAGCGCCTTGGCCGGAATGATGTCTTCGATCCGGCTTGCACCGAATGACGCGTACGTCGGATAGCGGCTCGCCAGCGCAGGCATGACCTGGATCAGCTCGTCGCGCCCGGCGAGCGGGACGCTCTTGCCGTGGCGGTACGACGTGAGGATCTGCGCCAGCCGCCCGGTATCGAAGAAGTCGCCGGCATACAGTCGCGCCGGCTCCGCACGCGACGCGCGGATGAACGAGTTCAAGCCGAGATTGCCGAGCACGAGGTCGGGACGGCCGTCGCCGTTCAAGTCCGCCACATTGATGCTGGTCCACCAACCGTTCGTGCCGGCGAAACCGGCTTTGTCAGTGCGATCGACAAGCCGGCCGTTCTCCTGGTGGAACACGCGCACCGGCATCCATTCACCGACGACGATCAAATCGAGTTTGCCATCGCCGTCGTAGTCCACCCACACTGCTCGACTGACCATCCCGATGGAATCGAGGCCGGGCGCTTTCTCGGCGGTAACGTCGCGGAAGTGCCCGTGCCCTTCGTTCTCCAGCAGGTAACTCCGCGGTGTCACGCCGTACTGGCGCGCCACGACGCGGCTGCCGACGAACAGATCGACGTCGCCGTCACCATCGAAATCGCCAGGCACGACACAGGAGCCGTTGTGGAAGAAGTCAGGCAGCGCGTCCGCGGCGCGCTGGAAGTTGCCGCGGCCATCGTTGAGGTAAAGGCGGTCGTGCAGCGGCTCGCCTTCCCAGAACTCGTTGCCGCCGCTCACGACGTAGAGATCGAGATCACCATCGCCGTCCGCGTCGAAGAAGGCGGCGTCGACATCTTCGTGCAGGCTGTCGGCGCGGAACGCCGGCTCGACCGCAGCGTGCAGCGTACCGTCGGCGGCTTGCAGCAACAACTCGCCCGGCTGCCACTTGGCGCCGCCGGCGTAGATGTCTTCCCGCCCATCGCCATTCACGTCGGCGATCGCGAGCGCTGGGCCCTCGGTCGAGAGCAAGTGAGGCATCAGCGGCTCGCGGCCGTAGTCGAAGAATGTGTTTTCGTGGTGCTTATAGGGAGACGCTAACTGCGGGCTGACATCGGTAAAGAGCGGCTTGACTGTGGGTGGCGCGTAGAAGTAGTGCCCGCTCGCGTCCTTCTGAGACACTGTGATGAACTGATTGGCCCGCAGGTTGGTGAGTACCTGATACCGCTTGTCGGGCCAGATCACGATCAACGAGTCGACGTTGGCCGCCGTGCCGAGTCCAAAATGCGCGCGCGGGTCCACCGCGGACTCGAAGCCGCGCGTGGGCATCACCTCCACCATCTGACGGTCGGTGGACGCCGCGACGATGACCTTCGCACCCACCCCGCCGGTATTGCCGCTTTCCCCCCGCAGTGTCACCGTCAGGAAATGATGAGATGCGCTGTCGAGCTGGCGGGCGCGATTGCGGTAGATCGCGGCCGGCGCGTTGAGGTTGTTCACGACGAGGTCGAGCGCGCCGTCGTTGTCGAGATCGACATACGCGGCGCCATTCGAGAACCCCGGCGCACCCAGGCCCCAGGCGGCTGCCTGATTCGTGAACGTCAAATCGCTGTTGTTGCGGAACGCGTAGTTGGGGACCGGCACGTGGGGCATTTTCGCGATGTCGGGCGCCTTGGGCTGTGGTCCAGGGGTCTCGAGCGAGGCCAGATAGTCCAGATCGTTGGGGCGACGGTAGATACCGGTCGTGACGAAGAGGTCCTTGCGGCCGTCGTTGTCGAAGTCGGCGAACAGCGGCGCCCAGCTCCAGTCGGTCGCCGCGATGCCGGCGAGGAAGCCGATTTCGCTGAAGCGCAGCTTCCCACCCGTGACGCCGCGGTTCAACTGCAGCGTATTGCGGGTGTACTGGTAGTGATAGCCCGCTGCCACCTTCCTGGTCTCTAACTCATAACTCTCGGCGGTCGCCGCGGTCTTGAGGATGCGCTCGCTGTCGGGCAGCATGTCGAGCACGGCGATGTCGGGACGGCCGTCGTTGTTGAAGTCGGCCGCATCCGCGCCCATCGAGAAACGGCTCGTGTGGCCCGTCGCCTGAGCGATCGATTCGGTGAATGTGCCGTTACAGTTGTTGAGGTAGAGAAAATCGTTTTCAGGAAAATCGTTGGCGATGTAGATGTCGGGGCAGCCGTCGAGATTGACATCGCTGATCGCGACGCCGAGGCCGAACCCCTCCACGCCACCGTAGATGCCGGCGGTCGCACTCACGTCGACGAAATGGCCGTGATCGTTGCGATACAAGCGGTCCCCCGCCTTCGCATTGCGCACCGTGCGGCTCGTGCTCGGACTCGCCAGGCGCTCGGTGTGCGTGGAGCTGTTGAGCAGGTACATGTCGAGGTCGCCATCTCCGTCATAATCGAAGAAGGCGGCCTGCGTCGAGTATCCTGAGAAAGCGAGCCCGTACTCCTCGGCACGATCGGTGAACGTGCCGTCGCCGTTGTTGATGTACAGCACGTTGCGGCCCCCCCCCTGCATGCCGAGGGAGTTCACGCCTGAGACGTAAATGTCGAGCCGTCCGTCGCCGTTGACGTCGGCCATGGTGACGCCACTCTTCCATCCGACGGAATCGGCGACGCCGGCGCGGTCGGTGATATCCGAGAAGCGAAAATTCCCGAGGTTGCGGTACAACCGGTTGCGGCCCAGGTTCGAGGTGAAATACAAGTCGACCAGCCCGTCCCCGTCGATGTCGCCCGCCGCCACGCCGCCGCCGTTGTAGTAGTACAGATAGTTGATGATGTTGACCGCGGAATCCTGGGGCAGGGTATTGGCGAACGTGATGCCGCTCGCCTGCGGTGCCACCGCCTCGAACAGCGGCGGTGGGGTCGCGGCCTGACGGCAGCTCAGCAGCGTAAGCGCGGTAGCGAAGAGAAACGCCGAGGATTTTCTCAAGGGGCGCCAGTATAGCGTGAAAATATTCGTTTCGCTCGCTTCAATGCTGCTCGTCGCCGGCATCGGGTGCCGGGAGAAACCGGTGGACACCGGGGCACTGATCACGGCCCAGACGGTTGGCCTCGAGCATTTGCAGCGCGGGCGCCTGCCCGAGGCCGAGCAGGAGTTTCGCAAAGTCATCGCGCTCGCGCCGCGTGATCCGCTCGGCTATGCCAATCTGGGGCTGACGTATTTACGGGCAGGCCGCTACGACGATGCCGAATCACAGCTGCAGCAAGCGCGGCGTCTCGATCCGCAAAGTGCAGAAATCGCGCTGATCCTCGCGAAACTGTACTCGCTCACGGGACGGCAGGATGAGGCGCGCCGCGTTCTCACCTCGGTAGCCCCTGATGCGCGGGTGTCGTACGCACGCGCAGAGCTGGAACGTACTCGCGGCGACACTGCGTACGCGGCGCGGCTCCGTGCAGTGCTGGAGAAGTCCGCCGCGAACCTCGCCGTGCAGCTCAAGCTCGCCGACGCGCTCCTCAGGCTCGGCGCGGCCGACAGCGCACTGCGACATCTCGAAGACGTCCAACGTCTCCGTCCCGAGCCGCCTCGCGAAGCCAAGCCGTATCTCAGCGCGACAATCCAGGCGCTGCGCTCCGGAAAGTTGGCGGATGCGCGCGCCGCCCTCTATCGCTTCCTCCACCTGATCGAAGTCACGGCCCCGTACCAGTCGTCGCTGGCGCAGGTCGATTGGGTGGAAGGGCCGCTACCCGGCCGGCCGGTGCTGGCCTTCAATCCGGCGTCGCTCATCACCATGCGCGGCATCGCGCCCGCGTCCACCGCCGGCGCAGTGCGGTTCACCGATGTCACCGGCGAAAGTGGGCTTCCGGACGGCGGCGGCCCGATCACTGCGCTCGCCCTCGGAGATTACGACGGCGACGGCGAGCCCAACCTCCTCGTGGCGGATTCCAAGGTTCACTTCTATACCGTGCACGGCGGCTTCGTTGCCGACATCAGCGACAAGGTGGCGCTGCCGCTGCCGGCCCGGGTCATCGCGGCGACGTTCGCGGACTACGACAACGACGGCTGGCCCGACCTGTTCGCGATTGGGACAGACAACCACGGCTATTTGCTGCGCAACCGCGACGGCAAGCGGTTCGAGGATGTCACTGAGACCGCCGGCCTGCGCGACGTGGATGGCGCTCGCCGCGCGCTGTTCGTCGATGTCGATCATGACGGCGATCTCGATCTGGTGCTGGTTGGCGGTGGATCGCTCGCCGTGTATCGCAACAACCTCGACGGGACGTTCACCCCGTTCCCGAACGCCGATGGGATCACGCGGGGCGGCAGCGACGCGGCCTTCGGCGATTTCGACGACGACGGACGCACCGACATCTTCGTCGCCGGCACGAATGGCGGTGACGCGCTGTTTCACAACGATGGTGTGAAAGGGTTTACCGACGCGGCTGCGGGAATTGGTCCGCGCTCCAACACCGTGGCGGTAGGCGATTACGACAACGATGGCTCTCTCGATGTCGTCGTGGCGGGACCCGAGGGGGCTGTTCTGTGGCACAACGATGGCACGGGCCGGCTGACCAAGGTTCAGCGGCTGCGCGCTGGCACTATCGCAACCTTCCTGGATTACGACAACGACGGCTGGCTCGATCTGATCATCGCCGGTCCGCGTGGTGCGTCCCTGTTTCATAATGACGGAAAAGGGGGCTTTGAAGACCGCAGCCGACTGCTACCGCCCGACGTGCAGCACGATTCCATCACGGCGCTGCTCCTTGCCGATCTCGACAACGACGGCGATCCGGACATCCTGCTTGGTACCTCCACCGGCGTCCACTTGCTGCGCAACGACGGCGGCAACGCGCACCTCGGCATGCGGGTCCAGCTCCTCGCGCTCGGCGTGGGGAGTGGAAAGAACAACGCCTTCGGTATCGGATCGAAGCTCGAAGTCCGCGCCGGCGAGCTCTATCAGACACGCGTCGTCACGGCGCCGGTGACGTTGTTTGGCCTGGGCGCGCACTTCAAGGCCGATGTGCTCCGCGTGCTGTGGACCAACGGTGTCCCCCAGACGATCTACTTCCCGGGAACGGATCAGGACGTGCTCGAGGCGCAGCAGCTCAAGGGCTCCTGCGCCTTCCTCTATACATGGGATGGAAAGCAGTTCCGCTTCGTCACCGACGTGATGTGGCGCAGCGCGTTGGGGATGCCGCTGGGGATCATGGGTGGGAACGCCGCGTTCGCGCCCGCAGGAGCATCGCAGGAGTACATCCGGATCTCTGGCGACGCGCTGCAGCCGCGCAGCGGGCGCTACGTTCTGCAAGTCACCGAAGAGCTGTGGGAAACCGCATATCTCGATCAGCTCCGGCTGGTCGCAGTGGATCACCCCGACTCGGTGGAGGTGTTTGTCGACGAGCGGTTCCCACCCGCATCCAGCTCGACGACGCTACGGCTGTATCAGCTCGCCCACGCGAGACCACCGCTCGCGGCGGTTGATGGCCATGGCAGCGATGTGCTCGACGAGCTGAGGGCCCACGACTATCGCTACGTGTCGGACTTGATGCCGGAGCGTTATCAGGGCCTCACGACACCGCACGAGCTCGTGCTCGATCTGGACGATGCCGCGGGAAGGCCGGGGACGGTGCTCGTCATGCGCGGCTGGATCTATCCGTCGGATGCCAGCATCAACGTGGCCCTGTCGCAGCAGCGGCAGCTCCGCTCCGAGTTACCGACGCTCGAGGTGCGGGACTCGGGGGGGGGCGGGCGGTGGACCGTCGCACGCACCATTGGCTTCCCCTCCGGCAAGGACAAGACCATGGTGATCGATCTCGCGGGCCTGTTTCCGACGCGCGATCATCACGTCCGTCTGCGTACCAACCTGCAGATCTATTGGGATCAGGCGTTTGTGGCGGATCTCGTGGGAAATGAGAAGGGGAAAGAGGGACGGGGACAAGCGCAGGTGACCACGCTGGCTCCGGTGTTGGGCAACCTGCATTTCCGCGGGTTCTCGCGCATGTACCGGCGGGGCGGGCGATACGGTCCACATTGGTTCGACTACGACTCGGTCACGACTGCATCGCCCTGGCGCCCGATCGCCGGAGCGGCAACGCGCTTCGGCGACGTGCTGCCGCTGCTCGACCGCAGCGACGACCAGTACATCATCATGGCGCCTGGCGACGAAACGACTGTGGAGTTCGCAGCTCTGCCGGCTCCGCCCCCGGGATGGAGCCGAACGTTCCTGCTGTACAGCGATGGGTGGATCAAAGACTCCGATCTGAACACGGCCGACGGCACGACGATCGCGCCGCTGCCCTACCACGCCATCACGTCCTACCCGTACACGGGCGGTGACGGTTATCCGACGGATTCGGCGCGGCAGCGCTATCTGCGAGCGTACAACACGCGCATCATCAAGCGGTCCAGCCCCCCCCCCGCAGTGCGGGAAGAGCGGTGATCAACGAATCGCGGCTCAGGCCCAACACCGCGTGCCGCTCCACGAGTAAATCGAGGTCGACAGGATAGAGGTTGTGGGCCGCGTGGTTCGCGAAGCCGCAGACGTTGCGCGGCGCGATGGATCTCGTCACCCACTCCACGAACTCCTTGCGGCCGGCCGGCGTGCGCGCGTGGCGCAGCCGCCGCAGGGCGGCGCGAGGCAAACCGCCGAGCTGCGGATCGCCGACTCCCAGGAACCCCGACCAGGCGTTGGTTTCGGCATCGCGTTGCACCAGGCGCTGGCGGCACTCTGCGAACGACACCGCCGCGAAGTAAATCATCGTGTGCGCCGCAAACAGGTCGAAGCGAGCCATTGCGATATACGAACCGGCGACTAACGCGTCGATCTGATCGGCTTCAGCGCCGAGCAGCGCGTCATAGCGAGTCAGGTCTTGAGCGGATGGCCCTCGGTTCTCGAAGCACAGTGCGAGCCGCTCGATCGCGCGGAGACTCCAGGCGATGCCCGTCGAGAAGAGGGGATCCACAAAGGCATAGGCGTGCGGCAGCATGGCCCAGCCAGCGCCGGCGGCGCGAGTGAGGCGGTGCTGAATGCGCGCTTTGTACGCGAGCGGCATCAGTGGCTTCGCGTTCCCAAACAGCACGCCGATCGTGGGGTAACGGCCGAGCAGATGCTGCCACACTGCGTCCGGTGTTCCCGGCACTCTGTGCTTCAGCAAGAACCCCGCGCTCGTGACGCCGTGGTCGAACCGGAGCGAGTACATCCACCCTTCATCTATTACGTGATGGACTGCGGCCCAATCGTCGGGGTAGGGGCCCGCCGGTAAGCCCGGCACGACCTCGGACATCAGCCGCACGCCGTCGAAGTGGCTGAACAACAAGCCGGCGTTCGTGTGCATGCGGTGGAGTGCGGATGGGATGCCGAGCCGGCGGGCCATGAATCCGCCGGGTCCGGACGCGTCCACCACGAAATCCACCCGCATGTCGTCCAGCATGGCGCTCGTGACCTCGACGCGGTCGCGGTACTCCACCCCGGCTGCCATGGCTGCGCGGACGAAATGATGGTCCACGTCGGCCCGAAGCCAGTGATTATCGGCGACGTGATCGTTGGGACTTGCGGCGACGAGCAACCGCTCCGGACGGTGCCCGTTGCTGCTGAACGGCCGGCCTGCGTGATGGCGATAGAACGTGAAGCCGCGCTTCAAACCGCGCCGCAGCTCGGGAAAGCGCGCGACCCAGCGGCCGTGGGCCGCGAGATCGTAGCAGTCGTCCAACCCGTAGCGACGCGCCAGGCGCTCGAGAGTGAGATTGGCGAGAGGCGTGCTCGACTCCCCGATCGCGAAGCGGGGATGCGTGCCGCGCTCGAGCAGGGCGACATCGTGGCCCTGGACGGCGAGGATGCGAGCGAGCAGCGAGCCGGCGAAGCCGCTGCCGACGACGGCTACGCGCACGCGGTGCAGGAGATGGGTGGTTCGGTACGGCCGGTGACGTTCATCCGCGCCAGGCGCGCGATGCGCCCGCTCCGGCAGGCATCGCAACTGGGCAGCCGTGCGACGTCCCAGAGGTCGACGGTGACGGCGGCCGTTCTCATCGGGAGGCAATGATCCAGCGCTTGCTCGAGCTGCGCGAGCGTGGGCGGGGCAAACGCGTCGAGCCCCTGCAGCCGCTCGAGCTCGCCGTTGCCGCCGCGCACCGGGATCACGGCGATCCTGCCGGCGCCACGCGATGCGGCGTACTCCACGGTGCGGACCGTCCACTCGAGCGACTCCGCGGGCGGCACGTATGGCGCGCCGAGCAGCACGAACACGCGCAGATCGATGTGTTGCTCGGCGAGAAAGGCGGCGGCGCGGTCGAACCGCGCGAGATCGAGCCGCTTGTTCAGGTGCGACATCGCCCCGGGATGAATCGTTTCAAGTCCAATCGCGACTTCGAGCGTTCCGGAGACCAGCGCCGCGAACTCGACGGCTTCGGGGCCCACCATACTCGCGTGCGACTCGACGGTGACCGCGCGAAACGGTTGGGCCAGCTCGGCGATGCGGGGCACGTCCTCGGCGGGGACAGCCCGGCGATCGAAGAAGTTGCTCGCGTTGTAAAGCTTCAGCCGCTCGGGAAGCGGATCCTCCCCCCGAAATGCCTCCAGCGCACGTCCGAGCTGAATCGGCAACGCCCCGGGCGGCGTCGGGCCTTCCAGCGTCCAGCGCCACAGGTCGCAGAACGAGCAGGTGAACGGGCACTCCGCGCCCGCGAGGAAGACCGTACCGACGCGCTCTACCGCGCCATTGGGCGCGCGTTCCTCCTCGAACACCGTGCCGTGCGCTTTCCAGGGATCGACCACCGGTTTCGGTGGCCGGAGTCCCCGAATTCGCGCATCAGCGGTGGAGTGCGTGGAAATGGCGGCGATAGCGAGCCTCGTCCTCTGTAAACAAGCGCGCGGCGGCTTCCGCCGAGGTCGAGCCGTGCTGGAAGCGCCGCTTCGGATATATCGGCATGTCGAGTCCCAGAACCGCGCGCACACCCCGACTGACGATTTCGCCCTTCAGCGCGTACAGTCGTTCGTGTGACCCCTCAGTCAGCTCGGCAAACGGAATCGCTTCGGCCACGCGGATCACGGACGGGCGAGTATAGGGACTGAATGAGACAAATCCGTACTGGCGCGCGCACGCGTAGCCGCGCACGCAACCGCGGCTGTAGCCCCCCGAGTAGGTGAGCGAGTGCTTCAGCGAATCCACGCCCCAGCCCTCCTGATAGAGCATGCGATTGTTCACGACGCTGCGGATCGTCAGCTCGCTGTTCCCCGCGATCGGGTAATCCTTGAGGTTTTCGTCCCCGCCGTCACCGTCGGCGAGCAGCCGCCACTCCGGATACCGCGCGCGAATCTCCTGCAGCAGCGCGAGATTGACGGCCGCGCACTCGACGTCCAGCGGCTTGTAATCTTCGATGACGGCCACCGCGCGCAGTGGGTCGAGCGCGCTCGACGGCACCGCGATTGTCTCACCCAGGATCTCGAGCCCGGATTTCCGCAGGAACTCGCGAGCCTGCCGCGCGTCGTCGCCATCACCATCGAGCGAGAGCGTGAAGGCCTTGAGCCGCGCGGGCGATTGTCCCCGATCGAGCAGCAGTCTGTAGAGGCACAGCAGCACGGACCCGCTGTCGATCCCACCGGAAAACGGCACCCCGATCGGAGCGGCAGGCGCCTGCGCGAGCAGCCAGCTTCGTAGCTCCGCGTACAGCGCCTCGATGTAGTGCCGGCCGATCACGTCCAGGTCGGGCGGCAACGTGCCGCGTGGCGGATCGAAGAAGCGCCGGTATAGGGGATTGGGGTCGGGGCAGCCGATCAGGCGCAGCGTCGTCACGTGATGCGCCGGTGCCATGCGTGTGTACGAAGGGTGAAACTGATCGGCCCAGCCGCGGCGCTCGAGCTCGGCTGCGATTTCATCGATCCGCTCCGCCACGATGAGCACGGGGCCGTCGACCGCTTTCGCCAGGAAGTAGCGGAGCGGCCGCTCCAGGCTGCGCGCGAGAACCACGCGCTCGCCTTCCTGCGCGACAAGCGCAAACGAGCCGTTGATTCCCAGAACTACGGCAGGATCTGATGCGAGGAGCGCTCGGCGCGCGGCGGCGAGATCCCCGGACCAGAGGTGCTGCGAGTCCTCGGCGATCAGGTTGATGACGCGAGCGATCGGCTGATTCATGGCTTTTTCGCCGCCGCTGCGGGCCGAATGCGAATCGCTTGCCCGCCGCCAGGTGCCAGCGCGATCCGCAGCCGGGAGTCCCGGGTCACGGTACGGTGCGAGATCGTCACCGGTGTGGGGTTCGTGAGCCAGTTGGCTCCAGGCCCGTCGGCGTAGATGTCCGCGATGTAGCTCTTGCCCCGATCGAGGAACGTGAGCGGCACGTTGAACGTCCGCGCTTCCTCGTCGGTGATCGCGCCGAGGAACCACTGGGGGCTGTTCTTCTGGCGCCGAGCGACGATCACGTAGTCGCCGATCTTGCCGTCGATGACGCGCGACGTGTCCCAGTCCACAGCGACATCCTTGATGAACTGCAGGGCAGGCTGGCCCGCGTAGTTCTCGGGCAGGTCGGCCGCCATCTGTAACGGCGAGTAGATCACCACGTAGAGCGCCAGCTGCTTGGCAATCGTGGTGCGCACGCGGGCTTCTTCGTTGGTGCGTGCCGGGCCCGTCTTGGTGCGCAGGATGTCGAAGATCCCCGGCGTGAAGTCCATCGGCCCATCGAGCAGCCGCGTGAAGAACAGGATGGTCTCGTGCTCGGGCGGGTTGCCGCCCTCGCCGCCCCACGCGTTGTACTCCTGCCCGCGCGCGCCCTCGCGGCTCATCATGTTGGGATAGGTACGGCGCTCGCCGGTGTCGTGGATCGGCTCGTGCACATCCAGCATGATGTGGTGCTCGGCGGCCTCCTGGATCGCGTGCCGGTAGTGGTTGACCATGAACTGGCCCCAGTGCGAATGGCCTTCGCTGGTGAGGTCGGTCACGTACCCGGACTTGATCGCGTCGAGTCCCAGGCGCTCATACATCGAGAACGCGCTGTCCATCTGCCGCTCGTAATTCTGAATGCCGCCCGACGTCTCGTTGTGCACGATGAGGTGCACGCCTTTCGACTTCGCGTAACGAGCGAGCTCGACGATGTCATAGTCGGGATAGGGTTGCGTGAATGAGAAGGCGTTGCGGTTCTGGATCCAGTCCCCGTCCCAGCCGGTGTTCCATCCCTCCACCAGCACGCCGCCGAATCCGTTCCTGGCGGCAAAATCGATGTAATGCTTCGTGTTCTCAGTCGTGGCGCCGTGCTTGGGCCCGGAGCTCCACGTCATCGTGTTGATGTGCATGCCCCACCAGATGCCGACGTATTTCATCGGCTTGATCCAGTCGGTGGTGGCGATGACGCTGGGCGGATTGAGGTTCAGGCCGATGACCGATGGCGACAGCTCGGTGGCTTTGTCGGCGATCTGAATCGTGCGCCATGGCGTCACGAACGGGGTCTTGCCGCGCACCTTCACGCCGTCGGCATAGGGCGCGAGATCGGCGCGCAGCGTCCGGCTCTCCATGCGCGCTCCGCGGAGATTCATCTTCGCGTAGTCCACGAGATTCGCCTCGTGGACGACCACGAACGTCTTGCCGTCACGCAGCTCCATGGTGAGCGGCGTCTGGACGCTGTCGAGCGTGCTCACCGGTCCCTCCGACCAGAGCTGCTCGGAGCGGTCGAGCCGCGGCCGGTTGGACGCGATCCACCAGGCGCGCGCGTTGTCCGCCATCGCGAACTCGGTCAGCTCGTCCATGATCTCGAAGTCGCCGAGGTTGGGCTGCGCCGGGAGCTCGTAGCGGAACGCCACGCCGTCGTTGAAGGCGCGCACCGCCAGCGTGAACTTGCGGTTCGGACTCGTGGTCTCCTCGACGGAGACTTTGAGCTCGTTATGGTGATCGCGGATGCGCGAGACCTCGCCCCAGGGCTGTGTCCAGATCGTGTCGAAAGTGCTGCGGCTCGAATCCACGATGCGCAGGCTGTCGCGCAGCGGGGGCTGGTTCTTGAATTGAAATCCGAGCATGGACGGCGTGAGCAGCGGGCGCCCGTCGCGCTGCACGGCGTAGTACAGCTTCCCTTCATGCGTCTGGACCAACACGGCGTTGCGTCCGTCGGGGGACGTGACGCGCAGTTGCGCCTCCATCCGCATGGGAAGCAGCGTCAGCGCAACAAGCAGCAGAGTCCTCATCGATTACTCCGGCGTGGTGTATATTTCGACCGCGATCACCTACCAGGGGATGTTATGAAACGCGTGCTGGTGCTTGCCGCCTTCCTCACCGTCGCCTGCTCCAGCAGTTCATCCGTGAGCCGTCCGCCGCGCCCAGCGGGAGCGGGCAACGTGGTCACCGCGGACGACATCGCGCACTCACCGGGGATGTCGCTCGAGCAGATCCTGGTGGCGCGCATCCCCGGGCTGACCTTCGCGCGTACCACTGACGGCCGGACCATCGTGAAGCTGCGCGGGACCACGACGTTCATGGGCGACGAGGAAGCGCTGATCGTCGTCAACGGCATCGCGCTGGGTCCCAACGCCGCCGGCAATCTCAACGCGATCAATACGTACGACATCGAGTCTATCACGGTGCTCCGGGATGCCGCCAGCACCGCGCAGTGGGGCTCGCGCGGCGCCAACGGCGTGATCCTCATCAAGACGAAGCAAGGCTAGCGGCCGGCGCGCCCGGCGCGCCCGCTGCGGCGCCGCTCGGAAGAACAGCGGCCGATCGTTGTTGCGCGCGACAATGTAAAGATCGCCGCTGCGCGTGCGTAGCCGTTGGATGTCGCGTGACGCGCCGGCGACGACAAACCCGCTCGCGGCGGCGCGCAGCGGCGTAAAGCCGCCGTGGCCGTCCCCCCGCAGGAAGAGTCCGTAGCTCGCGCTCATCCGCCCGATCGCGGGCTGCACGCCGTCGAAATTCCCCGCCAGCAGCAGGTCGAGCTTGCCATCGCGGTCGAAATCGCCCGCGAGGATGCCGTAGACGGGAGCAAGCTGCGCCTCACGCGGCAGGGGGACCAGCGTGAACGAGCCATCGCCGTTGTTGTGCGCGAGCGCGGTCGCGAACGTTTCCGCCTGCTGCACGACGGCCCCATTCAGCAAGCTGCCGAAGATCTGCTCGACCGTCTGCCCGGCGTAATCGGCGTATTTGGGATAGCGCGACTTGAGATAGGGCAAGCCGGCCGTGAGCTCGTCCCGCAGGGCGAGCGGGTAGGACATGCCGTTCTCATAACAGGTGACGATCTGCTCCGGGAAGCCGTTGCCGTCGAAATCCCTGACGTACATGCGCGCCGGCTCGGTGGGTGAGGCCTGCAACCGCGTATTCAGACCGAGGTTCCCGACGACGAAATCGACGTGACCATCCTCGTCGAAATCGCCGGCGATGATCCGATTCCACCACGCGGCGCTGTGCTCGAATCCCCTGGTCGCGACACGGATGAGCTTTGTGCCGGTGTTGTGAAACACGGTGATCGGCATCCATTCGCCGACGACCACGAGATCGAGACGCCCATCGCCGTCGACGTCAACCCACAACGCGTCCGTCACCATTCCGATGCGCGCCAAATCGGGCGCCATTTGCGCCGTCACGTCGATGAAGTGTCCGTGACCGTCGTTCTCGAGGAGGGTGCTGGGCGGATTGATCCCGTAGCGCCCGGGGACGACGCGGCCTCCAATAAACACGAGGTTCTTGTTGACCGCGACGCGCGACCCGCTGCCGAAGAGCGGCGGCAGAACCCCTTTGGTCTTCCGGAAGTCGCCGCGTCCGTCCCCCAGGTAGAGACGGTCCTCGAGAGCAGGCGCGCCGTCGGAGAAGTCGTCGCCCCCGGTGGCGACGTAGAGATCGAGCTTGCCGTCCCCGTTGGCGTCGAAGAACACTGCGCCGAGGTCCTCGGAGATGGCATCGGTCTCGAACAGAGCCTGATTGGTGGCGACGAACGTGCCGTTGGGGCGCTGAACGTACAGCGCGCTCGGCTGGCCTTTGGCACCGCCGATGAAGAAGTCGTCCAGGCCGTCGCCATTGACGTCGCCTACGGCGACGAACGGCCCTTCGGTGGACAGCATCTTGGGGATGAGCGGCTCGCGGTCGAAATCCACGAAGTCGTTCTCGTGGTGCACGAAGTCGACGCCGACGGTAGAGGTCACGTCCGTGAAGACTGGGGAGACGGGCGGGAGAGGCGAGACGGGCCGTCTGACGGCCGACCCATCCGGCTCCCTGATCGTGATGCGCTGATTCGTGCCGACGTGAGTCGTGACACTCCTGCGAGAATCGGGCCAATCGACGGTCAGAGAGTCGAGCGTCGCGGCGTGACCAACGCCGAACGTGAGGACATAGTCCACGCTCGACTGAAATCCGCGCGTCGGCTCGAGCTCCTGCATGAACTGGCGCTGGCCGGTGTGCACCGTCACGCGCGCACCGACGGCCAACCGGTTCACGCTGTCGCCCACCAGCTTTACCTGGAGGTAGTGATTATCCGGGAGCAGTGACCGCGCATTATTGCGATAGATGAACGCCTCATCATCGACGTTGTTGACGACGAGATCGGGCGCGCCATCACCGTCAAGATCGCCGTACGCCGCGCCGTTCGAGAAGCTCGGCAGGTCGAGCCCCCACTGGGCGCTCACCTTCGTGAAGGTCATATCGCCGTTGTTGCGGAATGCGTAGTTGGGAAGCTTGGTGGAGCTCATGGCGTTGATCAGGCCCATGAAGTCCACCCGCTTGCCCTGGGTGGCGCTGAGCATGGTCTGATCGTTGGCGAGAAAGGCGATGTAGTCCTGCGACGTGACATCCTTGGCGAGCCCGTTCGCGACGAAGATGTCCTTGTTGCCGTCGAGATCGAAATCCGCGATGAGCGATGCCCAGCTCCAGTCGGTACGTGCCACGCCGGCGAGCTGGCCGATGTCGCTGAAGGTGCCGTCGGCGTTGTTGCGCTGCAGCATGTTGCGCATCAGCTCGTGGTCGAATCCTTCGCGCACCTTCGCTTGATACAGCTGCCAGGGCTCGAAATTTGACGTCGTCTTGAGGCGGTGGTCGTCCGCCGGCAGCATGTCGGCCGTGTAGATGTCGGGCCAACCGTCGTTATCGATGTCGGCGATATCGACGCCCATGGAGAAATAGCTGGAGACGGGCATGGCCTTCTCCAGCACCTCGTCAAACGTTCCGTCTCCCTTGTTGATGTACAGGTAATCGCGCTCGAAGAAATCGTTCGCCACATAGACATCGGGCCGCCCGTCGCGGTTCACATCGCCGATCGCGATGCCCAGGCCGAAGCCGATCTCGGGCCCGTAGATGCCCGCCTGGTCGCTCACGTTGACAAAATGGCCGCCGTCGTTGCGAAACAGCTCGTGCCCGCCGAGGGGGTCGCGGATCGAGCGCATGTTGCGGACGGCGATGGTGGAGACCGGCCGCGGCGAGTTGCGGATCAAAAAGAGGTCGAGATCGCCATCGCCGTCGTAGTCGAAGAAGGCCGCTTGCGTCGAGTAGCCCGTATCGGCGATACCGTACGCTGCCGCCATCTCGCGGAATCGTGGGACGCCGTCCTTCATGCCCTGGTTGATGTACAGTGTATTGGCGCGCGAGGCACCGGGCTTCAAGCCGGCATGGCACACGTAGATGTCGAGCCGCCCATCGCCGTTCACGTCGGCGAGGGTGACGCCGGTGGTCCAGCGGTCGTGCTCGGCGACGCCCGCCTCATCCGTGATGTCGCGGAAATGAAACTTGCCCAGGTTCAGGTAGACCCGCG
>QHUJ01000011.1 GCA_003221895.1 Gemmatimonadota bacterium | reverse complement strand
CGAGTGGGACGAGCTTCACGTGCTCGGCCAGCGGATCGAGCCCCAGCTCGCGCAGCACCGTCTGCGCCTGCTCGCGCGTCCACTGGCTGTTCGCGACGACCGCGACCGCCGAGCCGAGCAACGCTTTTGCCGTTTTGCGTGCGAAGCGTGAGTGATGGATCGCGTGCAACTCTTTCAGCAGATCACCGCCGTGCACGAACACGCCGTACTTGGTGCCGACGCGCTCGTGCATCCATTTGGCGGGATAGGTGCAGGGGCGGATCGAATCGCACCACGCGAAGCGCGGCTTGTGCTGGCGCGCGAGACCGGCGACGCGACGCGACCAGAACAGCAACCCCGCGAGATTGCGCAGCGCTTTGCTCGGCACCGGCAAGCGGTCCACTACCGCACCCTGGAAACGAACGTCGGAATCCTGGGAATCGCGATGCTGGCCGGTCGAAACGAGCAGCTCACCGGGTGGATAGCGGCGGGTGACTTCGCCCATCATCCGGGCGATGCCGGTTTGCATCGGCGGAAATTCATTGGTCAGCAGGAAGGTCTTAGCCACTACGCTGTCGCTCCCAGAGGAAAGCATACTTGAAAAACACGGACGCCGCACTCATGCCGGCGTGAATCACCCCCAGGCGGCCGTCGAGGATGCTGCCGTGCAGGATGTAGTCGCGCCAGAATCGAAACGCGGGCCGTAACGCCACATCGCTAAATGACGCACGCCGGCCCTTGGCCGCGAGCTCGGCTGCCCCGAGGCGACCATACAGGACAATCTTATCCAGGTGATGTCCCAAGTCCCTGTAGGGCGTGTGGTCCAGCTCATTGGTGAGTGCACCGATGGCGGGTGCCGCGGTGGCGGGCAGCTGGAGCCCCGGATGCGCCGCCTTGCCCCCGAAACGCCGTTCCCGTCGAAATAGCCGGAGCACCCAATCGTGTCCCCAGTGGCCGCGGCGCAGCACCTCCCCATGAAACACGTTGCGGCGCTTGACCCGATAAGCTTCGTGTCGCGGCGCTATCACGACGCCGGCCAGCTCGGTGGCCAGGGCCGGCCCGATGCGCTCATCGGCATCCAGGGCGAACACCCATTCGTTTTTCGCGGCCGCTATCCCTGCGTTGCGCTGCGCCGCAATGCCTGGCTCGGCAGCGTCGAGTACTCGCGCGCCCGCCGCCCGAGCGCTCGCCACCGTCCCGTCTTTCGATCCCGCATCTACCACGATCACCTCGCTCGTCCACGACAATCCACGGACACAGTCGCCAATCTGACTCGCTTCGTTGAGCGTCGGAATGACCACCGTGAGCGGGGCTGGGGAGGCCATGTTCCCAATGTTAATCGGGACGTTGCTCGGCGAGCAACGCGAGGTTCTCATGGCCTCCTTCGGCGAGCAGCTCCTCGATCCTGTCCTTGAGGCGCTGGCTGGCGCGGCCGTCCAACCCGTGGAAGTAATAGGCCCGTTCCTCGTCGGCGGCTTCCCGCATGGCAGGCGTGGGATTCAGCGCCTGTTCGATTGCCGCGCCCAGTCGATCGGGCGCGCCCACATGCACGAACGCGCCTTTCAAGAACTCGCGGTTGTCTTCGGTGAGCAGCGGCTGGCCATCGCTGTGCAGCAGGCGGTCGGATGGGAGGTCGTAGATGATTCCGGTCTTGCGCAGGGCGAGGAAGTCGAAGACCGTACTCGAGGCTTCACTCACCAGCGTATCCGCGGCCGCCATGTACGGCACGATGTTGTACTCGCTCGGCGGCAGCAACACGCTGTGCGGATATTTCTTGACCCGGCGCTCGAAGATCCGGTGCTGCCGGTGCGGGGCATACTTTCCCATCCAGCTGTAGTGATGGAGCTTCACGATCAGATTGTAGCGGTTCTCGGTCGCCGCGAAGATCGCGTCTTTCACTTCGTACATGCACGTGGGTTTGTAGGTGGGCGCAAACAGCACAGTGCGCCGGTCGGGATTGAGGCCCCAGCGCCGCAGCAGCTCCGCGCGGTCCCGGTACCTTCCTTGGAAGTACCAGTCCAATTTCGGCAGACCAATCAGATGCACCTCGCTCCGTCCCTGGAAACCGGACTGCTGGAGCCGCTCCACGCGGTAACGGCCTTCGACAAAGATCTGATAGCGGGTGTCGAGGTGCTTCGAGAGGTTGCGATACAGGAGATTCTTGATCCCGGTGCCATGGTTGAGAAAGCAGAGCAGCGTCCGGCCATAGGCTTCAGCGTCGCGGACCGTGTCGCCCGCGATCACGACATCGAACCCCCGCTTCTCCTTGGTGAACCGGTAGCCCTGGCGGACCCACTCATCGACAATCGGCGGACGGTAGCGGAAGTTGACGAAGAACCGTCGCATGCGTTCCTCGTCCAGGGCAAAGAAGACGTCGTAGCGATCGTCGCTCCGAAACAGCTCGATCAGCGGATCGAACGCCGCCTTGTGGTAGACGAATCCGATTTTGAACAGCAACCGGCGCCGGGTCATCCGGCGGTATCCCCCCCCCTGCCGTCGCGGACATAGCTGGCGAGGTTGGCCATCGCATGTTCGTAGGCAGCCGGCGTGTCGATGTCGATCCACTGGCTGGACGACGGTATTGGCACCGCTTCGAAGTCGTCCGCCGCGATGAGTTCCCGCACTCCCTCGGTAATGCTGTCCCGGCCGCGGGCGATCTGCCGGCCCATGGCCTCGAAATACCGGCGGGTGAGCCGAAAAACACCGCAGTCGACGGCGTTGAAGCGTGCCAGCTCCTTTCCGATTCGGGTAATCCGGCCGGCATCGACCCAGACCTTGGTGGCGTCCTCGATGTCGTGTACCAGCTCGATGCGCGGATCGACGAGCAAGCGATTGCGGCCGGGCGGCGCGTCGATCATCGCCCGCAGTGCGTCGGGAGCGACGAGGTGGTCGGCCATCGAGAGCAGAACCTCCTCCTCGTCCGTCGCGAGCGCAGTGCCCGCGAGGTGCACCGAGATTCCGTTGCCGCGTCGCCATTCCGGGTTCGTCAGCACGGTGACGGCATGGCCCAGGTTCGCGTGGCTGTTGAGGTACTCGACGATCGCCTCGCCCTGAAACCCGACGACGACGATGAATTCCGAGATCCCCGCCGCGGCGAAGTTGCGCATGATCCCGGAGAGGATCGTCCCGGTCCCGAAGGGGAGGAGGGTCTTGGGAGTATCGTCGGAGGAGCTGGCGAGCCGGCTTCCCCGTCCCGCGGCAGTGATGATGGCCCTCATGAAGGAGGCAAGCTAGTTATACTGGGACGCTGATGCACGTCGTAGTCGCGTCCCATCACCGGCTCCCGGTCGAAGGCTACGGCGGCCCGCAGCGCGTCGTCGTGGCGCTGGCGCGCGGGCTCGCGGCGCTGGGTCATCGCGTCACGATCCTCGCGCAGCCCGGAACGAAAGTCGCGGAGGCGTCCCGGATCGTGGAGCTAGCGCCGCGCACTCTCAAAGATTCCAACGCCGACCTGAGGCGATTCATCCCCGACGACGCCGACATTCTGCACGCGCATTTTCCGCTCAAACAGGGGCCGGCAGGCTTGCCCTTCGTTCAGACGCTGCATGGCAACTGGAAGCCCGACACGCCGCTTCCCCCCAACACGGTTTTTCTCTCGCGTGACCATGCCAGGCGCCACGGCAGGACTGTCTTCGTGTACAATGGTCTCGATCCCGCCGAATACATTTTTCGCCACCGCAAGGAGCAGTGGGATCTGTTCCTCGGGAAGCTCCACAGCGATCGCGGCTATCACTGGGCCGTGGAGGCCACCAAGCGCACGGGCCGCCGCCTCATCATCGCGGGCGGCTGGCGGCCGAGCTTCACCGGCGCCATCAAATACGTCGGCGAAGTCAGCGGCAAGCGGAAGGCCGTGCTGCTGGCCCGCGCCCGGTGCCTGTGGATGCCGGCGCAATGGGATGAGCCGTTCGGCCTGCCGACGATCGAGGCGCTGTTCTCAGGCACACCCGTGCTCGGCACGCGGCGGGGTGCGCTGCCCGAAATCGTGACTCCGGCGGTCGGCGTGTTGCGTGACACGTTGGACGAGCTGATCGCCGCCGGCGACCAAGTGACCACGCTCGATCCCCGGGCATGCCGGGAGCGCGCCGAGCAGCACTTCAGTCACCTGGTGATGGCGGAGACCTACGTGCGCCTGTACAGGCAGACCATTCAACAGGGCGAGCTCAAATAGACCGGTCGCTGCAGCGCGTTCTCATCGTCGCTGCGCTGCTGCGCCTGCTCGCAGCCGTCTTCAGTCAGGGATTCCTCGCCAGCGACGACCACCACGTCGTCATCAACGCCGCCGATCAGATCGCCAGCGGCGCGGGATTGGCCACGACGTACGCGCGCTCGGCGCTCTTTCCCGGGGTCATCGGAGCGATCATGGTCGTCACGCGGGCCATCGGGATTCACGATCCTGGCCTCGAGCTGCTGATCGTTCGCCTGATCCAGGCTGCCTACTCCGTCCTGGTCGTCTACTTCGTGTACCGCATCCTGGAACGCGCATCCGGTCGCGAGAGCGCGATCCTGGGCGGATTGCTGGCGGCGGCATTTTTCGCGATGCCTGTAACGGCTGTGCATCAGCTCGAAGAGTCGGTGTGCCAGGTGCCGCTGCTCGCGTCGTTTTGGTGGTGGACGCGGAGTGAGGAGGTCATCGGTCGCCGGTCATCGCTCATGTGGGGTCTCGCGTCAGGCGCTGCGCTCGGACTCGCGCTCATGCTGCGCTTTCCGTTGATTGGCCTCATCGCGGCGTTCGTGGCGGTCGCGGTGTTGCAACCTCGCCCAGTCACGACGAAGGTGGCGCTGCTCACTGGCCTGCTCTTGATCGTCATCCTTCAGGGCTACAGCAACGCGCTGGTCAATCACGAGTGGTGGTATTCGTTCACGACGCGCCTAGGCCCGATGCTGCATCCGCAGCACATGGCGCTGGAGTCGGAGGGCTACCCGAACAACCCACCGTGGCACTACATCCTCACGCTGCTCGCCGCGCTGATTCCTCCCGTGTCGGTGTTGCTACTAGCGGCAGCCGTGAAGGGCGGTACCGCGCGCCCGTTTCTCCTGCCAGGCGTCGGCGTCCTCACATTCCTCGTGAGTCACAGCGTGATCGCGAACAAGCAGGAGCGATTCCTGCTGCCGATCCTGCCGCTGCTGTTCATCCTGATCGTTGCCGGCCTGCCCTGGCTCGCGGCCCGCACCGGTCGGTGGTATCGCGGAATGTGGTGGTATTTCTGGACCGTGAACGCCGCGCTGTTGATCGTCACGACGTTCAGCTTCTCGAAGAAGGATCGCGTGGCACCGCTGCTGTACATCTATCGGCGCCACGATGCGAAGGGCGTGCTCGTGGCGCAGTACAACCAGACATTTGCCGTGCCGGCCTATTATCTCGGCCGGCCGAAGCCGCTGCTCGTCGTCCGCGAGCGGCGGGATACGGTCGCGCTGACTGCGGAGTGGGTCCGGGACACAGGATCCATGGTCAACTACGTGATTCTGTACAGCGATACGCCCGACGCCGATAGCAAAGTCCTGGCCGGCTCGCTCCACCACAATCTCACGTTCCTGACGACGATCACGCCGAGTCTGACCGATCGGATTGCGCACGCCATCAACCCACGCCACAACAAGGCCCGAAGCGCCGCCATCTACACGACTTTGTAATTGCGGTACTCGAAGATCCGCGCACCCGTCAGCCGCTCGATCCAGTCGGAGATGTAGAGGCGCAGATGCCTGAGCTGCAAGCTGCGCGGGCCGATGACGCGATCCGGATCGTGGGCGCGGGCGCCGATCCACTCCGCGGCGGCGCGAGGATGGGTTCCGGTGAACGGCTTCAGCAGCGGGATCCAATCGAGGTGTCCGGCGCCCGCCAGCTCTTTCTCGAAACGTTCCTTGCCCCAGGGATAGATCGTCTTCGAGATCTCGCGCTTTTCTCGGATTGCCGCGGCCGGACGCGCCCAACCATAATGGAACATCTCGGCGTCGGTCGGGCGTGCGTGGATCTTGCGATAGTCGGGGCCGACGCGAAACCCTTGCGCGCCCCGATGCGGCCGGATGTCCTTGCCGAGCCGAATACAGCGCACTTCGCGGCGATACCAAACCCGGCTCGTCGCGATGTGATCAAACCCGCCGTAGAGATGTAGGTACTTCACGAGCAAGCCTTCCACACGCTCGTCCCGGTCCCACTCAGCGACCTTCTCCTTCAGTATGTGCGCCCCGCGCTCATGCAGCACTTCATCGGCCTGGATGTAGATGCCCCACGATCCACGGCACGCCGCCATGGCGCGCTGCGTCTCGATGGAGAGCATGATGTTCTGCTTGGTGAAGTCCCACTCGGTGTCGAGGATCCGCACGCGCGGGTCGGCGATCGACGCCACCAGGTCGCGAGTCTCGTCTTCGGACTTGCCGACATTGACGACGACTTCGTCGCACACCTCGAGCACCGACCGGATCGCGGGAACGATCGGGAAGTCGAGCTTGACGGCGTTGCGTACGATGGTGAAGCCGGACAGCACGTCAGGTCCGGAATTGCAGGTTATACAGACGGCGATATAAGCCGTCGGCCGTCAGCAGATCGCCATGCGAGCCCCGCTCCACGATCCGCCCTTCCGCGAGCACCACGATGAAATCGGCGTGCTGCACCGTGGCGAGCCGGTGCGCGATGACGAACACCGTGCGGTGCTGCATGAGGCGGTTGATCGCCTCCTGCACCAGCCGCTCGGACTCGGTATCGAGAGCGCTCGTCGCCTCGTCAAGGATCAGGATTGGCGGATCCCGCAGGAGCGCGCGCGCGATGGCGATCCGCTGGCGCTGCCCGCCGCTGAGCCGTGTGCCCCGCTCGCCCAGCAGCGTTTCGTAGCCGTCGGGCAGCCGCATGATGAATTCGTCGGCGTTCGCGGCCCGCGCCGCGGCGCGCACGTGCTCGAGCGGCACCTCCTTCAAGCCGTAGGCGATGTTGGCGATCACCGTGTCGTTGAGCAGCACGGTCTCCTGCGACACGATGCCCATCAACTTCCGCACCGAGGTACGCGTGAACTGCGTGAGGGGGACACCGTCCAGCAGAATCTCGCCTCGCGTGGGTTCGTAGAACCGCGGCAGCAGATCGACGAGCGTCGTCTTCCCGGCTCCAGAGGGTCCGACGATCGCCACCACCTGGCCGCGATCCACTTCGAGATCCACGTCGCGCAGCACGGCCTCCCCCGCCTCGTATTCGAACGACACGCCGCGGTATTCGATGCGCTCGGTGAACTCCGCCGTCGTCTCGCCGGGCCGATCGCCCTCCGCCGACGGCAAATCGAGCACTTCGAACACCCGCTCCGCCGACGCGACGGCGGCCGCCATGGTCGCCGGATAATTCGACACCGATTTGATCGGCGACATCAGCCGCAGGCTCACGGCGAGGAACGTGATCAGCACCGCGGGATCGAGCGACGCGCCGGCGCCCAGCGCCAGGCGCGTCCCGACGACCAGGATCAGGACGATCATCACCCCGCCAAACACTTCGCTGACGGGGCTCGTGAGGCTGGAGTAGCGCTGCGCGCGCAACACGCGCCGGCGGTAGCGCTCGGCCAGCTCGCGAAAGCGCCCCAGCTCGAACGCCTCGGCCACATACGCGCGCACCAGTTTGGCCGATGCGATCATCTCGCCGACGTGGCTCGTCACCTCGCCACGCTCGGCCGCCAGCTCGCGCGAGCGGCCCCGCAACCGGTTGATCATCGGGCGAATGATCAGCAACAGCACGGGCGCCAATAATAAGGAAAGGAGCGCCAGGCGCGGCGAGAGGCCGAAGAGGATGACCACGTAGACGAGGATGACGACGACGTTCTGCAGCAGCGACGCGAGCGCCGCGCTCACCGCGGTCTTGACCTGATCGGTGTCGCTGATGATGCGGGCGATGATCTGGCCGCCGCGCGTCCGCTGGAAGTAGCCGAGCGGCAGCGTCTGCAGGTGGCGGAACAGGCGGACGCGGAGATCGCGCACGACGCCTTCCTGAATCGCGACGCTGCCGATCGATGCCAGATAGGACGTGAGATTCTTGAGCAGGAGCGCGACCAGGAGGACGATCACCACGTTGCGCAGCGCGATTTGCGGGCTGCCGGCTGCCAGAAATGGGCCCGCGATCCAGTTGAGCACCGCTTCCGCCTGCGATCCGCCTTCGGCCGGCAGGGCGGCGTTGCCGAACAGTGTGCGGAGGAAGGGGATCAGCAGCACGAAGGTGAAGCCGTCGAGGACGGACGAAATCACCGTTGCCGCGATCGTGGCGGCGAACAGCAGGGAGTACGGGCGGAGCAGCGACAGCAGCCGAGCGCCGCGGCCCATTAGCGCGTGGAGCGGGGGGTGAGCAATGCGACCGGGAGGATCATCTCTTCCGGTGTCGCACCACCATGCAGGAATGCGCCGCGATAGCGCGCCTGGTATTCGCGCAGCTTGGTTGGATACACGAAGAATCGATCGCCGGTGGCGAGCAGCAGCCGAACCCCCAATCCTTTCGCCGGCAGGCCGTACGCCTTCAAGTCCTCGACCATGATGGCGGCTTCCGGGTCCTCCGCGCGCAGGTCCTCGCCGAACTTGTAGCGCAGGTTGGCGGTGGCGTCGCGCTTCGCGAACACGGTCGCCGGTGTGTCGCAATGAATCGAGCCGTGATCCGTCGTCAGCAGCACCGGCACATTACGCCGCTCCGCCTCCTGCAGTGCCGCGAGCACCGGGGAGCGTTCGAACCACGTCTTCGTCAGTCCTCGCAGCGCATCGGCATCGCGGGCGACCTCGTAGAGAATCGCGTTCTCGGAACGGCCGTGCGTCAACTGATCGATGAAGTTGAAGACGAGCGCCGTGACCCCCGGCTGCGCCAAATGCGCCGGCAGCCGCCGCAGCAGGTCCTGCCCGTCGGCGGCGGTGAAGAGCTTCTCGTAGCGGACCGGTACGGCCTCGCCCGTCAGCTCGCGCAGCTGCTCCGTCAGGAGCTCGGCCTCATGCGCGTTGAGGCTTTCGTCGTCGCTCGGCGCGCCCCACCACTCCGGATGCCGGGCGGCGATTTCCATCGGAAAGAGGCCGCTGAAAATCGCGTTGCGCGAAAACGGCGTCGCCGTCGGCAGGATGCTGTAGTAATGCGACTCTTCGACGTCGAACAGTGGCGTGATGAGATCGCGCAGTACTTCCCATTGATCGAGGCGCAGGCAATCGATCACGATGAACACCACGCGCCCGGTGCGCTTGAGCGCGGGCACGAGGAACTCGGCACCGACGTCGACCGACAGCGGCGGGCGGTCGCGCTCCGGATCGGACAGCCAGCGCGGATAGTGCCTGGTGATGAACTCCTGGAAGTCTTTCCGCAGGCTGTCCTTCAGATTGTGCAACGCTTCGGATAGCCCGGGCTCGTCGCCCGCGGCGAGCCGCACTTCCCAGCGCGCCAGCTCGGCCACCAGCTCGATCCACTCCCGCCACGCCAGCGCCGAGCCGCGGCGACCCTCCAGCTCGCGGAAGCGGGTGACGAAGTCGCGCGCCAGGCGCTGCTGGCGGATGCGGTCGCCCTCGAGTAATCGCGTGACGACCGACAGCACCTGCCGCGGATGCACCGGCTTGACCAGGTAATCGTCGATCTCGATCCCGATCGCCTCGCGCAACACGCTGTCGTCTTCGCTCTGGGTGACCATGACGACGGCCATGGCGGGATCGATCGCGCGGATCTCCGGCAGCAGCTCGAGGCCGCGCCGACCGGGCATCTGCTCGTCGAGCAGGACGACGCTGTAGGGCTGGCGCCGCAGCATCGCGAGCGCGTCGTCGCCGTGCGCGGCCTGCGTGACCGCGAACCCCTGCTGCTCCAGAAAGCGGCGGTGCGCGGCGAGGCCGTCGACTTCGTCGTCAATCCAGAGAATACTCTTCGGGCGTGGCATCGAAGGGAAGCTAGTCCCGCTGGCGAAGCCGGGCAACGCGCGACTACATTGGCCGCGTGTTGCGCATCCTGTGCGTCCGGTTCAGCTCCATCGGCGACGTCCTGCTCACCACTCCCCTGCTGCGCGCGCTCAAGCGCCGTCATCCCGACGCCGAAGTGTATTTCGTCACGAAAAGCGCCATGGCGCCGCTCGTGCTCGAGAACCCGAATCTCATCGACGTCATCGCGCTGGAGCCGGGTGAGCGCATTACCGACCTCGCGCGCCGCCTCCGCGCGCTCGGCGCCACCGACGGCCTCGACCTGCACGGCAGCCTGCGGAGCACCGCGCTGCGGTGGCTGGTCCCGTGCCGCTGGTCGGGATACTCAAAGCGCAAGTTCGCGCGCACGGTCTTGATCTCCACCAAGATCAACGTCTACGGCAAACACGTCCCCGTTCCCGAGCGGTATTTCGAAGCTGCGCGCGCGCTCGACCTCGCGCCGGACGGCAGGCCGCCCGAGTTTTTTCTCGCGCCGGCTGCGCGCGAGCGCATCGCGCGCTGGCTGTCGGATCGCGGCCTCGAAGGCAGGGCGTTCGCCGCGTTAGCGCCGGGCGCCGCGCACGCCACCAAGCGCTGGCCGATTCATCACTGGCAGACGCTGGCCGAGCAGTTGCGGCGCATGGACTACGCCCTGGTCGCGCTCGGTGGTCCGGATGACCGCGAGCTCGCGAGCACTCTCGGGTCGTCCGTGATCAACGCGGCGGGGGAGTTCTCGCTCCAGGAGACCGGCGCCTGTCTCGCACGCGCCGCGGTACTCGTCTCCGGCGACACCGGCGTGATGCACATGGCGACCGGCGTCGGAACGCCCGTCGTCGCCCTGTTCGGGCCGACGGTCGAGCCGTTCGGCTTCTTTCCGTATTCATCGCGTGCGACCGTCGTCGAGGGCGATCTCGATTGCCGGCCCTGCTCCGCGATGGGCACCGAGCACTGCCCGCTCGGACATCATCGCTGTCTCCGCGACATTATGCCGGATCACGTTGCCGCCGCCGTGCAGCGGCTCGTCGCATGACGATCCCGGCCACGACACCAGCCGAAGAGCGGCTGGTCGGGCTCATCGCCGAGGCAGCGCGCGGTCCGCAGCGGGAAGGGCTGTTCGCCCTCTGGCTTGTCGTGCGCGCCGCCGAAGGGCTGCTGCCGCCGGCGCCGGTGAGCGCGAAGAACCATCGCCGCCGCCTGCAAGCGCTCGAGTCACGCCTTGGCAGTCTCGCGCTGCCCGCGCCCCTGCGGCGCGCGCTGGCGGCGGCGCGCCAGCACCTCGAGAGCGCGACCCCCAACGCCGCGGCGCTGGTGCTCAGCCAGCTCACCGCGCCGGCGCGTGATGTGCTTGGCGCCGAGGCTGCGGATGCCGTCACTGTTGCAGCACGTACCGCCAGATTGCATCTATAGACCATGCCATCGCCTGCCCGGAAGTTCGAGAAGCGGCCGACGCTCGATAACCTCGTTGAGAAGGTCGACGCCCAGCGTCCCGGTGCAATCACCGGCGACACGATTCCGACCGGCTACGGCTCGCTCGACAAGCTGCTCGGGGGCGGGTTCCGGCGCCGCGACCTGATTCTCCTGGGCGGCGACGTCGGCAGCGGCAAGTCGGCGCTCGCCCTCGGCATCGGGCTGCGCGTCGCGCAGCAGTCGCCGGGCGTCGCGTTCCTCTCGGGCGAGATGAATGAAGAGCGGCTGATGGAGCGCGCGCTCGCCATCGAAGGTCGAGTCGCGGTCGACGAGCTGCGCGCCGCCACGCTCACCGATCAAACGCGAGCCGGCGTGGGAGGCGCCGCCGTGCGGTTGCGGGGCCTGCCCATCACCTTCCTGCCGCTCGCCGGGGAGGATTTCGGGACGGTATTCGAGCGGCTCGATCCCCTGCGTCAGGTCGGGCTCGTGGTCGTGGATTACCTGCAGCTCGTGCCGCCACCGCGCGAGCGCACCACCCAGGACGAAGACACGGCTCTAGTGCTCCGCCATCTCAAGGCGTTGGCGCTCAACCGGCAGGTCGCGCTTCTCGTTGTCGCGCAGCTGCCCGGCTTCAACGCCGCGCGTGCCGATCAGCGACCCACGCTGAACGATTACGGCGTGCTCGGCGCACCGAAGCAACATGCTGATGTCGTGCTGTCGATCTTCAGAGAGGAGATGTACAACCCGGGTGGCGGCGTCGATGGGGCGACTGAGCTGCTCGTCTCGAAGAACCGCAATGGTCCGACCGGGTTTGTGGATCTCTACTTCTACCGCCGCTGGATGCGCTTCGAGGACATGCTCGACCCGGATCGGTGATTCCTAGCGCTTGGTGGAATCCGCCGGAATCTCGCCGATCATCGTATACGTCGTTCCCACCGCACCGACATTGGCCCGCAACGTGATCCAGAGGGGGCGATCGCCCTTCTGCGCGTACAGCGTGACGTCGCCGGCCGGCCCCGTCGCCTCGCGTAGAATCACCCAGCCATTCAGCGGCAGCGCGCGGCGAAACCACGCGACGATCACCGGCAGGGAGTCCTGCGACGTCATCGTGAGCTGGGCGGCTTCTTCGCCCGCCGCCACGGTCACGGGGGTGGACCGGGGATAGGCGAGCGTTCCGCTGAGCGCGCGGCCCGCCGCCACGCGGGTGCGATCCGAATCGCCGGGCCGCTCACACGCCGCGAGGAGCGCGAGGACGATGAAGAGTTGGTAAGCCCGCGACATGGGCCGGAATCCTACCTGTGGCGCGCTCACACGGTCAAGTTGTAAGTTGCAAGCTGCCAGACTTCAGAGGAGTTGCGAAGACGCCGAAGTTGCGAAGTGGCTGCAAGCCGGGAGCTACCAGTGGCCGGTCATAGCAAGTGGAAGCAAATCAAACGCAAAAAGGCCGTGACGGATCAGAAGCGCGGTGCCGTTTTCACGCGTCTCATCCGGGAAATCACGATCGCCGCCAAGCAGGGCGGCGGAGATGCCGGCGGCAACGCGCGGCTGCGCACCGCGATTGACGCCGCCAAAGCCGAGAACATGCCGGCGGACAACATCGACCGCGCCATCAAGAAGGGCACGGGCGAGCTCGAGGGCGTGACGTACGAAGAAGTCACCTACGAGGCCTATGGTCCCGGTGGTGCGGCGCTCCTGATTCAGGCAACCACCGACAACGCGAACCGCACGGTCGCCGAGATCCGCAACGTGTTCAACAAGCACGGCGGCAACCTCGCGGCCAGCAACGCGGTCGCGTGGATGTTCGATCGCAAGGGCCAGATCGTGGTGGATGGCAAGGCGAGTGAAGACGCGACGATGGAAGTCGCGCTCGACGCCGGCGCCGACGACATGCAGCGCGAGGGCGACATCTACGTGATCACGACGCCCCCCGCGCAGCTGCACGCGATCGACCAGGCGCTGCGCGCCAAGAAGCTGCCGGTCCAGAGCGCCGAGATCGCGATGGTGCCCAAGAACACCGTGAAAGTCGAGGGCAGCGACGCCAAGCGGCTGCTGCAGCTCGTCGAAGGCCTCGAGGACATGGACGACGTGGCGAAGGTCTTTTCCAACTTCGACATCGACGCCGAGGCGATGGCGGCGGTGACAGGATGACGTGAGGGTCCTGGGCGTCGACCCCGGCACGCAGGTCACGGGCTACGGCGTGATCGAAACGGGGAATGGGACTCCCGGCATGGGCCGTCTCATCGAGTGCGGTGTCTTTCGATTCGCTCGCACCAACTCCCTGCCCCACCGTCTTGCCGAGCTGCATCACGAGATCGCGCAGTTGATCAAACGTCACCAACCGGCTGTGCTCGCCCTCGAGGACGCTTTCTATCATAAGAACGTCCGCACCACGCTCGTGCTGGGACATGCGCGAGGGGTCATCCTGCTTGCCGCGCAGCAGCAAGGACTCGACATCGCGCAGTATGCACCGGCGATGATCAAGAAGACCGTCGTGGGCGCCGGAGGAGCAAGGAAGAATCAGGTGGGCGCGATGGTCGCGCATCTCCTGCGGCTCAAGAACGCACCGCAACCTGCCGATGCCGCTGACGGCGTGGCCGCCGCGCTGACATACATTCTTCGCTCATGATTGCCCACGTTCGCGGTCGGCTGGGCTCCAAATCCGCCGATCGCGTGATCGTCGAGACCGCGGGCGGCGTCGGCTACGAAGTCGTGGTGCCGCTCGGCGTGATGGAACGGCTGCCGGCGACCGGTGCCGAAGTCACGCTTGCGACGGAGCTGGTGGTGCGGGAGGATGGCTGGGCGTTGTACGGTTTTCTCGACGAATCCGAGCGGCGGTTCTTTCAACGCCTCACCAGTGTTTCCGGCGTTGGGCCCAGGATCGGGATTTCGCTGCTTTCGGCACTCGGCGTCGAGCGCGGGGCCCGGGCGCTGCGAGAGAAGAACATCGCGCTGCTGTCGTCCGTGAGCGGCATCGGCCGGAAGACCGCCGAGCGACTGGCACTCGAGCTGGGTGAAAAGGTGGAGGACTTCAGCGACGCACCGTCGGTTACCATCCCGGTGGGCGCCGAAGCCGCGCTCAAGGCCCTCGAGCGTCTGGGCTACGCGACCGCGGACGCCGACCGCGCCGTCCGCCAGGCGCTGTCGGGCAACGGCACCGAAGGCAGCGGCGAAACCGAAGCCCTCGTGCGCCGTGCACTCCAGATTCTCACGACCTGATGACGCCACCTGCCACTGAAATCACCGCCGAGTGGATCTGCGCCCGCTGCGGCTCCACGAACCGCCGCCTGGTGCCAGCCGGCACGACCAAAGCCGAGGACTCGTGCCTGCGCTGCCACACGCCGCACATCATCGAGGCCGATGCGCGGCCGGTGCGCTGGCGGGCCGAGCCGAAGAGCACAGGATCCGATTCATGGCTCGCGCGGAAATAACGACGCCCGAGGCGCTCGAGAACGAGCGGCTGACGGACGCCGCGCTGCGGCCCTCGCGGCTGGACGAGTTCGTCGGCCAGGCGAAGGTGAAGGAATCACTCCAGATCGCGATCGATGCGGCCAAGCAGCGCAAGGAGCCGCTCGATCACGTCCTGTTCTTCGGCCCCCCTGGACTCGGTAAGACCACGCTCGCGCTGCTGATGGCGAAGGAGCTGGACGTGAACATCCGCACGACGTCTGGCCCGGTCCTGGAGCGTCCGGGCGATCTCGTGGGCATGCTCACGTCCCTCGAGGAAGGCGACATCTTTTTTATCGATGAAGTGCACCGGCTGCGGCCGGCTCTGGAGGAGTTTCTCTATCCGGCGATGGAAGAATTTCGTGTCGATGTGCGCATCGCCGATGGGCCACACGCGCAGACGCTGCCGATGCAGCTCGAGCGCTTCACGCTGATCGGCGCGACGACCCGCTTTGGCCTGCTCACGCCGCCGCTGCGCGCCCGCTTCGGCCTGGTCGAGCGGCTGCACTATTATCCGCCCGACGATCTGGTGCAGATCATCACGCGCTCGGCCGGCATCCTCGGCGTGTCCGCGGATGCGGCCGGCGTCGCCGAGATCGCGCGCCGCAGCCGCGGCACTCCGCGCGTCGCGAATCGCCTGCTGAAGCGGGTGCGGGACTACGCCCAGGTGCGCGCCGCCGGCAAGATCACCGCCGCCGTCGCCGCCGAGGCGCTGAAGCGACTCGATGTCGACGAGTTCGGACTCGACGACATGGACGCGCGGATCCTCAAGGCGATCATCGAAATGTTCGACGGCGGGCCGGTCGGGGTGCAGACTGTCGCCGCGGCGGTGGGCGAGGACCCGGGGACGCTCGAAGAGGTGTACGAGCCTTTTCTCATGCAGCAAGGCTTCCTCGCGCGGACGCCCCGCGGCCGCGTCGCAACGCCGGCGGCCTACCGCCACTTCGGATTCACTCCGCCCAAATCCACGGAGCAGGCAACTATCTTCGACGGCTAGTGCACAGGCTCTCCGATTTCGACTACAACCTCCCTCCGGAGCAGATCGCCCAGCATCCACTGCCCGACAGATCCTCGAGCAGGTTGCTGGTCCTCGATCGCGCGAGCGGGAAGACGCAACACCTGCACTTCCGCGACCTGCCCGAGCTGATTCCGCCCGGCGACTTGCTGGTCATCAACACCTCACGCGTGATTCCGGCGCGACTGCACGGGAAACGGGAAGGAGGACAAGAGGCCGAGTTCTTGCTGGTACGCGAGCTGGCGGACGGAACCTGGCTCGCGATGGCGCACCCGGGCGGCAAGCTCAAACCGGGGCGCCGGGTCACGTTCGGTGCCGATAGCGCGGTAGAAGTCATCGAGGTGTTGGGCGGGGGCCTTCGTCGCGTGCGCTTCGCCGGCACGATCACCGCGCGCGCGACGCTGGAGCGATACGGCGAAGTCCCGCTGCCACCCTACATTCGCCGGCCACCCGATCGCGACGATCGCGAGCGCTATCAAACGGTCTACGCCAACCACGATGGCAGTGTCGCCGCGCCCACCGCCGGACTGCATTTCACCACGGAGCTGCTCGCCCGGATCCACGAGCGGCGGGCGTTCGTCACGGCGATCGATCTGCACGTCGGCCCGGGCACGTTCAAGCCGGTCGAGACCGACGAGCTCGACAAGCACGTCATGCACCCGGAGGTCTACGAGGTCTCGGAAGGCGCGGCGAATTGGGTGAACAAAGTCAAAGACGCTGAAGGACGCGTGTGGGCGGTCGGAACTACCGTCGTGCGCGCGCTGGAGTCGGCAGCAGTTGCCCGAGGGCGGATTCGCCCTGGTCCGGGAGAGACGAGCCTGTTCATTCGTTCGCCGTTCGATTTCAACATCGTTGACCGGCTGATCACGAACTTTCACTTGCCCCGCTCGACGCTGCTCATGCTGGTCTGTACGTTCGGCGGTTATGAGCGGGTGATGGAAGCCTATCGGGAGGCGGTGAGGGAGGGCTATAGGTTCTATAGTTATGGCGATGCGATGCTCATCATCTGAACGCGGAACGCGGAACGCGGAACGCGGAACCGAGTCACAGGACTCTGTTCCGCGTTCCCACTTCCACGTTCCGCGTTGATTCATGTTCGACTTCTGGATCGACGGCCGGTCGGGCGCCGCGCGGTCCGGCGCACTCACCTTGCCCCACGGCACGGTAGAGACGCCGGTGTTCATGCCGGTCGGCACCCAAGCGACCGTGCGGACACTCTCGCCTGCGGACCTCAAAGCGGTCGGCGCTCAAATCGTGCTCGCGAACACCTACCATCTCCACGTGCGTCCGGGCGAGGACGTGATCGCCCAGCTCGGCGGGCTGCACAAGTTCATGGCGTGGGAGCGGCCGCTGCTCACCGACTCGGGCGGCTTTCAGGTGTTCTCACTCGAAGGCTTCCGCAAAGTCGACGAGGACGGCGTGGAGTTTCAGAGTCACGTCGACGGCGGCCGGCGCAGGCTGACGCCCGAAACCGCGATCGAGATTCAGGCGAAGCTCGACGCGGACGTCGCGATGGCATTCGATCACGTCATACCCGGCGGCGCCGACGAAGCGACGGCGCGCGATGCTTTGGAGAGGACGCTGCGCTGGTTGGCACGTTGTAAGAAACGACACGCCGAGCTCAAGAAAAGCGACCAGACGCTCTGGCCGATAATTCAAGGCGGCACCTTACCGGCGCTGCGCACCGAATGTCTCGATCGCATCCTGGAAATAGGCCCGTGGACAGGAATAGCGATTGGCGGCCTGTCGGTGGGGGAGCCGAAGGACAAGATGTACCAGACGATCGACGTGCTGGAGGCGCGGCTGCCCGCTACACTGCCCCGTTATCTTATGGGCGTCGGGTTTCCGGCGGATCTCGTCGCCGCTGTGGAACGGGGCGTGGATTTGTTCGACTGCGTCGCGCCCACACGGGGCGGCCGCAACGGCTCGGCCTTCACGCCGGACGGCACATTGAACATTCGCAATGCCGGTTTCCGCACTGATGACGGGCCGCTCGACCCGAGCTGTGACTGTGAGACGTGCACGACGTACTCGCGCGGGTATCTTCGCCACCTGTTCGTCGCGGGCGAGCTGCTCGGCCTCCGGCTGCTGTCGCTGCACAACGTCCGGTACCTGATCCGCCTCGCCGCGGAGATGCGCGAAGTCATTCAACGCGGCGGCGACGCGTTCGCGACCTGGGCCGACGACTGGCGCCGCCGTTACCAACCCACTGGAGAAGGAGTCGCATGACCACCACCGCGCCGTTGCTCCTGCTGTTGCTCGTCCCCTCCGGACAGGCTGGCGGGCCGGGGCTGGTCGCGTTCGTCCTCCAGATCGGGGCGATGATCGCGATCTTCTATTTCCTGCTCATCCGGCCCCAGCGCCGCCAGCAGGCGCAGCACCGCCAGCTGCTCTCCACGCTGCAGCGCGGGGACCGGATCGTGACGTCGAGCGGCATCGTCGGCGAGGTCGTCCACATCAAGGACGACGAAGTCACCATCCGCAGCGGTGAGGCGAAGTTCGTGATCCTGCGCAGCGGCGTCGCCAGCATCACAAACCGCGGCACCGAGGTGAAGCCGGCGTGACGGTGCGCATGCTGCACCTGCTGGGCTCTCCGGTGCTGCGACAGCAGGCGACACCGGTTCGCGCGGTGGATGACGACGTCCGCCGGCTCGTGGACGATCTGTTCGAGACGATGCGCGCCGCCAAGGGCGTCGGCCTCGCCGCGAACCAGATCGGCGTCGCGAAGCGCGTGGCCGTGGTGGACGTGGGCGAGGAAGATCCGCCGCCCCTCGTGCTCATCAATCCGCTCATCGTCGAGCGGAGTCCGGACCATGAGACGGCGGAAGAAGGCTGTCTGTCGATTCCGGACACTTTCGGCGACGTCGAGCGGCCGTCGCGAGTCGTGGTCGACGCACTCGACCGCGACGGCAAGCCGTTTCGCGCCGAAGCGGTGGGCTACAAAGCGCGGGCCATCCAGCATGAGATCGACCATCTGGACGGGATTCTGTTTCTCGATCACTTGAGCGCGGTGAAGCGGGCGTTGCTGCTCTCCAAATGGAAAAAGTCGCGCAAGGGCGAAAAGGGTTACCTCAAAGAGGTCACGCCGGAGCCGGCAGGCGAGCTGTAGTGCGCGTGGTTTTTTTCGGCACCCCCGACTTCGCCGTCCCGTCGTTGCGCGCGCTCGTCGGTGAAGGGTTCGACGTCGTCGCCGTCGTCACACAGCCCGACGCACCCCAGGGTCGCTCGCGCTCCACACTGATTCCGCCACCCGTCAAGGTCGCCGCCGAAGGCGAAGATCTGACCGTCTTTCAGCCCGAGAAGCCGACCGATGGCGCGTTCCTGCTTCGCCTGCGCGACCTGAAGCCGGACATCGGGGTGGTGGTCGCGTATGGCCACATTCTCAAGCCCGAGCTGCTCGAGCTGCCGCGCCGTGGCATGGTGAACGTCCATCCGTCGCTGCTGCCCAGCTTGCGCGGCGCGGCGCCGGTCGAGTGGGCCATCATCCGCGGCCACGAAGCCACCGGCGTGACGATCATGCAGCTCGATGCCGGAATGGATTCCGGTCCCATTCTGCACCAGATCCCGCACCACCTACCGCCGGACGTGACCGCCGGTGAGCTCTCCGCGCACCTGGCCGAAGTGGGGGCGCAGGCGCTGATCGAGACGCTCGCAATGATGGAACAAGCCGACCCGCCGCCGCAGCCCGTTCCGCAGAACGAGGAGCGCGCGACGTTCGCGCCCAAACTGACGCGGGCGATCGCGCGCATCGATTGGACCAAGGACGCGCGGGCGATCAGCTACCTGATTCGTGGCCTCGATCCTCGACCGGGCGCCTGGACCGAGCTCGATGGCGTCGAAATCAAGCTGTTCAACCCCAAGGTGAATGAGCCGCCGTTCCCCGGGGGGGCGGGGGGGGCCCCAGGCGAAGTGCTCTCGGCGGACGCCTCGCTGGTGATCGCCACCGGGCCGTTTCAGGACACCGCGGGCGGCAGGGTCGAGATACTCGAGGTGCAGCCCGCCGGCAAAGCCCGCATGACGACCGACGACTGGCTCAGGGGTGCGCGACTCAAGCCGGGTCAGCGCTTCACATGACGACGCCGCTCCCGCGGCTGCACGCCATCACCGATGAGCGGATCGCCCGGCGTGGAGACTTCGACGACATCGCGCGAGCCCTCGCCGTCGGAGGGGGCTCGGATCTCGCGTTTCACGCGCGCGGGCGCGCGCTGAGCGGACTCGAGCACTACCAGCTCGCGGCGCGCCTGTCCGCCTGCACGCCGGCTCGGCTATTCGTCAACGACCGTCTCGACATCGCACTCGCCGTTCCAACCGCCGGGGTTCAGCTTGGCCACGACAGCCTCTCCGTCAGCGCTGCCCGCGGCTTGAACCCACGTTGGTGGATCGGTAGGTCCGTTCACGACTTGGCCGAGGCCGAAGCCGCAAGGACCGAGGGAGCCGACTATCTTGTTGTAGGGCCCGTTTATCCGACGGCGTCGCACCCCGGCCGCAAAGCCGTGGGACTCGAGCGGCTGCGGGCCATTGTCGCGGCGGCGGGAGAGTTGCCGGTGATCGCGATCGGTGGCGTCACGGTCGAACGCGCGCAAGAGGTACGGAAGAGCGGAGCCCATGGAATCGCGGCGATTCGCGCGTTTTGGGATGACGCAGAACCGGCACAAGCGGCGCGGAGGTTGAGGGAATGGATGTTGTGATCAATGGCGAACACAAGAACGTCTCGAGTGGCACGCTGCTCGAGCTCTTGAAAGAGCTCGAGCTCGATCCGCGAGCAGTCGTTGTGGAGCACAATCGGAAGATCGTGCGGCGGGCGGGCCTGGACGGTGTGACGGTGAATGCAGGAGACGCCATCGAACTCGTTCATTTCGTTGGCGGAGGGTGATACGATAACGACTGCAGTCGAAACAATCCGCGACGAGCCGCTCACCATTGGCGGCCGGACGTTCCAATCCCGGCTCATGGTGGGGACGGGCAAGTATCCCGACATGGAGTCGATGGTGCGCGCGATCGAGGCATCAGGGGCCGAAGTCGTCACCGTGGCCGTGCGGCGCGTGAATCTCGATCGCGCGAAAGAAAACAGCGTTCTGCACTACCTCGATCCGAAGCATGTCTTCCTGCTCGCGAACACGGCCGGCTGTTACACCGCGGAAGACGCGGTCCGTTATGCGCGTCTCGCACGCGAGGCGGGATTCAACGACTTCGTGAAGCTCGAAGTGATCGGCGACGAGGAGACGCTGCTGCCCGACGTCCAGGGCCTGCTCGAGGCCACCCGGATCCTCGTGAAGGAAGGATTCAAGGTGCTGGCGTACACGAACGAGGATCTCGTGACGGCGCTGCGCCTGGAGGATGCGGGGTGCGCGGCGGTGATGCCGCTCGCCTCACCCATCGGCAGCGGGCTCGGCCTGCTCAATCCGTTCAGCGTGCGGACGATCAAACGCCGGTTGCACGTACCCGTCATCGTGGACGCCGGCGTCGGCACGGCCTCCGATGCGTGTGTGACGATGGAGCAGGGCGTGGATGGCATCCTCATGAACACCGCGATCGCCGCAGCGCAGGATCCCGTCACGATGGCCCATGCGATGCGCCTGGCGACGATTGCGGGCCGCGCGGCGTTTCTCGCCGGCCGGATGCCGCGGCGCGACGTCGCGATGCCGTCGTCCCCCACTAAGGGGATGCTGGATTAAGTCAGCAACCGCCGCGCGCCGGGCGGCCCTCGAGATTCTCCGCGACGTACGCGCCGGAGCGCCGTTGGCCGATGCGCGCGATCGTCACCTCACCGGTCTTGCCGAACGCGACCGGCGTCTCGCCTATGAGCTCTCGGCCGGCGTGCTGCGGCGCCAGGGCGAGCTCGATAGCGCGCTCGACCTGAGTCGCGCCGATCCCCGCCTTCACGACGTGCTGCGGCTCGGCGCCTACCAGCTCCGTTGGTTGTCACGCGTGCCGTCGCATGCTGCTGTGTCGACGGCCGTGGAGCTGGCCCGGGAGACGGTCGGCGAGGGGAGTACTGGTTACGTCAACCAGGCGTTGCGGAACCTCAATCGGGAAACGGGAAACGAGAAACGGGAAACGGACACACACCCGCGCTGGCTGGTGGACCGGTGGCGCGCGCGGTTCGGAGACCTGGAAAGCAGCGAGCTGCTCGCCTGGAACGACACCCGGCCACCACTCATCATTCAGCCGGTTCGCTGGAATCGAGACACAATTAAGGACCGGTTCGATGAAGCAGGGCTCGATATCACTGACGCCCCGTGGAATGCCGGGCTCCAGATCCGGCCCGGCAAACACCTTTCCCGTGTCCCGTTTCCCGTGAATCTTCCGGGCTTTGCCGCAGGCGGCTGGATCGTCCAAGATCCGGCGCATGCGCTCATCGCGCGCTTTGCCGCGATCCCGGCGGGCGAATGGGTGTACGACGCATG
>QHUJ01000010.1 GCA_003221895.1 Gemmatimonadota bacterium | reverse complement strand
CCGCACACCGGTATAACCCGACGGCAGCAGCGTGAACAGCTTCCCGTCCGCGGCCGGCGGTGACGAGCCCGCGCCCTCTTCTTTCGCAGGGGCGCCGGAGCACGCGGCAAGTCCGCCTATAAGAAGAAAGAGGGGCGCAGTATTCTGCGCCCCTCGGTGAAGCGCCTGCAGCAATCAGTACCTGTCATTCTGCTTCATCAGGGGGTTGGCGTCGATCTGACTTTGCGGAACCGGCATGAGGACCTTGTAGTCCGGTGCCGGCGTGTCCTTGAATTCAAACTTCGCGGTGTACTGGCCAAACCGGACCAGGTCCTGCCTGCGTTTGCCTTCGCCGATGAATTCGAACAGCCGCTCGCGCAGAATGACCGGCAGCGTGACGGAGCTGAGGGTGTCGGTCCCGAAGTTGCGTGCGCGGACCTGTCGCACGAGCGCCAGCGGCGTGGAGCTGCCGGTCGCCCCGTTCAGCTCCGCCTCGGCCTTGATGAGATACATCTCCGCCAGACGGAACCACGCGAAGTCGTTGCCATTGTCCTGGTTCACATGCTTCGGGTCGGAGGACCACTTATAAATCCGCGCTCCTTCGCTCTCGGTAGCGGAGGTCACGACGGCAATCGTCGTGGTGAACACCAGCGGGTTGCCAGCGCGGTCTTTGGCCGGCGCGCCCGTCTCCACGTTGACCTGCGGGCCGACCAGGAACGTCCCATTCGGGGTTGCTTTTGTCCACGTCAGGCGCCGCGCATCCAGCGCATCAAACTGGTTATACGCCGAGGCCAGTGTAGAGAACCCGTTCCACGGACCCGGCGTGTACTGATTGTAGTGCAGGACGCGCATGACGAAGTTCAGGCCCAGGCCCGCCTCGTCGGCGAACTTGATGACGAAGATGTTCTCGGGGGACGCGGCGTTGTCAGGCCGGAAGTTCTTCGAGAACGTATCCGCGAGCTGATAGACCCCGGAATTCAAGATGCTGTCCACGCGGTCCACCGCTGCCTGACAGGCGGGCTTTCCGCCCGCCACGGTGATTCCGGTGCAGGTGTTGTACCCGATTGCGTTGATGCCACCCGCGCCCGCGGCGTCCTTGGTGAAGACACCGGCGTTGATGTACATGTTCGCCAGGATGGCGTCCACGGCGCCCTTGGTGAGGCGACCGCTATTGCCCGCGTCCCATTTGTTCGGCAGCGCCGACCGGGCCCCGAGCAGCTCCGATTCGATGAACTTGAACAATGAGTCCCGTGTGACGCGCGCCCGCGGGGCAATCGCGGTGTCCGGGGCGCCGATGGGGCTCACCGTGGCCAGCGGTACGCCGCCGAACAGATCCATCAACTGGTAGAAATAGAACGCCCGCAGAGTCCGGGCTTCGGCTTCCATCACGGCCTGGTTGGGGATCGTTCCACCAGACTTGGCGATACCGTCGAGCACGCCGTTCGCCCGTTCCACACCGGCGTACAGCGTATTCCACGCCCCGTTCAGGTCCGCGAGTGCGAACGGGCTGTTGGCGGTCCATGCCTGGCGGTGATTCTCGAGCCAGCGCCCGTTGTCGTACCAGTCTTGCCCGCGGGTCGGCACGACCATTTCGTCCGTGCTGATCTCGCTGACGTTGTAGTAATCATCGACCGTGCCGCGCAGCTGCGCGTACACCCCCGCCAGCGCGGCGAGGACTTCTCCTTCAGTATGGAAGAAGTTGCCCGGCGAGATGGCGCTGGGCGGCGTCTCGTCGAGGTTCGTGCACCCCTGCATCGGGACGAGGAGAAGCGCGCACAGCCCGGCTGCTCCGATCGACGAAACTACGAACGTTCGCTTCATAGGACCTGTCCTCCTCAAAAGACGAAACGGATCCCGCCGGTCACCAGGCGGGGCCGAGGATAGCTAAGATAATCAACGCCACGGGACGCGAGGCCGGCACTCGCATAGACTTCCGGATCGAGGCCCGAATAGCCCGTCAGAGTCACCAGGTTATCGGCAGAAACGTAGACGCGAGCGCTGCGCGCGTTCCGGGTCAACATCGGCAAGTCGAGGTTGTACTCCAGTGTCACGTTCTGCAACCGCACGAAGTCGGCGTTTTCGACCCAGCGCGACGAGAAGATCGCCGGCTCATGCAGGCCGGTCGGATCGCTCAACGCCTCCTTCAGGAAGTTCTTGTCCTGAAGCGCATTGCCCTTGGTCGAGTAGACGAGTGCGGTGTTGTTGAAGACGTCCAGCCCGACCGCTGCCCGAATGAGGAAGCTGAAATTCCACTTGCCCCTGCTGATCTGGTTCGTCAGCCCCACCGTGAAATCGGGATTGGCATTGCCGATGATGGTGTAGTCGCTGGCCTGGGGCGTCGTGGTCTGTCCGTTGACGCAGCCACCCGTGCTACCCGCGCACCGGAACAGCTGATGTCCCTGGGCATCCACGCCGACGAACACCGGCCCGAAGAACGTGCCGAGCGGCTGTCCCGGCATGATCCGCTGCGACTCCTGACCGGACTGCCCCTGTCCGCTGACATCGCCCGATGTCAGGAATTGGTAGGGGCCGAGGTCGACGATCTTGTTCTTCTGGGTGGCGAACACGAGTCCCGCGCGCCAGGTCATACCCGGCTTCGACATCGCGAGCCAGTCGAGCGACATCTCCAAGCCGGTGTTTTTCAGCTTGCCGACGTTCTGCAGGCTCGTGGACGAGAACGCCGGGGGAGGAACCTGAATGTTGAGCAGCAGGTCGGACGTGTTCTTTACGTAGTAATCCACGCTGCCCGCGAGCCGATTTCCGTTGAGACCGAAGTCGACCCCGACGTTGTACTGGTCCGTCTGCTCCCACTTGAGATTCGGATTGCCGTTGCTGTTGGGAATGACGCCGGTGTGCGGCACGTCACCCCACGGGTAGTTCGCGCCCGAGCCGCCGACATAGGTCACAAGAGACTGATACGGAGCGATACCGGGGTTGCCCTGCCGTCCCCAACCCACGCGCAGGCGCAAATCGGAGAACGGCCCGCCGCTCATGAAGTCCTCGCTGGAGAGCTTCCATGACGCGGACAAACCGGGGAAGGCGGCCCATTTGTTGCCTGTGGCGAACTTGGACGATCCATCGTAGCGCAGGATGGCCGTCAGGAAATACTTGTCCTTGAATCCGAGGTTCGCCCGGGAGAGGAAGGACGAGAGTATCCAGCTCTGCGACCACGACGAGTCGTTCCGCGTCTTTGCGGCGCCGAGGTTGTTGAAGCTGAAGGCGTCGGTGACGTAACCGATACCTTCGGCCATGAACAAGTTCTGGTTGAATTTGGAGTACTCGTATCCGCCCAGCAGGTCGAGCGTATTGTTTTCGCCAAACGGCTTGTTGTAGGTGAGCGTGGTCTGGATCGTTCCGGTTGTGTTGTCCAGGTCATACTGCCGCGCCAGCCCGCCGCCCAGCGCCCTGCCCACGGGGTTGTCATTGGGATAGTAGAGCTGGCGGCCGCCACCGGAATGATCGCCACCGAGCGTCATGTGCGCCGTCAGTCCTTTGGCGACGTCGTAATCCACCGTCGTATTTCCGATGACCCGGGTCGTGGTCCCCTTATCGGTGATTTGATTGGCCAGCGCGACGGGATTGCGCACCGACGTCGAACCCGTCACCTCGTAGTAGTGCGTTCCCGTTGAATCGGTGACCGTAACCGGCTGGGTCGGATTAAAAATGGCCACATTCTGGAATACGCCGCCTTCAAACCCGCCGGTGTTTTCGAATGTGATGTACGTGTTCTTCACGCGTGACGCGGTCACGTTCACGCCGAGGCGCAGCTTGTTGTCGAAGGCGTCGTGCGATGCGGTCAGCGCTCCCTGCAGGCGCTCGAGCCCATTCGAGATCGCCACGCCCGGCTGATTCATGTAGTTGACCGACGCGCGGTAGCGCGTGTCCTCGCCACCGCCCGTGAACGACACGTCGTAGTTCTGTGTCATCGCCGTGCGGCTGACCTCGCGCTCCCAGTTGGTATTCGCGGTGCCGAGGTTGGAGAGGTGCTTGGAATCGAGTCCACCAGCCCTGCCCAGGCACGCCGACAACGTGTCGACGGGAGCCTGGGGGCAAACAGCTGAGTCAGCGGCGAAGGTGGCGTGTTGACCCTCGACGAAGGACTTGTATTCCGACCCGCTGAGGACGTTGAGATGGTTCGCAGGGGAGGCAGCGGCGAGATAGGCGTCGAACTCGACGGTCGGTCCGCCGGACCTGCCGCCCTTCTTCGTCTCGATCAAGATCACGCCGTTCGCCGCGCGACTGCCGTAAATCGCCGTGCTGGACGCATCCTTCAGAACCGTGATCGAGGCGATATCCTGCGGGTTGAGCAGGTTCAGCGGATTCCGCGGCAGCGGCGGTGATCCCCCGATGCCGTAGCTCGGCGGCTCGGTCGGCACGTTGATGACCGGCACGCCGTCGATCACGTACAGCGGGTCGTTGGTGTTGCTGATGGAGCTGCCGCCGCGAATCAGGATCTGCGAGCCGGCACCCGGCTCACCGTTGTTCTGAATGATTTCGACGCCGGCTGCGCGACCCTGGATCATTTGATCGACGTTGGTCTTGACGCCGACGTTCGCTTGCGCCGCGTCAACGGTCGACACTGCGCCGGTCACGGCTTCGCGGCGCGTCGTGCCGTAACCGGTCACGACGACGGCCTCGAGTAGCGACGCCTGCGGGACGAGCCCGAACGACGCGTCCGCGGTCGCGCCGGCCGCGACGGTCACCGACTGCTGGACAGGTGCGTACCCGATGCGCGTCGCGCGCACGACGTACGTGCCCGCGGGGACATCGAGTGAGTAGGCGCCGTCTGGTCCACTTTGGGCTTCGCGTTGGATTGCGTCTATTCGAACGGTGACTCCGGGGAGGGCTTGCTTCGTGGTGGTGTCCGTCACTGAGCCTCTGATCGTGCCGTTCTGCGCGGCCAGAGGGATGGCCATGGCGGACATGAGGACGAGCGTCGGGATGAATGGTCGAACGAAGCGCATCGTTGTGACCTCGGAATGACGGTTGTGCCATCCCAAATGCCGCTCGGTTCGCCCCTTGTCAAGGGCGACCTGGGGGGGCGAGAATGTACGCCCATGTTTCTGGCTGTGCTGTTGGCGATCCAGGCTGCATCCGTGCGGGAAGCCCAGCCCGTGCTTGAGTTTCCCACCGCCGGCCTGGACGATTCGGCCGCCTACGAGGGCTATACCGCGCGCGTGTACCGCGACCGGCGCGGCAATGCCGTGGAGATCTACATCGACGGCAAGACCGGCCGCGTCGTGCACCTGTGGGCCGATGCGCTGAATGAGAGCATTGGTTTCACCGTCCGCGATTCAGGCGGGAAGGCGGCAGGTGCGTTCGGGGAGGAGAAAGCCTCGGTAGGAATCACCGGCGGGCGACGCTGGTTGCTCTACTCGCTCACCGTGCCCGGTGGGCGTTCCACCCAGATCGGTCAATTCCTGCTCGGCTCGATGCGCGTGGAGCGCGATTTCGGCTACGGCAGCCGAGTCAACGATTCGATCGACGCGCCGACGTTCGTGCCCCAGGAGTTCACGCAGCTCGCCGACCGGCTGGACAGCGTCTACACGAAACGTCTCACGCCGTCTTTCTCGCTGACACCGGCGACGTGGCGCGTGCGGGTGAGCCAGCCAAGCCTCGACGGCAAGAATCATCTGGTCGTCACCCTCAGCGGCGACGCGCGATTGTCCCGGGCGTCGCTTCACAATCGCGTGCTCACCATCCGGCCGCACGGCGGCGCACCCGTGACCCTTGGCGTGCAGATCGAGACCGACGGCGCTGCGCTCGACCCGCTGACGCGGGATCAAATCTTCAACAGCCAGTTCCGTCGCTTCGCCGACTCCGCCAAATCCCAACGCCTCGAGCGTGAGATCCGCGGCTTCGAGCTGCTCAGCTCCCGGCAGAAGTTGATGGCCGGGCTCCCGACGTACGCGACCTACTTCGGCCGTGACATGCTGATGACCGCGCTGCTCATGGAGCCGGTCTGGTCCGACACGATGGCGGAGTTCGTCATGGGCGCGGCGCTCGCCAAGCTGGGCCCGGCGGGCGACGTCAGTCACGAGGAAGCGCTCGGCGGCCAGGCGATTCGTGAGAATGCGGCGGAGTTTCTCAAGACGGGCGACCGCACACTACTGCGCAATCTCCAGCAGACGCGCGAGAACTACTGGATGGTGGACGACGATTTTCAGCTACCCGTCGTGGCTGGCCGCTATTTCGCCGACGCCTCCGTTCCGGCTGCGCGCAAGCGGGCGTTCGTGGGCCGGTGGGGGAATGCCCTGCGCACGAACCTCGCGTACGTGATGCACCAGGCGGCGCCCTATTTCCATGATCCTGTCGCCACGAATCTCGTGAGCTTCAAGCGCGACCCGGACGGGTACTGTCATCCCGGGAGCTGGCGCGACAGCCGCGTCGGCTATGCGGGCGGCTGCTACGCGTTCGACGTGAACGTCGTGTGGGTTCCCGCCGCGCTGAATGCCATCGTCGCGATCGACAGCGCGTTCCGCGCGCTGGGTGAGCCGGGAATCGACCATGCGGAGATGGTTCCGGCGGGCGTGAAGACGTGGCGGGAGGCGTCGCGACACTTCATGGTCGCGCTCGCGCCGGACGAGGTTGCCGCACGCGTAGGCGCGAAGATCGGCTCGCTCGCTCCCGACGAGGCCAATTACTGGAGCGCGATCGTCGCGCGCAGCGGAGTTCCCAGCGATACGTTGCGTTTCCCCGCAGTCTCGCTCGACAGCGCCGGCAATCCGATTCCGGTCATGACCACCGACCCCGCGATGTGGCTGCTGCTCCAGCGTCAGGACAGTGCCCGCGAAGCAGAGCTGCTGCGTCCCTTCCTGCTTCCGTATCCTGTCGGCCTCTTCATCGATGGTGTGGGCTTGGCGGTCGCGAATGACGCGTATGCCCCGCCCGCTGTGTGGACGATGTTCGCGAACGATCTCTACCACTCGCCACGCGTCGTGTGGGGTCGTGAAGTGAATGTCTTGCTTGCCTCGCTCGCGACACGGTCTCGACCGGGCGCGATCGACTCGGTGCGCACCGCGGTCGCGCGGTCCGGTCTGCAGTACGCCGAATTGTGGAGTTACAAGTTCGAGGGTGGGGCGCTGCGCCCCGTGCGGTACGGTTCGAGCTCAGACGTGCAGCTGTGGACGCTCACGGATCTCGCTGTTCAATATCTCCTCCACTCGCCAAGGGTCCCGCAATGAGCAATCTGCACGGCTTCGACATCTTCTTCATCGCGCTCTACTTCCTCATTCTGTTCGGCATCGCGTGGTGGGCAGCGCGCAGAGAGAAGGCCGTCAGCTCCGACTACTTCCTCGCGAGCCGCGACGTCGCGTGGTTCGCGGTCGGCGCGAGCTTGTTCGCCTCCAACATCGGGAGCGAGCACCTCGTGGGGCTGGCGGGCACTGGCGCCGGCAGCGGTCTCGCCGTCGGCCACTTCGAGTGGCTCGCCTGCCTCATCCTGCTGCTGCTCGGTTGGCTCTTCGTGCCCTTCTATCTCAAGAGCGGCGTCTACACGATGCCGGAGTTCCTGGAAAAGCGGTACAACTCGGCAGCGCGGTCGTATTTCACCTGGGTGTCGGTGATCGGCTACGTCCTGACGAAGATCAGCGTGACGCTGTATGCGGGTGGCGTCGTGATTCGCGCGGTCACGGGGTGGGACTTCTACACCGCGGCCATCGTCCTCATCGTCATCACCGGGCTGTATACGATCTTCGGCGGCCTGCGCGCCGTGGTCTACACCGAGGTGCTGCAGGCCATCGTGCTGATTCTCGGCTCCATCACGCTGATGGCGATCGGGCTCTCGCGGGTCGGCGGAATCTCCGGGCTCGAGGCCAAGGTGCCTGCGGGCTTTTTCTCCATGTGGAAACCCTCGAGTCATCCGGACTTTCCATGGACCGGCATCATTTTCGGCGCACCGATTCTCGGGATTTGGTATTGGTGTACCGATCAGCACATCGTGCAGCGCGTGCTCGCCGCGAAGAACATCAAGGAAGCGCGCACCGGGACGATTTTCGCCGGTTACCTGAAGATTCTCCCCGTCTTCATCTTCGTGCTGCCGGGCATTGTCGCCGTGGCGTTGTTCTCGGACGTCAGCAACAACCCTGACTCCGCGTATCCCACGCTGGTAACGCGGCTGCTGCCGGACGGGATCAAGGGGCTGGTACTCGCGGGAATGCTCGCGGCACTGATGAGCTCTCTGGCCTCCGCGTTCAACGCGTGTTCGACGCTCCTGACCTGGGATGTCTACAAGAAGATGCGTCCGACCGCGAGCGAGCAGCAGCTCGTGCGCGTGGGCCGCATTTCCGCCGGGGTCATGGTGTTTCTTGGACTGGCCTGGATTCCGCTGATGAAGTTCGTCTCCTCGCAGATCTACATCTACTTGCAGAGCGTGCAGGCGTACATCGCGCCGCCCATCGCCGCCTGCTTCCTCCTCGGCCTGTTCTTCCGCCGCCTGAACGGCACCGGCGCGATGGCATCGCTCATCACCGGGCTCGTCCTCGGCGTACTGCGGCTGATCCTCGAGCTGACCAACAAGGCCACCGGCGGCGGTCTCGCGCCGGGGACGCTGTGGCACTGGATCGCGACGATCAACTTCCTCCACTACGCCGTGCTGCTGTTCGTGATTTGCACCGCGGTGCTCTTCGTCGTGAGCATGATGACACCACCACCCGGCGCCGACAAAACTGACGGACTCACGTACGTCCGTGCCGCACCAGGGGCCGCCCCCGCTTTGCTGGAAGGCGAGACCGCGAAGGATCGCAAGTTCGAGATCGGGCTGTCGGTACTCCTCGTCGTCATCATTGGCGTGCTGTGGATCGTGTTCCGTTGAGAAACCGGTGCGGGGTGAGCGGTGCGTGGTGCGCGGGACTGCTGGTTCTCGCGTTTGCGTGCCGCCCGTCTGCCCGTCAGCCCCCCCCCGGGCGCCCGTCGGCGTACGATCCCGCGCACGACATCGGTACGCTGTTCGCGGACGTGCAGCTGTCAGGGATCTTCCCCGATTCGAAAGAATTCGTCGATGCACGTCCGAAGGCTGCTCCAGCCGCGATCGCGGCGCGATACGACTCCGCGCGGCGCGCGAACGGATTCGTCTTGCGCGCGTTCGTGGATCAGAACTTCGTGTTGCCGGCGCCGGCGGGGGATGGCTATCACAGCGTCGCGGCGCAGGGCATGGTAGCGCACGTCAAGGCGCTCTGGCCGGTGCTGACGAGATCGCCAGACAGCACCGACCCTCGCTCCTCGCTGATTCCGCTGTCCCAGCCGTACGTCGTGCCCGGCGGGCGATTCCGCGAGGTCTACTACTGGGACTCCTATTTCACGATGCTCGGTCTGGTGCGGAGCGACCGTACCGATCTCGTGAAGAACATGCTCGACAACTTTGCGGAGCTGATCAACACGTTGGGACACATTCCCAACGGCAACCGCACGTACTATCGGAGTCGTAGCCAGCCACCCTATTTCGCTGCGATGGTAGGACTCTATGCGCGCGCGACGGACACTGCGAAGGCATTGCCGTATCTCGAAGCGCTGGAGAAGGAGCACGCGTTCTGGATGGAGGGCGCGGAGCAGCTGACGCCGGGCCAGGCCCACCGCCGCGTGGTGAAGCTCGCAAATGGCGTCGTGCTCAATCGCTACTGGGATGACGCGGCGGAGCCGAGGCCGGAGTCGTACCGTCCGGATGTCGAGATCGGGCAGACGGTACCCGAATCGCTGCGCGCCACCTTTTACCGTAACGCGCGCGCGACGGCGGAAAGCGGGTGGGATTTCTCGAGTCGCTGGATGCGCGATCCCAAGGACCTGCGTTCGCTCGAGACGATCGACCTGATTCCGGTGGACCTCAACAGTCTGTTGTACAACGCCGAGCGCACGATTGCGGCGCTGCGATTGTTCCGGCATGGGGCGGGCGATTCCGCGGTCGCGCAGCGTTTCAACCAGCAGGCCGATGCGCGCCGCGACGCGATCCTGGCGATGTACGATCCAAAACAGAGGTACTTTTTCGACCGGCGCTGGCGCACCGGTGAGCTGGTGACCGATCGACCGTCGCTCGCGGCCGCGGCACCGCTCTATTTCGGTATCGCGACGGCTGATCAGGGCAAAAACGTGGCCGCTCGCCTGGAGCGCGAGTTTCTCAAGCCGGGCGGGTTTGTCACGACGAATTTCGCGTCCGGCCAGCAGTGGGATGGGCCCAATGGATGGCCGCCGCTCGAGTGGCTTACTATAGAAGGGGTGCGCCGCTATGGCCGGGCGGATCTCGCCGATACGGCCGCCGGCCGCTGGCTGACCCTCCTCCAGCACACGTACAAGACGACCGGACGTATGATGGAGAAATACGACGTAGTCAACCTCCGCAAGAAAGCCGGCGGAGGAGAGTATCCCACCCAAGACGGCTTCGGTTGGACGAACGGGGTAGCATTAGCGTTATGCGCGATCGCGGCACAAACGCAGGCGTGCAACAACTAGCTCTCGCTCTCAGTCTCTTCCTCTCCGCGTTTTGCCTTCCCCAGCAACAACGCGATGTCGTCCTTGCCACGACCACATCCACGCGGGACGCCGGGCTATTGGACTCCCTCCTGCCCGTCTTCGAAGCGAAAAGCGCTTACAAGGTCAAGGTTGTCGCCGTGGGCACGGGCCAGGCCATTGCGATGGCCCGGCGCGGCGATGCGGAGATCGTGCTGGTGCACGCGCCCGAGCTCGAGCGCGCGCTCGTCGACTCCGGCTTCTTCGTGCGCCGCAGGCTCGTGATGCACGACGACTTTCTCTTTGTGGGACCGGAGAGCGATCCTGCCCGAATTCGCGGTGGGCGTGATGCCGTCGCCGCGCTCGCCGCCACCGCCGCCGCGCGCGCACCCTTCGTGTCCCGGGGTGATCGCTCGGGTACCCACCTGCTCGAGCTGAAGCTGTGGCGGCTCCTCGGGCAGGCCCCGCCGCCGCCCGGCGGCTGGTACATCGAAGCGGGGCAGGGCATGGCGGCGACGCTGCAGATGGCCGATGAGAAGCGCGCATACACGATTACCGACCGCCCGACGTTTCTCGTGTGGCAGTCCAAGCTGCAGCTCGTGCCGCTGGTCGAAGGGGACACGCTGCTCTACAACGTCTATCACGTCATGGAAGTCCCGCATGCCGGAGCCGGCGCGCGCGCGCTCGCGGACTTCTTTGTTGCGCCAGAAGCTCAGGAATTGATCGGGAAGTTTGGGACCGCGCGATTTGGGAAACAGTTATTTGCGCCTGATGCCGGCAAACCAGATCGGTGGTAGTCTAGAACGCTTGATCCCATCGCTGTGACAATCGAATCGCCGAGCTGATCAGTCCGACCATGCTGTACGTCTGCACGAAATTGCCCCACTGCTCTCGTGTCTGCGGGTCGATGTGCTCGGCGAGGAGCCCATGCCGGTTACGACATTGGAGTACGTCCTCGAACATGCGGCGCGCCTCATCGCGCTCGCCGATCGCCGCGAGTGCGTTGATGTACCAAAAGGTGCACACCAGAAACGCGTTCGAGGGCGTGCCGAAATCGTCGGGCGTCGTGTAGCGAAACACGAAATCGCCCCGCTTCAGGTGTTTCCCGATGGCTCGCACCGTTGCGGCGAAGCGCGGATCGTCGTCCGTCACGAAGAACAGCTCGTTCAGCCTGAGCAGGCTCGCGTCCAACGTGTCGCCGTCGAACGTCGCGACGAAGGTCCCCAGGCGCGCGTTCCAGGCGCGGGTGGAGATCACGTCGTGCATCTGTCGCGCGTGATTGCACCAGTACGCCGCCCGGTCGGCGAGGCCGAGTTGTTTGGCGATGCGGCTCAGCCGCTCGCATCCGACCCAGCACATCACCGCCGAGAAGGTGTGGACGTGCGTGCGGCCGCGCAGCTCCCACAGACCGGCATCGGGCTGATCGAACAGTGTGACGCAGCGCTCACCCAGCGGCTCGAGGCGCCGGAACAGCGACTCATCGCCCTGTCGCACGAGTCGCCGGTCGTAGAACACGTGCGTGGCGGCCATGATGGACGAGCCGTACACGTCGTGCTGCGTCTGCTGGGAAGCCTGGTTGCCGACGCGGACCGGTCCGATGCCCCGGTAGCCCGGCAGCGACTCCACGATCCGCTCGGGCGACAGGCGATGGCCCGTGAGGGTGTATACGGGATCGAGCGGCCGGTCTGCGGACTCCGCGACGATGTTGAGAATGAAGCTGAGGTAGCGCTCCATGGTGTGCGTGGCGCCGAGCCGGTTCAGCGCGGTGACGACGAAGTAGGCGTCGCGCAGCCAGCAGTGGCGGTAGTCCCAGTTGCGACTGGAATCGGCGGCTTCGGGGATCGACGTCGTCAGCGCTGCGATGATGGCGCCGGTGTCCTCGAACACGTTGAGCTTCAGGGTGATCGCGGCGCGAATCACGGCGTCCTGCCACTCGAACGGAATCGCCAGCTCGCGCACCCATTCGCGCCAGTACGCCGTCGTCTCGGAGAGGAAGTGCTGGCCGACTTCGTTTGCTCCTTCCTGCAGCGTTTCGTCGGGGCCGAGGACGAGGGTCACCGCGTCGTCGAGGAAAAATGCGTTCTCCTCGACAATCGCCGTCACGGGCACGTCGGTCGTCAGGCGCAGCACGAGCGCGTTGCCGACGTAGCGAATGTGGTTCGAGCCGCACGTCAGGGCCGTGAGCGGCTCGCCGAAGTTCTGCGCCGGGCGCGCGCGCACGCGAATGCGGGGATGGCCGGCCAGCCGCTGGATGCGGCGCACGATCATCATGGGACAAAACAGCCGGCCGCGCTGCCGGAACCGTGGCACGAAGTCGGTGATCTCGATGGCCCCGCCCGCCGAATCCGTCAGGCGCGTGACGACCACCGGCGTATTGTGCAGGTACTTCTGCTCCGCGCGGACCCGGTCCGGCAGCTCGATCGCAAAGAAGCCGGCGTCGTCGGGCGCTCCGGTGCGCGCCTTGAGGAGTGAGCAGAACATCGGATCGCCGTCGAAGCGCGGAAAGCAGGCCCACGTGATGTCGGCGTTCGGATCGACGAACGCCCCGATGGTGCCATTGCCGATGAGCGCGAGATCGAGGGACGTCATGAGTCGAGCCACCCCCGGACCGCCGTGACGTTCGGGAGCCGCCAGCGGGCAACGGTACGGCCCGGCCCCACCTTGATCGAATGCCCGCCGAGCCCGTTCACGGCGGCGAAACCGACCTCGTCGCTCGCGTCATCGCCGACGAAGATGGCGGTACGGCCGCGAAACGGCTCTTCCTTCATGAACTCGCGGATGCCCACGCCCTTGTCTTTCCCTGCGGGACGCATCTCGACGACGTACTTGCCGCGCTGGATGCAGAACTGGCGTCCGACGACGGGAAGCATGGAGCGGGCCAACCGGTGCGCGTAGGCCGCGAGGCGCGGCGCGCGCCGGTAGTGCAGGGCGAGGGACAAGCCCTTGTTCTCCAACAGCAAGCCGGCCTTGCCATTCACCGCGTTCGCCAGCCGCAGCCGCACCCGCTCGAAGCGCCGGGCCGGCACGGCGTGGCGTGTGATCGTGCCGCCGGCGCCGCGTCGCTCGAGGCCGTACTGGCCGGCGACCGGCAGCCGGGCATGCGGAAACAGCCGGTCGATCTCGGCGACGGCTCGGCCACTCATCAACGCGACCGCTCCGCCCGTGTCGCGATACAGCCGCTCGAGCGAGCGGCAGAGGTCTTCGCTGACATGCACACCGGCCGGCGTGTCGGCGAAATCGACGAGCGTGCCGTCGAGATCGAAGAAGTAGGCCCACTCGCGCTGCGGCGCCGGCGGCCTACGCCTGGTCAAAGCCCGCCACTCGTTTCTGCCGCTCGATGCCGCGCGGGGTGAAGGCGTCGGGGAGGCGTTCACGCCGCCGCAGGGTGGCCGCATCCATCAGCATGCGCCCGGCCCAGCGGAACACATTGAAATCCTGAATCAGGCCGCGCATCAGGCGCATCCGGGTGCGCTGTTCCCCGCCGCTCATCGTGAGCGCCAGGCGCAGCGCGGCAGCGCACTGGTCGATGTCATAAGGATTCACGATCAGCGCTTCGGGCAGCTCGCGTGCCGCGCCCGTGAACAGGCTGAGAATCAGCACGCCCCGTTCGTCGTCGCGGGCGGACACGAACTCCTTCGCGACGAGGTTCATGCCGTCGTGGAGCGACGTCACCATGCAGAGGTCGGCGCCGCGGTAATACTCGAAGATCTCGTCGGGCTGATGGTGCTCGATCTTGAGAATGATCGGCGGCTGCGCCGCTTCTGGAAAACGCTGATTGATGCGCATCGCGAGGTCGCGGATGCGCGCCTCGTAGTTGCGATATTCTTCGATGTGGATCCGCGTGGGTGCGGCGATCTGAATGAACGTGAACTTGCCGATCCACTGCGGCTCGAGCTCGAACAGGCGCTCGACCGCGCGTAGTCGCTCCTCGATGCCTTTGGTGTAATCCATCCGCTCGACGCCGACGCCGACCGCCTGCTCCGGCGGGAGGTCGTGCCGCCGCCGGATCACCGTGCGGCATTGCTCGACCGGCTGCCCCAGCAACTCGGCCTGCGGCGGCCACTCGACGGAGATCGGATAGCGGCGCACCGTGGTCGGCTTGCCGCGGTAGGTGACGGCGAAGATTTCCCGGTCGACACGGGCTTCCACCAGCCGGTCGACCGTGTCGACGAAATTGTTGACGTGAAACTGGGTGTGGAATCCGAGAATGGTGCTGCCGAGCAGTCCGTCGAGCAGCTCCTCGCGCCAGGGACAGATCGCGAACGCCTCCGGATTGGGCCAGGGAATGTGCCAGAACGAAATGATCGTGGCCGCCGGCAGCGTCTGGTTGATCATCCGCGGCAACAGCGCGAAGTGATAGTCCTGCACGAGCACGATCGGGTCGGGTGATTTCGCCTCGTCGACCACCGTCTTCGCGAACTTGCGATTCACGCTGACGTACTCGTGCCAGTCCCTGGTGCGAAACACGGGCCGCACGTGCGCGATGTGACAGAGCGGCCAGAGCCCCTCGTTGGCGAATCCGTAGTAGTAGCCGGCCTCCTCCTCGGCTGACAGCCACACCCGGCGCAGCCGATACGCGGGCCCGTCGGGCGGCGGCGGCAGCGCGACGCGATCGTGGTGGTCGACGGTCTCGCGATCGCCGGTGCCGCTGCCGTGCGCGATCCAGGTTCCCGAGCAGGCGCGCATGATCGGCTCGAGTGCCGAGACGAGCCCGCTCGCGGGCCGCCACACGTCGATCTCCGCACCCCGCTTCATGTGGATGTAGGGCTCGCGGTTCGACACGACCATCACTTCCTGGCCGCGCAGCTCGCGGTGCAGGATGTTGCGCAGGGTGGCGGGAGCCCACGCGAGCTGTTCCTCGTCTCGGGAGCGATGGTCGGCTTCGAGATCTGCGATCAGCGCGCGCAGGTCTTTCACGACGGGTCGGAGCTCGGCGGGCGGTCCCGCGAAGCCGCGCCCGCCCGCCCGTCCCGGTACCACCAGCAGACCCTCACCGCGCAGCAACGCGCGGAGACCCTGCACCCAGCCGCGCCAGGACAGCTGCGCGATCACCACGGTGATGAGCGCGACGGTGAGGCCGAGCCCAACAAAGAAGAGGAAGAGGTAGTTGCGGGTCTCGCGGCTGCGGCGGGCGATGAAGCTCATGTCGTGCACCAGGACAAGCCTCCCGCCGCCAACCAGCGGGCGCACCGATAGGAAAACCGGACCGGACGCGGTCTGCAGCAGATCGCCCGACGGCTGTGTAAAGCGGCCCAGGTCGGAGCAGCGCACCTCCGCCGGCATTGTCGGGGTCGCGACGGGCTCACCGGCATCCGCGGGACAAAACGCGACCGCGAACAGGCGCTCGTCCTGCGTCAGGCGCGTGAAAAACTCCTGAATGCGGCCGCGGTCGCCGGTGCGAATCAGGTTATGGAGCGGATCGTCGACCGTAGTCGCAATCAGGTTGGCGCGCACCTCGAGGTCGCGGCTGAACCAGCGGAGCATGAGCTTGTCCACCAGTGGGAGGGCCGCGTAGGCGAAGATGCCGAGCGCCAGAAACAGCGGGACGACGAAGCGCAGTGACAAACGCATCGTTCTACATACCCAAGCGCCTCAATGGGTTCCGTTCCACGAGAGCATCTGGCAGAACTCGCAGTTTCGAGCGACCGTTTCGGCGCGTGCCTACCGAGCTAAAACGGTCGCTTCGCGTTTTCGACGGACTCGCCATGGTCATCGGCATCATGGTCGGTTCCGGAATCTTCCGGACGCCGGGCGAAGTGGCGCGCCAACTGGGACGGCCCTGGCTGACATTCGTCGCCTGGCTGCTCGGCGGCCTGCTCGCTTTTTGCGGCGCGTTGTGTTTCGCGGAGCTGGCAACGCGATATCCGAAAGCCGGCGGGAAGTACGTGTATGCGCGCGAGGCGTTCGGGCCGCGCGCGGGTTTCGTGGTCGGCTGGGTCGAGGGGCTCGCTATCTACCCGGCCGCGATTGCGGCCCTCGGCGTCGTGACGGGCGAGTTCGTGGGCCGCCTCGCAGGATGGCCGGCTGCGGTGAGCAAGTGGATCGGTGTGCTCGCGGTCGCGCTATTCGTCGCGATCAACATCGTCGGCGTCACGTCAGGCCGCTGGGTACAGAATCTCGTGACGAGTGCCAAAGTGCTCGCGCTCGGCGGCATCGTGGTGATCGCGTTCGCCGCGGGACATGGCGCGGGATGGCACGGTGTGCTCGCG
>QHUJ01000009.1 GCA_003221895.1 Gemmatimonadota bacterium | reverse complement strand
CCATGAACGGTGTGAGCGTCGATGAGGCTTCAAAGAGCTGTTTGGCATGCTGATCCGGCAGTTTGTTGCCGTTGCCCGGCAGTTCGATCGATGGTCCGGCCGTCGACGAAAGATGGATGTTGAAGAGCAACACCGAACCGTCTTCGCCGCTGACCGCCGCTAATTTACGCGCCTCGGCAACAAGATCTCCATCCGTTGCCTCGCCGTCGGTGATGTTAATGACGATCGGCGGAAATCCGTTCGGATGCTCCTGAGACCACGTCTGGGTAATCTTGGTGGCCTCCTTGAGCGCGGCGCACATCGGAGTGCCGCCTTTCCCGTATGGATCGAACCAGACTGGAAATTTGACGGTTTGGTCCATCACTCCGCCCGCGCCATCGTCCGATTGCTTTACCCTGTCTTCGATGCGCAACGGCTTATTGGCCAATTCGCTGATCGGTACCAAAGAGCGCCCGCTCAGTTCACCGCCGAGCGCTGGTTTACAGCTGTCTTCGCTGTAGCCCAGCACACCGACATGAAAGTAGTCGTAAATAGAGTCCGACTTGGAGCAACGGATGCACAGATTATGAATAAGCTTGTTGAGTATCGTCGCGAGCTCCTCGGCCTTCCGTCTGCCCGCCTCTCCGCCGCCAAAAGGGTCTTCCATCGACTCTGACTGGTCCACCAAAAACAAGAAACAACCCGGGCTCTTACGACTGATTTCGGCCTGGTATGCCATGGTTTTCCTCTAATTTTCTTGGCATCACGAGAACTACGACTCTCACATGCCAGAGGTCACAGGTTGGAGATGCAGCAACGCCCGTCCCCTGTGCGACATTCGCAGGGACGAATTGAACACGGCACTCACTGCTTGATAGCACCCACAGCGCGAACGCGTCGTGATCCCGATCACCCCGTAACGGATTCACGTCGAGGCGTAGCGGAATCGCCCTCGGCCGACAACGCGCGGGCTGCGATTGCCTAACGATCGCAACGGTTTTTGCCCTGGCGTTCATGGTCCGTTTCGCAGTCCTCAGTCCGCGCAACAAGAGGCGGTGCAGATGCCGAACATAGCTATCTTACCGTCCACCGCCTCGGTCGCCGGCCAACGGTATCCCGAGGAGAAAGCTTCCTCGATGAACGTGTTCCGCGCCGCATGGGTTCTCGGGCTTTTGGCCGCGCCGCCCGTATCTGCAGCACAGAAAACCATTCTCATCAACGACACCCTGACCGCCAACGCCGACAAGCTCAAGGTCAACAACCCCGCCCAACACACGGGCCGCATCGCGTGCTGGCGGTTTGGGGACTATGCCGTTGCGACGAGCAAACAGGGACCGATCAAGACTACCACGAGACAAGGCTTCAACTCGAAGGCGGACAGCAGTACCAGCGAGGAGTTCTCATTTGTTTTGATCAACAAGACAATGGATTCGGCAATGGTGAATGCAGCGCGCAACAGCAAGGTGCAATTACTGAGGGGTTCGCAACCGCGGAATGGGTGGTCCCTCGGTGCGGATGAGGTGGTGCGCGAATCCGACAGTCTCGCCGCGTTCATTACGATCAATCGAGATACATCCGACACCTGGGAATTCTTCCTCGCCGTGACTCGAAGCCCCAGCTACACGGGCTTTCTCACCAACGGCGAACGTCGCATCACCGTGGCGGTGGCGAGCTCCAATCGGAATGCCTTGGATCTCAAGGGATGGCCCGCCTTAGGATATGAGTTTCTCGAAGACGGGCGGTCCCTTGGTGCCATTCAATACGTCGGCGGGCTGTGGCGGCCTGCCCAATTCGTTTGGTTAGATCGGAATCTCGATGCGAGGACGAAACTTCTTCTCGCGGCTGCCCGTCGCCTCGCAGCAATCATCAGCCAACGTCATCGCCACGAATGGCAAATTGCCGTCGAGCGAATTCGGTCTCGCATTGGGGTTCGTGATCGGGCACCACTTCCTCAATATGCAGGACCTGCATTACGGCTACTGGCCCGAGGGACTTCCCCGGGTGCCCCAGAACCTGGCGCAGGCGCAAGCGCACTACACCGACTTCCTGATCTCGCACATTCCTACCGGCGTGAAGTCGGTGCTGGACGTGGGTTGCGGAGCGGGGAACACGGCGCGCAAGCTGCTCGAGCGCGGCTTCACGGTCGATTGCGTTTCCCCGAACGGCGTGCTGACCGGCGTGGCCAAGCAAGTGCTGCAAGGCCGCGGCGATATCTTCGAGACGCGGTTCCAGGATCTCCAGACCGAACGGCGCTACGATCTCATTCTGTTCAGTGAGAGCCTGCTCTTCATTCCGCTCGAAGAGGCGTTCACCAAGGCGCTCTCCCTGCTCAACCCGAAGGGCTACGTCCTGATCACCGACATCTTCCGCGTGCCGGCGGAAGGGAAGAGCCCCATCGGGGGCGGGCACGAGCTGCCGCGCTTCCGCGAGACGATCGCCCGCTTCCCCCTCGCCCCCACACTCGATCTCGACATGACCGACGGCATCGCGCCGACGTTCGACCTGCTCGACGCCGCCTACCGCGAAGCGATTCAGCCGGCCTACACGCTGATTCTGTCGCGGCTCGAGGCCCGGTATCCGTGGCTGATGAAGCTCGTGAAATGGAAATTCAAAAAGAAGCTGCGGCGCTACGAGGACAAGCACTTCAGCGGGCGCCGCAACGGCCTGAACTTCAAGAAGTACAAAGCCTACCGCCTGCTGCTCTACCGCAGCTAACACAGCGCTCCTTCGCTAGTTGTCGAGGACTTCCCGCACGCGCTCGGTGAGCTGCCGGATGGTGAAGGGCTTCGGCAGAAAGGCGGTGTCGGGTGCGACGCTGTCAGTCTGGAACACGGCTTCGTGAGGGTACCCCGACATCAGCAGGAGCTTGGTCTCGGGGCGCTGTGAAGTGAGCCGACGCAGGAGCTCCGCAGCGCGCACACCCGACAGGACACCGTCCGAAAGGAGCAAATGAATCGGGCCGTCGTGCACGGCAGCGATCGTCATGGCTTCGATACCATCCCCGACCGGCAGTACGCGATAGCCCAGCTGCCGCAATGCCGTAACGGCGAGATCCCGAATCGACTCTTCGTCCTCCACCAGCAGGATCGTCTCGGTGCCTTTGATCTTCGCTGGAATATGGATGGGGCGCGAGACGCGCTCCCGCCGCTCGGTCACCGGGAAATAGCATGTGAAGGTCGTGCCAACACCGGGCTCGCTGTATACCAGCACATGGCCGTTACTCTGCCTGACGATTCCGTACACGGTCGAGAGACCCAGCCCCGTTCCTTTGCCCTGCTCCTTGGTCGTGAAGAAGGGCTCGAATGCATGGGCCAATGTTTCGGCCGACATGCCGGAACCGGTGTCACTCACCGCCACGATGACGTATGCCCCTGGAGGCACGGTCGATGTCGCGGTCGTACGGGGTTCGTCCAGCCGAACGTGGCGAGTCTCAATCGTGAGGGTACCGCCATGGGGCATCGCATCACGGCTGTTCACTGTGAGATTGAGCAGCACCTGCTCGATCTGACTGGGATCGGCCATGATCGCCGGGAGATCCTCGTCCGTCGCGGTCACAACTCGTACCGAGGGACCGAGGAGCCGGCGCAGCATCTTCTCCATATCGCTCACGCGCTGGTCGAGGCGGAACGGCTTGGGGTCGAACGGCTGGCGGCGGCTGAATGCGAGCAGCTGGCGGGTCAGCGCACTCGCGCGGTCGCTCGCCTTGATGATCTCATCTACCTCGCCGGCCTGACGCGAGTCCTGGCCAAGATCCTCGCGGAGAATGTCGGCGTAGCCCATGATCGCGGTCAGCAGGTTGTTGAAGTCGTGGGCGACTCCCCCCGCCAGGCTCCCCAACGCATCGAGCTTCTGAGCCTGCCACAGCTGCTGCTCGAGCAGCTTTCGTTCCGTCACATCCACGACGATGTTCTCGAGCAGCTCCTCCCCATCGTCTCCCTGGTGAAGCGTGACGTTGCACAGCAGCCACAACGGCGTGCCGTTCTTACGGCGCATGTGCACTTCGTAGTTGCGCAACACCCGCGACTCGCGCAGCGTGGCCAGCATCCGATCGCGCTCGTCGGGATCCCACCAGTGGTTGCGTGCCGGCACCTCCGCGAAGTCGGCCGCCGAGTCGTATCCGAAGATCTTCGCCAGCCGGTCATTACAGATGAGGATCTGGCCGTCGGAGACGCGGGTGGTCGAGACGCCCGCGAGCGACTGCTCGAACAGGGCGCGATAACTCCGCTCGGCCCGATGCCGCTCGGCGTATGCGCGGTCGATGTCACGGGCGATGCGACGCGCCAGCCGCGCCACGAGCAGGGCTATCAGCGTCGCACTGACCACGGCGAGCCACGCCGCGACCAACACGCGGTCGAGGCCGAACACCGCCCCATACCGAGTGTCCAGCAGTCCGATGAGGACGATGAGCCCGACGGTCGCGGGCAAGAACGCGCGCAACATGCGCGCGCGAGGACCGTCTCCGGTGAGTGGCTCGAACGGCCACACCCGCGGGCCGGCGACGAGGACGGTTCCGACGCCGAGGGTCACCAGGCTGAGACCGGTGGGCAGCGCGACGGGAATCGTACGGCCTCCGTACAACAGAGGCGTCCCATAGGCGTAGCCGAGCGCGACCGTTCCGCCGACGATTACCGCGACGACCGCGAGCGGCCCGGCATAGCGAGGGTGCAATCCCGTTGCGGCGATCGCCAGGGCAAGCGGAACAAGGGCGGTGGCCGTCACGGGCGACATCACGCCGAGTTGCACAGCGCCGAATTGGCCGGAAGCCCCGCCCAGCGCGCGGTCAAGCATCGACGGCACGGCGAGGTTTACCACTACCATGGCAGCGACGACGCAGGCCAACACGGTTGCGACGCTGCGAGGCGCCGTCCAATGCGACGGCAGGATGCGCGCGGTGAGCGCGAGGCTGAGCGCCAGAAACGCGAGCCCCGTCGTTGGCGCCATGGGAATGAATGACGGGGACGGATGCACGAACGCCGACCAGCCGGCGGACCAACCGATGAGCACGACGACGCTGTTCACTGCGACAAGGGCCGCCAGGAGAAGAGCGGCCCGGTCGCGAGCGTGATAGCCTGGCTCAGTGCTCATATGGTCATACTAAAGAAGGCTTGTGACCGGACCAGGTCACGTGGCACGAAAGTCGTATGCCCCATCTGGACGGAGCAACCAGGCGTTCCGGGCCGTCAATTCGGCACTTAGCAGGCGATCAAGCCTGGCCTGAGCGGCCGCGTCGTAGACAGGGCACATCACCTCCACCCGGCGTCGCAGGTTCCGGGGCCGCCAGTCGGCCGACCCGACGTAGTACTCCTCCGCCCCTCCGTTGGCGAAGTGACAGATCCGTGCATGCTCGAGGAATCGGCCCAGGATGCTCACCACGCGAATCCGCTCGGAAAAACCAGGGACGCCGGGTCGGAGAGTACAAATACCGCGCACTACCAGGTCGATGAACACCCCGTCTTGCGAGGCTTTATAGAGCGCCTGGATCACCGTCGAATCGGACAGGGCGTTCAGCTTGGCGCGAATGCGTGCCGGCCGCCCAGCGCGCGCGTGCGCCGCTTCCCGCTCGATCAACGCGAGGAGCCGCTGGAGCAAATCGGTCGGCGCCACGATGAGGTGAGGGAGATGCGCCTGGGGTGCCTGGCTGGATCCGGTCAGCTCGTTGAACAGCGCATGCACATCAGCGGTGATGCCGGGATGCGCGGTGAACAACCCGACGTCGGTGTAGACGAGAGCGGTCGCCGGATTGTAGTTGCCGCTGCCGACGTGCGCGACGCGGTGCACGCGACCTCCCGTGCGCCGGACGACGAGTGCGATCTTCGCGTGCGTCTTGAGGCTCACGAGACCGGTGACCACATGAATGCCGTCCCGCTCGAGACTGCGTGCCCACGTGATGTTGCGCGCTTCCTCGAACCGGGCCTTGAGCTCCACGACGACCGACACGTCCTTGCCGGCTGTTGCCGCGCGGCGCAGCGCCTCGGCGATCGGGGATGAAGCGCCGAGCCGGTAGAGCGTGAGCTTGATCGCCTGAACGTCCGGATCGTCGGCCGCCTCACTGATGAACCGTTCGACGCTCGCCGGGAAGGAATCGTACGGATGGTAGACGAGCACGTCGCCGGTACCGAGCTGCTCGGCAATCGATCGATCGGCGGCGAACGCATCTGCCGGGGCGACTGGGGGGTAGTCCGGCAGACCAGCTCCCCCGCCAATCTCCTGCAGCCCGCCGAGGTCCACCGGCCCAGCGACGCTATACACGTCCGCCGGGCTCAACGTGCTGTCACGGTCACTCTCCTCGAACCGCAGCTCGCGCTGCAGCAGATCGCGCAGCACCGCGGGAGTCGTCGCCTCGAGCTCAACACGCACGACCGGCTGTTGCTGCCGCCGGGAAAGCTCTTCCTCGATCGCCTGCAGAAAGTTGGCGGTTGTCGTCTCGTCGAGCTGGAGGTCGCCGCTGCGGGTCAGCCGAAACGCATGTGCGCCCGCGATGGCGCGACCCGGAAACAGCAGATCGAGGCTGCCGCGAAGCAGGTCTTCGATGAGGATGTGCCGACCAGCTGATACGGAAACCCAGCGTGGCAGATCGGGAGCAATCTCCACGATCGCGTAGTGCATGGGCGATCCTGCCTGATCGCGCATGGCGACGAGCAGCGACAGCCGCCGATCGCCGACGAGCGGGAAGGGATGACCGGGCGCCCGCGTCAGTGCCTTGGGACTGACGAACGGCAGCACCTCATTCGCGCACCGGGCTCGCATCCGCGCGCGCTCTTCATCGCTGAGCCGGTCCCAGCGCTGCAGCTGCAGCAGCGGCTCGAGCGAGTGAAACGTGCGGTACTGCCGCTCGATCAACGGGCGCAGGCGAACCGAAATGGCGTCGAGCGTCTCCTGAGGCCGGAGCCCCCCGCCGTGTGGCGAGCGCGCGTTGCGTCCGGCCGCGACGAGTTGCTTGAGCGCCCCCACGCGCGTCATCACGAACTGGTCGAGATTCGAGGAGAAAATGCCGAGGAAACGGAGCCGTGCACCGGGCGGTGTGGTCTCATCTTCCGCGAGCGCCAGGACTCGGCTGTTGAACTCGAGCCACGACAGCTCCGGATTGAGGAATTGGTCGGGGGTTTCGCGGGCCGGGTCCTTCGCGTCGTCGGAGCGAACCGCGGCCCGCAGCTCGCTCAGCGTGACGCGACTCGCGCGCGCCACGTCCGCGGGCGCGGTGTCCACAACGGCCGCATCGGTCTCGCCGAATGGCGCGCCCGACCACTCGGGGAGCAGGGGAGACCGCGCGGCGACGGTCAATGCCGCGAGGGTGCCCGGATCGCGCAACAGCGGCGATCCGACGCGCGCGATCAGCTCCGCGGGAGCGAACCACTGCAGCCGCTCGCCATTGGTCGAGTTCTGATGCAGGCGCCGCGCGGTCCACACCTCCAACGGCACCCGGTCGCCGGTGCGTGGCACGACGCCGAGCAGGCGGAGCTGGCCTTCCCCCGTGCCGACGATTTCCCGCAACGCGGCGCGACACGCCTCTTCACCACTGCCGCGGTGCACAGGCACGCGCAGCTCGGCGCCCGAGCGACACAGTCCAATGCGCCCGTGCTCGACGGCCACGACCGCGACTTCGCGCTCGCCCCGCAGCTCGCGCGCGATCGATTCCCCCTCGACGGCGTCCAGCGCCGCCTGCGCGCGCAGGATCGCATCGTTCCTTGCGGGACGGAGCGGAAATGCGGCTTCGAGAGCGGACGCCAAGCGGTTGGCGGCAGCGTGGCCTAGCCTGTGCGGGCAGACCGCGAGCTCCGCAAGACGCGCCGAGAGATCCCCGCGCCGCGCGGTGATGACGTCGCCGGCGAGATCACAGAGCGGGAGCCGGATGAGCGGCATACGCTGTGCGCGCCAGATGCGCTCGACGTCCCGCTCCATCCATGACGCGAGTCGAGTCGGATCCGTGAGCGCGCGCAACCGCACAGCGGCGGCCGAGTTTCCGAGCAGGGCCGCGCCCGGATCACCCTCGCCCACCCACGAGTGCACAGGCGAACCGTCCGGCAACCAGACCGTCAGCGAGCATTTGCCATTCAGGACGAAGCGGAGGCGGCAGCGCGCGCCCCGTTCCCTAAGGTCGCCGGCGCTGGTGTCGAAATAGACGTCGCGAAAGAAGGCCGACCGGGCGGGTCCGAGACGGCGAGGTGGATCGGCCAGGATGCGCCGGAGGAACGCCTCATCCGGTGCATCCCAGCGCCGAATCATGGATTGAGCGGGTCGAACCGAACGCCCGTAACCTGTTTGGAAGGCTCTTCCCGGACGGCCGTGACCAGGGCGTCCGCGTTGGTCGTGCGCCGGATCTGCACCGCGAAGGTCAGCGCCGTCGGCTCCGACCGGACCAGCTTCCAGCGTCGCGCGTAGCGCTGGAGGATCGCGCTCACGGCGCTTTCCACTCCCGGCGCCCATGCCGCTTCCACGACCAGCCGGCCGCGGAAGCTGTCGGCCAGAGGCTCGGTGCCGACATCAAACCGCCACAGCACGAGGACGACCAGCAAAAAGATGACGGTGACGACGAAAGCCACGGAGAACGACTGCACACCTACGGCGAGACCGACCGCGATGGCCAGAAAGATGTAGACCGCGTCTTTCGTGTCGCGCAGCGTGTTGCGGAAGCGCACCGCGGCGACGATTCCGGCCAGGCTGAAGGCCAGGGCGGTGCTGTCGCGCACGATCAGCACGACACCCGCAATGACGACCGGCAGCACGACGACGGTCTGCACCAGCGAGGAGTCGTAGCGCGCTTTTGGCTTGGTGCGCATGTACATCCACGCCACTGGGCACATCAGCGCGAGTCCACTCAGCATGGCGATGGCGGCGCCGCCGGGTGTCTTGGGAGCGAACAGATCGGCCCCTCCCACCCCCCCACCCCACTGCGGCAGCCAGCGCCCGAGGAGCCCTGCGACGAAGGCCAGGACCGTGTAGTAGCCAGCCAGGGGCAGCAGCAGGCCAAGTATCCGCCGGTCGTTCATTGTGGAGCGCTCCGGCAGCCGCGCACGAATTCGCGCTGCACCAGTCCCCGGTTCTCGATGGCGTCGTAGAACTCATCGAAGTAATTGAGCAGCCCCTTCAAGTCGCCCTCGGGGAGATCGGGCACCGCCCGGACCGCGGCATAGATCGAATCTTTGGCCGCGCGAAAGCGGGCCAACACGGAATGCAGGATCGTGTCGGGCTGGCAATAGCCGCGGTAGTAGCGCTCGCGCACCGTGTGAATCGGCACCTGCGGCGGTGGCGTCGCGTAGGGGGCGTTCACGGCCCCGGAGAAGTCGAAGTCGTACGGCACGGCGAGCAGCTGAGGCGGCTGGGTCCGCCGCAGGATGGCGATATTGTGCCGTGCCCAGACGGACCAATCGCTGTTGCCAATGAAGTATTCGAACATGGCAACCAACGTCATGTATGCCGGGTCGGTCAGCAGGTCGTGGACGTTGTTGCTTTCATAGACTTCGGCGCCCAGGCGGTGGGCCAGCCCGGCGTCCGACTCGATCAGAAACCCGTAGCGGATGGTCGTGTCGGTGCGCGCCGAATCAATATAGGTGACATGCGCGAGGCGCACGCGAAAGCTGGAGTCGGTGAGCGCGTTGAACGCGCGATACAGGGCGTATTCGCGCAGCAGATTGCGCTCGTACAACCGGGCGCTGAGGCAGTGGGTGGCGAGCTTGAGCTTGTCCTGACCGGCGAAGGGTGTGTCGTCGACCTTATGAGCGGGCAGATCGATGCGAATGGGAGGGAATGCGCACTGCTTGAGTCTGAAGATGCCGCGCGTGCGAAGCTTCACGTCGATCTTTCCGGTGTCGGCGGCGCTGGCGTAGCGGAGCCGGGCGGGGTGCGCGGTGCGCTTTTCGCCGCGATCGTGAAACAGGCCCTTGAGATCGCCTTCGAGTCGCAGCGTCAGAGGAGTCTGGTCCTGGAATAAATGGGACGGCGACTGTTGGGCGGACAAGGTCCTGTAATAAGGAAAGAGAGCAACGATCGCGGTGATGACAGCCGTCGCAGGCCGCATTGGGCCGAAGCTACGCCTCGGTGCGGTTCACGTCGAGACGCGGTTCCGCCCGGCCTCCTTTGCCCGGTACAGGGCTTTATCGGCCGCGAGCACGACCTGGTCCGGGCTTGTGTTCCGGTGGTTACGCTCCGCCACGCCGATGCTCACGGTGATCGTGATCTGCAGGCGTGTTTTGCGCCCCTTGTCGACTTTCAACTTGGTCCGCGGTCGGAAGCGGCGGCGCATGGTAAAGCGGCTGGTCTCGACAGTCACCCGCAGCTCCTCGAGGTGCGGGAGGCACTCCTCGGCCCCCTTGCCGGGGAACACGAGGGCGAACTCCTCACCGCCGTAGCGATACGCCGTCGCGCCGCCGGCACCCTGTGCCAGGCGCGCGGCGACGAGCCGGAGCACGTGGTCGCCTGCATCGTGCCCGTAGGTGTCGTTGAAGCGCTTGAAGTGATCGACATCGACCATGGCGACGGTGAACTGCCCGCTCAGCCGCGGGAGTGCTTCGTTCAGCGCGCGCCGACCGGGCAGCTCGGTGAGGCCGTCGCGATACGCCATCAGGTACGACGCTTCGATGACGGCGATCACGAGAATCAGCCCGGCGGTTGCGAGCCAGATCTCCTGGCCGGGTCCTTCGGGGGGCCACGAGAGGGCGGCCAGTGCGGCGACGAGCGCGTAGAAGTAGCCGCGTACCGGCGACTGCGGCTCTCGTAGCCACGCCATGACCAGCAGCACCCCGATGGCGAGAAACGCGATGATCGCCGGCTGGTGGACCGGCGTCCATGCAAACCACCGCGCCGGGAGGACGCGGGTCGACAGGAACTTGAGGGATTGATCGGTAAATGCTTTCGCCAGAAATGCGACGATGACCACTTGGACGGCGAGCAGGATCCAGCGGAGCAGCCCCGCCGCCGTCAAGGTGCCACGCTCCGGGAGCAACGCGACCAGGGCGAGGTTGATCGGCAACAGGAACGTGAGGGCGTGGAAGAACACGCGCTCGCGGGGCGTGCCAAGTGGAGGCGCGTTGAGCAGGACGTACTCGGTGAGCGCCAGCAGCGCGATGGCGAAGATCAAACGGGAGCGATTGAAGCGCCAGCCAAGCAGCAGGGCGGCGGCGAGGACGGTGAAGGGGAAGACGGTGGCGAGACCGGTGGCGGTGCCGCGCAGCGCGGGCAGCGTGATGAGTGCGTCCGCGCCGATGAGTATGAGAGCGTCGGGAACGAGCAGGGAGAAAATGCGTTTCATCGGGCCAGTAACGGTACGAAAGACGGTGGGAACGTCAACTCCCGAGGAGTTGACCACTCCCGCGCGGGCTGGCGATATTCACGCGCCTCCCGGGTCTGGCGGTATCGTCTAGGGGACCAGGACGGAGCCCTCTCAAGGCTCAAACACGGGTTCGAATCCCGTTACCGCTATTCGAGTCCCGCCTCCATCGTCTAACGGCTAGGACACCACTCTTTCAAGGTGGGAACAGGGGTTCGATTCCCCTTGGAGGCACTACTCGTCGGCCCGACGCCCCGGCTGATATTCCCGCTGCACGATCGAGTTCCCGCCGGCATACTTCGCCGCGTACAACGCCACATCGGCCGCCGCGATAAGCTGAGTGGTCGAGGCCTTCGAGGTCACTTTGGGCAGCTCCACCAGTCCACCGCTCACCGTGACCATGATCGCGGTGTCGTGCGCCAGGCTGCGACGAATCCGTGAGGCCACGATGAGTCCGGCGACGGCATCGGTGTCGGGCAGGATGATGGCGAACTCGTCGCCGCCGATGCGGGCTGCGATGTCGGTGCCGCGCAGGCTCCGCTGAATCGCGGTCGCGACGCGGGTCAGCGCCCGGTCGCCCGCCTGGTGGCCCCACTTGTCGTTCAGCGGCTTGAGACGGTCGACGTCCAGGAGCAACAGCGAGAGCGACACTTCGTAGCGGGCGCAGCGTGCGATTTCGCGCTTCAGCATCGCTTCGAAGTGATACCGGTTGAACAGACCGGTCAACGGATCGGTGATGGACCGATGCTCCAGCAGCGTCAGGGCATCGTGCTCCACGATCGCAGGCGCAATCAGGTCCCCGCTGATGTTGAGCATGTAGTCGACGGCCGCGACCACGGCGCCGACATTGCGGCCCAGACGTGAGCCGAGCTGGCGGCGGTGCTCCTCGATCGCCGCCGCGCGAGCGGCGGCTTCCCGCTCGCTGAAGTGCGCGTGCGGGAAGACGCGTTGCAGAGTCTCTGTCTGTCGCTGGTCGGGTCGCATGCGGCTACCACCCGATCGCGAAGTTCGAGAGTTGGAGTCCCTGCCGGATCATGGAGCCTCCAGCAAGGCATCGAGCTTATCGATTTCCGCACGCGCCGAGAGCCGCTGGAAGATCGCGCGGGCCCGCTGCGCCGCAGCTTTGCCTGACGCTCTGTCACCGGTCTTGAGCAAGAGCCGCGCCAAATCGCGCTCCGCACTGGCGAGGAGCAGCGGGCGGCCGTGTTGCGTCGCGCGGTCGATGACATCCTGCAGCATCGCCGCGGCGTCCTGCGTTTGACCGGAGACCGCGAGGGCGGCGGCCAGGATCCGCAGATCTTCGGCTTCGCGTACCGGATCCTTGAGCTCCCGGTGGACGGCCAGGGCGCGCTCGACTTCCTGCTTGGCAAGCTCAGTTTCACCACGGGCGATGTGAATCTCCGCCAGGCCGGCGACTGCCTGCGCAGTGAGCAGCCGGTCGCCCATGCGGTCCGCTTCACGGACCGCCTGGGTGGCGATCTCCACGGCGCGGTCCAGCTCGCCCTGCTCGCGGCAGACGATCCCGAGGTTGTGCCGCGCCTCGATTACGCCGCGGTGGAATTGCGCCTTGTCATAGGCGGCGATAGCGCGGGTGTAGGCAATGACGGCCCGCTTAAAGTCGCCCTGCATAGTCGCGATGATGCCGAGGTTGTTGGCGCAACGGCCGACCGTGGCCATGTCGTTGTCGTCCGTCGCCTCTTCCTGGGCGCGTGCGAAGAAGTAGGTGGCTTCATCGATACCACCCCGCTCGAGCGCGATCGCGCCGCACACGTTCAGAGCGCGCACTTCCATCATCCGGTCCTTCAGCGCGCGCGCCCGCAGCTGCGCGACCATAGCCCACTGCTGGCCGACTTCGAGACGGCCCAGACGGCTGTGGGCGATACCGCACAACAGGGTGAGCATCGCGGACTCTTCCAGCTCGTCCTTGGAGCGCTGCTCGAGGTACGTGAGCAGCTCGGCGTACCGGCCGGCGTCGGCATACTGCTGCGCGACGTGGACCGGCGCGAGCGGGCCGCGCAGCTCGGCGGCAAACGCCCCGTCCCAGCCCTGGTCGGCCAGCTTCCGGATTTCGCCTTCGGCGCCGATGCGGGCGAACACTGCTTTGGCGGACTGGGCGGCGACAGCAGCCTCGCCCATCCGGCCGGCACGGCGCAGGACCGTCGCGAGATCGCGGCTCGCCTCGCCGACGAGCAGGAGGCGGCCATGGAGCTCGGCGCGGCCGATCACCTCCCGCAACGATTTCTCGGCGCGACTGACCTGGTTTTCCGACAGCGCGACCAGGGCAAGCACGCGCAAATCCTCGGCTTCGCTCACGGGGTCTGGCAGACGGCCGCGAACCTCCCGCACCCGCTCGAGATCGCGGCGGGCCAGCTCGGGTTCGCTGCGTGCGATGCGGACTTCGGCGCGGCCGCGCAGCGTCAAGGCAAACAGCGTCTCGTCGCCCGCGCTTTCGGACGTCGTAAGGGCCAGATCGGCCTCGCTGAGCGCGCGATCGAGCGCGCCCCGCTCGCGGTAGGCATTCGCCATGTTGTGGTGGCATTCGGCGACGCCGTGCTGCAGCCCGGCACGATGGAAGGCCGCCGCGGCAATCTCCCACGACGCGATGGCTTCGGCAAAACGGCCATGCAAGTAGCTGATGTTGCCCAGATTGTTGGAGGCCCGGCCGGTGGTGGCGTGATCGCCATCCCGGCTGGCGGCCATCAGCGCTTGGGTACAGTAGTCGGCGGCTTCGGAGAGCTCGCCGCTAACGAGAGCGATGGCGCCGCGCGCGCTGAGCGCATGACGCTCGACGAGATGCTCGCCCTGCTGGCGCGCCTGCGAGCGCGCCTGCTCGAGCCATTCGAGTCCCTGCTCATGCCGGCCCAACCGCGCCTGCGCGATGCCGTAGAGCAACGCCAGGGTGGGGGAGCCGACGAGCTCACTGCGCTCGCGGGTGCCGAGGAATTCCACCACGGCGGCGTGTTGTCCGGCCGCGGCGAGGGCCTGAGCCTTGGTGACGACGGTCTGCGCTTCGAGCGTTTGCTCGCGCGACCGTTCGTTGGGCATAGGGATGCTCACCGGACTACCAGCTCACCGCCAGTTCCAGCAACGCGGCGATCGCGTACTCGCAGAAGTGCGGTAGCGCGTAAGTGAACGACTTGTCGCCCACGTCCTGCGAGGCCGACACCTCCGACCACTGCTGGCCGTCATCTCCCCCGTACCAGAGACCGAGCAGCTGCCGCTCGACTTCGGCGTCGCTACTGTCCACGACGCCGTCGCCGTTCAGGTCGCCGCCGGCCCCGCCGTACCAGATCTGGAGCTGGGAAGGTGCGCCGAATTGCAAACCAGAGGGTTCAAGCGATATGCCGATCTTGCTTGTATCGATGGTGACTGTGATCAAGACGGAATCGCCCACCGCCAGCTCCCCGACGCCGGGGACGACCTGCGGATCGGTGGTCGTCAGGCGCAAGAATGGATGGGTCGAATCGTCGATGCTGCTGGCATAGTTGATCTGAACGGAGCGCGTTTCACCACGAACTCCCCAGAACGACACCTGGTAGCTATCGAGCTTGAGGGGAGGGGTCAGGTTCTGGGAGCGTCCATGTGGCTTTTGGATCTGAGGGGAAATCGCGGAGAAGTCTGGAGCGCCGCTCCCAGCCCACCGGAGGAACTGCGGCGCAGCGGGTGCTCTCACCGAGGAGACCGCTGTGGGCTGGTCCGCGCAGCGCACGACCATCAGCGCCAACGCGAGTACGAGAAGTGAACGACGAACGAGCATTGGGTCTCCGCGCTCCTGGGTCCTAGGGCGTAGTGGCTTGACGGCAGTGCCCATATGAGGCAGTTTCCTGGACACAATTAGTGCTGCTGCCCCACTATGATGTCACCGAAAGTAGGTCTATTTTGGTACCTGTCAAGCCCGAAACTGGCCCGAAGCGCGTTCCCCTCGCCGATCGCCTCGCTGTGCTCCTCGATGTATTCAGCCCCTGGGAAGGCATCTCGTTGAGCTATCGGCAGTTCGCCGCGGCGCTGGGAGGCGGTGTAACTGAAGCAGCTATAAAGAAATGGCCCCACAGGAAGAAATTCCCCGCCGACGTCGCTCGGCTGATCGTGACCAAGGCGAAAGAGCTGGGGATACCGGAGGTTACACTCGAATGGGTCCTATGGGGTGAAGGTGTAGGTCCCAAAAAGGGAACTAAAAAGGTTCCGCAACATGCTTCAGCGCCTCACGAAGACCCCCAAGCACTGTACCGACAGCTTGCCGCCAGTATCGGCCAGGCCCTGGCGACCGACCTGAGCCACAACGCCTTCGGACAGTGGTCTTCGGTGGAAGTGCAGCGGACGGTGGTCTGGTCGTTGAAAGACCTGGCGCGCCGGCTGTGGGTGTTGCGGTTCCCGATGAGCGAGACGTTCAAACTGACCGACGAGTGGGGAACGCGGATCGGCTTGCCGAGTCGTTCCCTTGCCTCTGCCGCGGGCCCTGATGATTTTTCCGCCGCCCCCGCAAGGGCCGATAGCTCAACTGGCAGAGCAACTGACTCTTAATCAGTAGGTTCTCGGTTCGATTCCGAGTCGGCCCATCCTTCGGAATGTCCAATGATCATTGTCCAATGATCATTGATCAATCGCGGCGCGCTAGCGTCGCGTCAGGCTTACACCAACCTGTAGGAACCTCACCCGAGAGCTCCCGGCGGAGATTACGGCCGCAACGCATCCTCCGTTTCCACCGCCTGCGCGGTGGCGCCGAAGCGAATGAGCATCGCCACCAGCAACCGCTGTGGTTCGCTCATGCGGGCACGAGCGGCGATGACCCGTCGCGCGACGTCGGGATGATCGGTAATGAGGCCGTCGACGCCGCGCGTGAGGCCTACGAGCATCCAGGCAGCGTCGTTCACCGTCCAGATGTAGACGTCCTGACCGGCGCGATGGGCGCGACGAATGAAACGACGCGTGGCCAGACTCGCCTCGACGGCCAGGAAGTCGCCGTTCAACTCCGTGAGATCCCCCACGGCTTTCGCAACCAGAAACCCCACGCGCCATGACGGGCGCAGCTGCTTCAGCTTGCGAGCCATATCGTGATCGAGCGACATGAACTCGCACTCGTTCACCATGCCGGCCGCTTCGACGATCTGAACGACCCGTTCTTCGAGATGCTGGTTGTGGCCGTACGATTTGAGCTCAACCAAAACCTTGCAGCGCCCCTTGCACACGGCGAGCGCCTCGGCGAGGGTAGGCACCCGTTCGGCGGCATAGCGCGGGTCCCTGTAGGTGCCGATGTCGATCGCTCGGAGCGTCGCGGCGTTGCTTTCCCAAATCCTGGCCGGATTAGCAGAGACCTTCATCAGGTCGGCGTCATGCGCGACGAGCACCTGGCCGTCGGAAGATTCCTGCACATCCAGCTCGACCAGGTCGGTGCGCTGCTCAGCCGCGAGACGAAACGCCGCCAGGGTATTCTCCGGCGCGACGGCCGATGATCCTCGATGGGCGATGACCACGATCGGCGCCTGATTCCGCGTGGCGAGGAATGCCAGCGCAGCGACGCCCCCCAACCCGAGCACGATGAGTGACAGGATGCCAATGCCTGATGGTCCTCTCAGCCGGATCCCCCACACCTCGCCCGCGTACCGAGCTAGCGACGCCGGCGTGCGTTGAGCAAGACGCTGGTACAAACGTGTGAGGACCAGCGCAAACAGCGAGAAGTTCACGACGTTGACTGCCAACAGGAGCGCCGAGGCCACGAGGACCCACAAGCTCAGGAACAGCAACAACAGCGAGAGCGAACCGGCCACAGACGGGGCGACCGAGAGACCGATCGACCGCATCAACCACGTCAACGCGCTCGTCAAGACGAACGTCGAGACCGCCCACAGTGCGAGCGACGCGAGAATGAGCCCGTAGGAACCGGCCGCGCGCTTGGCACTCTCGCCCAGTGCCTGTCGCGGGTGCACCTGCTCGAACGCCACGAGGGGCCACGCAAACGCCCAGCGGGCGATCGTGCGCGCCAGCAACAGCGCGAGCCCGATGCCGATCAACGCTACTAGGACTACGGCGATCCAGAACTGCGGCGGTTTCTGCGCAAGGTAGTAGTTGATGTCGTGAGCGCGCAGCAGCGCCACGTACACAAGGCCCGCAGCGATGCCGAAGGGCACCACGCCGAGCATCACGCGCAGCACCATGTGGCCAGAAAGGCGCAGCACATTCAGCGCGTTCGTCGCGCCGAACCGCAATGCGCCGCGCCCGTTGAGGCGGATGTCCTGCGAGGCACCCACAGCCACCGCCATCAGACACGAGGCCTCCACGGCCGTGATCGCGACGATCAGCGAGCCGCCCAGAAGCAGGGTCACGATGCCCGTGGGCGTGGTGAGGAAAAACATCGCGATGTCGGTGTCCGCTACCACGCGCTGCGACGTTCGGGCCCGTAGCCAGTACAGGATCAACGTGGTCGCTGGCATGAGCAACGCGAACGCGATCGCCTTGTAAGCGAGATCGGTGATCGCGAGAACCTTCCAGGAGCGGCGCAAATCGCCGAGCGCGCCCAGGAATATGTCGCTGGCTGAACGCCACATTCTCGATCCCTCCGGTGGAAACGAGTCGCTTTGAGCCCTAAAAGAAGACTCGCGGCCCCGTGCCGGACATTGTCCTTTTGTGAGCGGGCGACTGGCTTGATGACGACTTGGGGTACGCGGATGGGCTTGCCGACGGAATGTCCAATGTCCAATGACCAATGTCCAATGATCAATGACCAATGTCCAATGTCCAATGTCCAATGACCAATGACCGATAAGGATCATTGGTCATTGGTCATTGATCATTGGTCATTCGGCGCGTCAGCGCCGCGTGAGGCTCATCCCCAACTGGAAAAAGCTTACCCTGGCGCTGCTGGCGGCCTCACCGCCGTTGAACTTCACGTCACCGCCGAACACCCCCACCGAGTAGTGAGCGAAGGGCCCGACCAGCCAGCTCTGCCCCAGCGGCCACTCGAGGCCAATACCCATGAGCGGTCCGATTCCTGAGGAGGTGACGACCTCCGTGCCGTCGCTGGCGCGCTGCATGTTCAGCGCCGCGCCCCCGCTCAGGTACAACCGGCGGCGCAGGTTCGGATACCAGTACGCCGCGGCACGAATCGACATCAGCGTCTGCGTGACGCCGGCGTCGCGCTCGCGCCACGCGGCGAGCTCACCGCCGATGCGCAGCGCGCGACTCGTGCGTCCACCGAGCGCGATGTAAGCGGAGACGCCGGTCACGCGGTCACTGGCGCACAGACTGCAACTGACGCGCGCCCATCCCGGAGCCACGCCCAGACCGTACCAGAATCCGGTTCCTCCGGAGCCCGCCGACGCACCGCGGCGCTGGGCCATCGCGCCAGTCGCGCTCGTGAGAAGCGCGGCCAGCAGGAGCACACGGGATTTGAGCATGGGCCACTATAACTCAATCGCTGTGCCCCATTTGGGGGTGACCGGGGTCAC
>QHUJ01000008.1 GCA_003221895.1 Gemmatimonadota bacterium | reverse complement strand
ATCCGGTTGAACAACAAGATTGCGGCGCTGGCGGGCGTGGTAGCAAGCGCGGACGCGGCGCCGACCGCGCAGTCGGTCCAGGTGTTCGACGAGCTGTCGGCGGCGCTGCAGGTGCAGCTCGACCGGCTGAAAGCCGTGCTCGACGCGGACGTCCCTGCGTTCAACCGGCTCGTGAAGGAAAGCGATGTCCCGGCGATTATCCTGCGCTGACCGCTACAGCCGGTAGCGCAGGCCCAATCCGACGCCGTAGCGCCAGGTGAGTTGCCGCTCGAATTCGGGCGGCACCTCCGTGGCGTCGAACCACGATTTGGACAGCATTCCCTCCAGCCGGATTCCACCGATGAAACGGCTGGAGACCGGCCATTCGTAAGCGAGCGCACCAATCCCCCCGAGGCGTGTCCGGTATTCGCCATCGAAGTCCCACAAGTGGAGGGCGGGCCCCAGTTCAATCCTTACCGCTCCGCTCGGCCCGATCCCTCCAACCGGGGTGCTAAACAACGACGCCACCTCGAGAAGCTGTCCCGTAGTCTTGTCCGTGATGCTCAAACTCTTCCCCGCGACCGCGAAGCCTGGATTTGACAATGACACTCGTAAGGTGACACCGCCGCGACCCCAACCGCGGTGTGCGAGGAGTGCCAAAGCAAGGCCTCCCCCCGGTCGTCCTTCCGCCTCGCCTGATGTATCCTGCGATGACCCCTTATAGCTGTTCGTCGCGATTTCCAGTCCGATGTGCCACTGGGCCGCGGCCGACGAGCACACTGCACACAGAACTACGACGAGAGGCAGAACGCGAGGGCGCACAGGCATTCCTTTCAGTAGATCACGAGATTGATCCAGCCGTTAGTAGTGTTGTTCTCTCCTTTTACGAACCAGTTGAAACCAGGATAGAATGACCCAACGACTTGATCCTTCACCGCATCGCCCACCAACTCGTCGTTGCTCTTGACTAGAGAAGCCAACGCTTGCCAAATGTTGTAAACAGACTGCGCGTACCCGAAGTACTTCTGCACTGCAGTGCTCGAATCGTTCCCTGACGTGTAGCGATTGTACGCGCTATCAACCGCATAGATCAGCCTCTGGAACCGATCAGGATCAGTCTTGATCTGACACGCTGTGTCGTCATCCTCGACCACGAACACGCGAACGTTTTGGTTGGGATGCGCGGCATTGTATTGGTCGATCTGATTCTTGGAGAACAGCAACACACTCCCCGACCAGTCGAGATTGTTCTGGTCGAAAGTGTACGGTCCGCCGGCGTGCTCGCCGGCGCATTGATACGAAATGAGCGAGTCCGTCTGCCCCTTCTGGCCGAGGATTTGCACTTCAAATTCGGGCGACCCCTTCAACCAGCCTTCAAAGTCTTGCACGAAATGGCTTTTGGTCATGTACAGACCAGGCGCGGGCGGAGGCGGCGGCACCGGCGTCCCACCGCTGCCACAATCCTCCAGGCAGGCCTGTAGCGCTGGACGCGGGGAGAAGTCGGTCTCCACCGGCACCAGTGCCAGCACGGGCGTCGCCGGCGGCGTAGCCGGATCCAGCACCTGCCGCCGGCCGTCAGTGTCGAACGCGATCGGCGGATCGTCGTCGGTGAGCGCGGTCGCGACGAGTACATGCTCGTCGCCCGTCCAAGCCGCGCGGTGCTCCGGCACGGGGAAGTAGGCCTCGAGCGCAATCGCCGACCTCGCCCGATCGGTGAGGGCCTCCTTACTGACGCCATTCTCGGTCGCCACCTGACGCAACGCTCGGCCGGTGTTTGCAGCCAGGAACGTCTGGAACTGCAGCTTGTGCTCGGGATACGGCGACGCGTCGAGCTGCGCCCTCAGGTAGGCGCGGAACGCCGCATTCTTGAGCGCGGTCGCGACCATCTTTGCGAGCGCCTCGGGCCGCTTGGCGCTCGGCGAGATGGCGGGCAGCGATGTCTCGGACATGGGGGGCGGCGTCACACCCCGATCGGCGCACGCGGCGATGAGGATCAACGCCGCCACACCGTGACTGCGGTACACCATGAGTCCTCCAGGCAAAAGTGGAGGCCCATTGTGGCAGGCTGCGGCGCCGGACCACCGTCCTTTCCTTGCGACACGGCCCCGAAACACGCGAGATTCCCGGGCCCATGCTCGCACTCGATTCCGCATACTTTCAGCAGCGCGTCGCCTACGAGATCACCGCTTCGCTCGACGAACCGAGCGGGGTGCTCAGCGGGCGCGTCCGCATTCACTATGTGAATCAGTCGCCTGACACGCTGCGCGATTTCTACGTCCACCAGTATCTCAATGCCTTCCGCCCCGGCTCACGCTGGGCCGCCGTCGACTCCGCCGAACAGCGCGAGCGTTTCCAGCACCTGAAAGACCCCGATTACGCGTTCGAGCGGATCACGGCGGGGACGGTGATGGGCATTGCGGGGAAGCCGGATTACCCCTATGCGCCCGACTCGACGATCGCGCATTGGACCCTCGCGCGGCCGCTCGCCCCGGGCGATTCCCTCGTCGCAGATATCGATTGGCAGGCCCGGCCCTCGACCTTGCCACGCCGCCAGGGGCGTCGCGGCCGTCGCTTCGACTTCGCGCAGTGGTATCCCAAAGTCGTCGTGTACGACAAATACGGCTGGGAGGATCACCCCCTGTATCCGGCCGGCGAGTTCTACGGCGAATTCGCGTCCTACGACGTTACGCTCGACCTGGCCGAAGATCAGGTGATTGGGGCGACGGGTGTGTCGATTGAAGGAGATCCGGGCTGGGAACGGGCAAACGTCAATCGCGGCACACGAATCGATTATCAGCGCGACTACTACCACGCACCACGCACCACGCACGTTTGCACCGCAGCTCAAGGTCGAAAGTGTGTCAGGTTTTTCGCCGACTCCGTCCACCACTTCGCCTTCTCGCTGAATCCCGACTATCGGTATGAAGAGGGGCGCTATAAGGACGTCGTCGTACGCGTCCTCTACCAGCCGGGCGATACGGCATCATGGGGCAAGGGCAAAGCCGTCCAGAACACCGAAATCGCGCTCATGTGGCTCGATTCGCTGTACGGCAAATTCGCCTGGCCCCAGATCACCAACCTGCACCGCATCGAAGGCGGCGGCACCGAGTTCCCCATGGTGATCATGGACGGCAGCGCGGGCCTCGGCCTGATCATCCACGAGCTGGGGCACAACTACACGATGGGCATCCTCGCGAACAACGAATGGCGCGAGGGCTGGCTCGACGAGGGCTTCACCACCTTCCAGACCGATTGGTTCTTCGATGCGCACGGTCAAGGCTCCGCGTACGCGGACGTGGAAGCGTACGTCCTCTTGTCGGACATCGATCGCTGGAGTGAGCCGACGTCGATGGTGAGCGAGCGCTATCGCGACTTCGACACCTACAACGACATGGCGTACGAAAAGGGAGCGCTGTTCTTCAGGCAGCTGCGCTACATCGTCGGCGACGACGTGATGCGCAAGATCCTCCACGCATACTATCAGCGGTGGCGCCTCAAGCACGTCGATGAAACAGCATTCCGCGAGGTGGCTGAAGACGTCTCGCACCTCGATCTGAAATGGCTCTTCGGCCAGTGGCTGCACGGGACGACGCTCATCGATTATCGACTGGACAAAGTGAAGCGACGCCATCTTGCCGATGGCCGGTGGCTGACGACCGTGAGCGTCACCCGGAAAGGCGACGGCTGGATGCCGGTCGAGATCGCCGACGATTCCACGATCTATGCCCGAGCAACGGGCCAGCAGGAGCATGAACGCGTCGAGTTCATCACCGCCAGGAAGCCAGGCCGCCTGATGCTCGATCCTCGCTTGCTGGCGCACGACTGGAATGCGCTGAACAACCGCGAGCCCCGCCTGCTCTCCGGGCGCGGCAAACGCAGTCTGAAGCTCGATAACCCGACGAAGAATCCGCTGCCGCGCGACCGCATCGTAACAGGCCTCCTGCCGCTCGTCTGGTTCAACGACTACGGCGGCGTGACGGCGTCGCTCCGCTCGCGCGAGAGCTACCTCGGCCGGTTCGAGAAAAACCTCGCGCTGCTCTCCTACGGATTCGATCCCGAGGCAACGCACCCGTTCGGCGTCTACGCCCGTTTCGGGAACCCGGTGCACAACCCGATGCCGCACACCGATGTGAGCCTGGCAGGCTGGTTTGTGGAGGGCCGCGCCGGCGTGGCGCTCCACGCCGACCGCTCCCTGCGGGAGCACCAGAGCTTCGGCCCCGATCCGCATGTCGGATTCGATGCGATCTGGATGGCCGTGAACACGCTCGGCTACGTCGATCGGGAGCTCTGGGACAACGCGGGCACGGTCGAAGGCGGGCCCTGGTGGTCGGTGACGAGCCAGCGAGGCAAGACGGTGTGGCGCGCGCGAACAGGGGTGCGCGCCGGGGTGGTGTATCGCAATCCCGGCCCGGGCGTGGTGTCGACCAATCGCTATGACCTGGAGGCGTTTGCGCGCGCCACTGCCGAAGTGAGCGTGCGCACGCCTTTCATTCTTAAGAGCACTGCGGGGGTGCGCCTGTTCGGCGGGGGCTATCTTGCGCCCAACGACCCGCCGCTCCAGCGTCGCATTATGGTTGCCGGCGCCGATCCCTACGAGACGTTCACCAACCCGCTGCTCCGCAGTAAAGGCGCGCTCTTTGTGCGACCCGACTTCCACTATCACGCGGCGGGTGGCGCCAACTTGCGCGCCTTCGACCCGAATTTGGGGGGCCGCTGGGCTGTCGCAGCGAATTTCGAGACCACCAGGCGGCTCGGTCTGCCCGAACATGCCGAGCTGGAGTTGTTCCTCGATGCCGGAATCGTCGATCCTCAGGCAGTACCGGCGTCTTCGGCGGGCCAGTCCTACACGAAGCTGTACGACGGCGGCGTCGGCCTCGTGACGCACCATCAGATCCACGATCTTGGATGGACGATGCGCTTCGAAGTCCCGTTCGTCGTGAACCGTTGGGATGACGCAGCCGCTGGAACGTCGGATCGGCTCGCGTTCCGCTGGCAGGTCAGTTTGGCGCCGTCGTTTTGAGGCGCGTGGTGAGACCTCATGCCTGATCGTCGAGGGTTCTTCCAGGACACCATTGGGAAGCTCTTGCATGAGGTGGTCGAGCGCGCCGAAAAGCGCGTGGCGCCGAAACGCTGGTTTCGGCCACCCGGCGCGGCGTCTGAGGTTGCGTTCCTGGCGGCATGCACGCGCTGTGGCGACTGCATCGACGTCTGTCCCGTGCACGCCATTCTCAAGATGCCGGCGAAGGACGGTGGGCTCGCGACGGGCACGCCCTACATCGATCCAGCGACGCGCGCCTGCGTGGTGTGCACCGACATGCCGTGCGCCGCCGCCTGCGAGACCGGTGCGCTCACAAAAGTGCCGTGGGCATCGGTGCACATGGGCGTGCTCGAGCTCGACCCGCAGCGCTGCATCACGTTTCAGGGAGCGGAATGCGGCGTGTGCGCGCGAGCCTGTCCCGTGGGCGAGCGCGCGCTCGCGCTCGATGACCGCGGCCGCCCGGTGCTGAAGCCGGAGGGATGCGTCGGATGCGGCGTATGCGTCACCGCCTGCGTGACCATGCCGTCGTCGCTGAAGCTGAGCCTGGCGTGAGCGAGCTCCCGTACCGCGTCGAGAAGCCCTGGGGCCACGAGATCATCTGGGCCAAGGCCGATCGCTACGTGGGCAAGATTCTGCACATCGAGCCCGGCCACGTGCTGTCGCTGCAGTATCACAACAAGAAGGATGAGTCGATCTACGTGCTGGCCGGTGAAATTATCCTGCGGATCCAGCAGGGTGACACGCTGATCGAGCGCCGCGTTAGCGCAGGCGAGGCATTTCACATTCCCCCCAAACAGATCCATCAGTTCGAGGCCGTCATCGTCACCGATCTGCTCGAGGCGTCCACGCCCGAGCTGGACGACGTCGTGCGGCTCAAGGATCGCTACGGACGAGTTCCTCCCAAATGAAAGTCATCATGCCGATGGCCGGCAAAGGCACCCGCCTCCTGCCGCTGACCAAGCGCGTCCCCAAGCCGCTGGTGAACGTCGCCGGGCGGCCCGTGATGGATTACGTCATGGACGCGCTGGAGCGCGCCGGTCAGCTCGACGAGCTGATTATCATCACGGGTCACCTGAAGGAGAAAGTCGAAGAGTACGTGCGGAAGAACTACAAGATCCCCGCGCGCTTCATCGAGCAACAAGTCCTCGATGGCACCGCCGGTGCGGTGAACCTGGCGCGGCCGTATGTCGATGGGCCCGTCATTGTGATCTTCGTCGATACGCTGTTCGACGCCGATTTGTCGATCGTGAAGGACTCGAAGGCGGACGGGATCATCTGGACGAAAGAGGTCGAAGACTATCAGCGCTTCGGCGTCATCGTGACGGACACGCAGGGCTACATGACCAAGATCGTCGAGAAACCGAGCACCCCGATTTCTCGGCGGGCGAACATCGGGCTGCAGTACGTGAAGGATTGGCGCACGTTGTTCGACGGGATCGAGCATGTTCTCAAGAGCCCGGCGGGGAAGGGCGGCGAGTTCTATCTCACCGACGCGTTTCAGTACATGGTGGATAAGGGCAAGAAGCTGTTCGTCAGCGAAGTCGAGGGCTGGTACGATTGCGGGAAGGTGGATACGCTGCTCGAGACCAACGAGCATCTCTTGAAGCACGGGCGTGGCAAGAAGCCATCCACCGTGCCGTCCGGCGTGAAGATCAAGGACCCCGTGTACATCGAGGACGGGGTGACGCTCGAGGATGCTACCATCGGGCCCAATGTCGCCGTCGAAAGCGGCAGCAGGATCGTCGGCAGCACCGTCGCGAACAGCATCCTCGGCCGCGGTGTGCAGCTCAAGAAGGCCACGGTGCGGGGCTCGGTGATCGGCGACAACCAGGTGATCGAAGGAAAAGAGGTGAAGGACTCCGTCATGGATGCGGGAGAGCTCGCGGCGGCGCGCTAGTGAACGAGTTCCTCGAGCTCTTCGACTACAATGCCTGGGCGAATCGCACGATCTTCGACGCGGTCGCCCGGTTGCCGGACGAGCAGTATTTCCGCGACCTGAAGAGCAGCTACGGCGGGATCCACGCCACGCTGTGTCACATCGTCTGGGCCGAGCAGCTGTGGCTGCATCGGTGGCTGGGGAAGCCCAACCCGGCCGTTCCACAAGGAACCGATCTGCGCTCGCTCGCGGAGGCACGAGACCGGTGGGAGGAGGTCGAGGCAGAGCGGCGGAGATTCGTAGCCGGAATGACGGAGGCTCGGCTCGATGACACGAAGCTCGTAAAGCCTTCCAGCGGCGGCGAATACGTCCACAGCCTCCGACAGATGTTCCGCCATTTCATCAACCATTCGTCCTACCATCGCGGCCAAATCGTGACGTTCCTGCGACAGCTGGGGCATCGACCGCCCAGCACGGATCTCATCCTGTACTACCGCCGGAGGGGTTGACCGCAGCGGGGGAACCAATGTTAGTTACTGACCGTTCAGTTACTAATCCCTATGCGAACCCTGACGAAACGCGTTAAGCCCCGCTGGCGCCGCCGGAAAAATGCCCGGCCGGAAGAGATTCTGAGCGCCGCCCTCGAGGCGTTTGCCGACCGCGGCTTTGCGGCGACGAAGCTGGAAGACGTCGCCCGGCGAGCCGGCGTCACCAAGGGCACCATCTATCTGTACTTCGACAGCAAGGAAGCGCTGTTCAAGGCGCTGATCCGCGAAACGATCGTGCCCGTCATCGCGCAGGGGGAAGCCCTCGCGCGGACGTTCGTGGGCAGCGCCCGCGACCTCTTTGAGCGGCTCGTACGCGAGTACTGGCGGCTCGTCGGGGAAACATCGCTCGTCAACATCCCCAAGCTCATGATGGCCGAGGCAAGAAACTTCCCCGAGCTGGCCCGCTTTTACTACGAGGAAGTCGTTGTGCGCGGACACCGGCTCATGGCCGGCGTCATCGAGCGGGGTATTAAGGCCGGCGAATTTCGTCCGGTGAATGTGATGGTAGCGGCGAAGCTCGCCATGTCGCCGCTCATGCACGCGGTCATCGCCCGCAAGGCGTTCGCGGCCTGCATGCCCGAAGGCTTCGACGTCGCCAGCTATCTCGACACCCACATCGATCTCTATCTCCATGGCATCTCGGCTCCTTCCAGCACTTCTGCTCGCGCTTAGCGCCAGCGCATTGCGGGCGCAGACGCCCGCGCCGGCGCGGCTCTCGTTTGCCGACGCCATCCGCCAGGCGGCCGGCTCTACCCAATCGCCGCCTCCGGTGGTGGAGCTCGCCGGACTGCGGACCGACGAATCACGGGCGCGGGTGACGCAGGCGCGATCCGGCTTGCTCCCGAGCATCTCGCTGGGCGGCTCGTGGGCGAATCGCACCCTCAACCCCAAGGCGCTGGGTTTCTCATTCCCGGGGGTGCCCAGTCTCATCGGTCCGTTCGATGTCGTCGACGGCCGGGTGCAGCTCCAGCAGACGCTGTTCGACTTCTCGAATTTGAAGCACGTCAGCGCGGCCAAGAGTCAGGTCACGGCGTCTGTGGCGGAGGGCTCGGCGACGATGGAGGCGAGCGCGCAGAACGTCGCGATTGCCTACGCGCGCTCGATTCGCAGCGTGGCCGTCGTCGCTGCGCGCCAGGCCGACTCGACCCTTGCTGCCGAGCTCGTCAAGCTGGCGATTGCGCAGCAGCAGGCCGGTGTGAGCGCCTCGATCGACGTGACGCGCGCCAAGACCCAGCTGGCGGAATCCGCCGGCCGCCTCATCCTCGCGACCAGTCAGCTCGAGCGCAACAAGATCGATCTCGCGCGCACGCTGGGGATCGACCCTTCGACGTCGATCGAGCTCACCGATACGTTGAGCGAGCAGCTCGGCGCTGCTGATGTTCCCGCCGATCGCAACGCGGCGGTGACGCAGGCGATCGCGGCGCGGCCCGACCTCGCCGCCGAAGTCGCGCGCGGCCACGCCGCTCGCACGGCCGCGTCCGCGATCTCCGCGGAACGCCTGCCGCGCCTCGGGGTGGCAGCCGACTACGGACTCAGCGGAAACCAGTTCCCCGACGCGATCAGCACGCGCAGCGTAAGCGTGCAGGTGTCGCTGCCCGTGCTGGATGGCTGGCGTCGCGAAGGCCGGCTCGCCGAGCAACGCGCGGTCGCGCAAGAGTTCGACGTGCGGGTCAAGGATCTGCGGCAACAGGTGGCCGCCGATGTGGACCGGGCATTGCTCGATCTGCGTTCCGCGGCCGCGCAGCAGATGATCACGCGGGAGCGGCTGCAGCTGGCCACCGAAGAGGTATCCCAGGCGCGCCAGCGGTTTCAAGCCGGTGTCGCCGGCAACATCGAAGTGATCAACGCGCAAGAAGATCTGGTTCGCGCGCGTGAAGCAGACATCGATGCGCGGTTCGGAGCGCTGGCAGCGAGAATCTCGCTCGCCGGCTCGGTCGGTACAGCGCGCACACTGCATTAACTGAGGAACGTCCATGGCAACGACGATGGAACCAACTGAGACTCGCACACGGCCGGCGCCTTCGGGCCCGGTTGCGCCACCCGCAGCCGCCAAGCCCGTGAAGCAGGGTTCGCGGCGCACGGTGTTCATGATCATGGGTGTCGTGCTGCTTGGCCTCCTGGCGATCGGCGTGCGCAGATGGTGGTTCGGCCGCTCGCACGTCTCGACCGATAACGCGCAGGTGGACGGCCATATCGTGCCGATCCTGCCGAAGGTCGGCGGCTATGTCGCCGAGGTGCGCGTCGAGGAAAACCACAACGTCAAGGCGGGCGATACGCTCGTCGTGCTGGACGATCGCGACTTGCGGGCGCGGCTGGCGCAGACCGAGGCCGACCTCGCCGCGCTGCTCGCGACGGTGAGCTCGCGGACACGGGTGGGTCAGGCCGAGGCGGCCGTGGCACAAGCGCAGGGGAACGCCCTCAAGGCCACGTCCGATCTGGCTCGCATCGAGCCGCTCGCAGTTCAGCAAGTCGTCAGCGAGCAGCAGCTCGACGCCGCTCGCGCGGCGGCGACGGCCGCGCAGGCGCAGCTCGCTTCGGCCCAGGCGGCTCTCGTCGGGGCGGATGCGCGAGTCGCGGCCGCGCGCGCGGCGCGCGATCAGGCCGCGCTGCAGCTGTCGTACACGCGCGTCGTCGCGCCATCCAGCGGTGTCGTGTCGAAGAAAACGGTGGAGCTCGGCCAGCTCGTGCAGCCAGGCCAACCACTCATGACAGTCGTACCGCTCGATGACGTCTGGATCACGGCGAATCTCAAGGAAACCGAGACGGCAGATGTCACACCGGGGGACTCCGCCGATATCACGGTGGATGCCTACAAAGGCCAGCATTTCCGCGGGCACGTGGAGAGCCTCTCGCCGGCAACCGGTGCGATGTTCTCGCTGCTGCCGCCGGACAATGCGACCGGCAACTTCACGAAGGTCGTGGCGCGCGTTCCAGTTCGCGTCCGGCTGGATAGCGCGATCGATCCCGCCCATCCGCTGCGTCCGGGCATGAGCGCCGTCGTCACGATCAAGACCAAATAATCACGTGACAGCGGCTGCTGTTCCGTTCACCACCGCGGTCACGGACGACCGGTACAAGTACAAGTACCTGATCGCAATCACGGTGTCGCTCGCGTCGGTGCTGGAGCTGCTCGACACGAGCATCGTGAACGTCGCGATCCCCCACATGATGGGGAACCTGGGCGCGACGCTCGATGAGATCGCCTGGGTATCGACCGGGTACATCGTCGCGAACGTGATCGTGCTGCCGATCACGGGCTGGCTCTCGGCCTATTTCGGCAGGCGGCGCTACTTCGCGGGGTCCATCGCGTTGTTCACCGTCGCGTCCTTCATGTGCGGCAACGCCGGCTCCCTCGGCGCGCTCGTCTTCTGGCGCATCGTGCAGGGGCTGGGCGGTGGCGCGTTGCTCTCGACTTCGCAGGCGATTCTGTACGAGGAGTTCCCGCGGGAGGAATACGGCACCGCCATGGCCATCTTTGGCGTCGGCGTGATGGTGGGCCCGACGCTGGGGCCGACGGTCGGCGGATGGATCACCGACGTCTATGGCTGGCCGTGGATCTTCTACATCAACATCCCCTTCGGCATGCTCGCGCTGGCGTTGACGCTCTCGTTCATCAACGATTCGCGTCACCAGCAGCGTACCGACCGAGTCGACTTCCTGGGCCTCGGGCTGCTGGCCGTCGGAATCGGTGCCCTCCAGACGATGCTCGAGCGCGGCGAGCGGCTGGACTGGTTCGCGTCGGGCCAGGTGCGCCTGCTTGGGATTACGAGCGCGCTCGCACTGATCACGTTCATCTGGCACGAGCTTACCACCGAACAGCCCGTCGTCGACCTGCGCATCCTCAAGAGCCGGCAGCTGGCGGTCGGCGTCGTGTACGGCCTGGTGCTCGGCGTGTGCCTGTACGCGACCATCTTTGTGCTGCCCGTCTATCTCCAAAACGTCCGCAATTTCACGGCGAACCAGACTGGTCTCGTCATTCTGCCGGGCGCCCTCGCGAGCGCCTTCACGATGGCGTTCATGGGGCGCCTGCAAGGCAAATTCGACGCGCGACTCTCGATCGCCGCCGGCGTGGGAATCTTTGCGCTGGCGATGTGGAAGCACGCGCATTTCACCACCGAGAGCGGGTTCCACGATTTCTTCTGGCCGCTGATTTTCCGCGGCGTGGGCCTCGGGCTGATCTTCGTGCCGCTCACGAACCTGGCGCTCGCGGATCTGCCGATGTCGAAGATTCCCAACGGCACGGGTCTCTTCAATCTGATGCGGCAGCTGGGGGGAAGCGTCGGCATCGCGCTCTCGGCCACGCTGTTACAGCGCTTCACCGCGATTCACCGCGCCGACCTCGCGGCACATGTGACACCGTTCGCCGAAGCGACGCGCGAGCGGATGGCGATGATCACGCAGGCGCTGGTGGCGCGGGGTGACGCCCCGGTAATCGCGCACACAAAAGCGATCGGCTTTCTCAACGGGATCGTGACGCGGCAGGCGATGATGTTGTCGTTCGAGCAGCTCTTCCTCCTCTTCGGAACGGCCTTCGTGCTGTCGTTACCGCTGTTACTGCTGATGCACCGCAACAAGGGAGCGCCGGGGGCCGGCGCGGCGGCCCATTGACCAGGACGCAGATGTTGGTGCGGCTCGGCATCGCCGGCGGGCTCTGGACGCTGCTCAACGTCTACGTCGGTGCGCACGTGCTCGGCCCTGCGCCACTCGACGGCTGGCCGCGCGTGCTCGCCTGGGCGGCGGTTGTACTCATCGCGTGGTTACCGCTCGTGGCCATGTTCGCCGGCCGCCGGGGGGGGCGGGGGCGGGGGGGGCGCTCCATCCGGAGCCTCGAATGGGCCGCGTACACAGCGATGGGCCTGTCGTCGCTCTTGATCGTGTCGTTCTTCGTCATCGATCTCCTGCGGCTGCATGACACCGCCCGACTCGTCCTGACAGTGCTGGGTGCGGCCGCAGTCTTCACGCTCGTGGGCATTGTGCTTGCCCGGCGGCCGCGCGTGGTTCGCGTCACCGTGCCGATTGCCGATCTCCCCAGCGACCTGGCCGGTTTCCGCATTCTCCAACTCAGCGATCTGCACATCGGCCCCACGATCCGGCGTCCGTTCGTGGACGCGGTGGTGGATCGAGCCAACGCGTTGCATCCGGATCTCGTCGCAGTCACCGGCGACGTCGCGGACGGCCTTGTTCCGGAGCTGCGGGAGCATGTCGCGCCGCTGGGCCGGCTCCGGGCGCCGCACGGGACGTACTTCGTGACCGGAAACCACGAGTACTATTGGGATGTGCGCGGCTGGAGCAGGGAGCTCGAGCGGCTCGGCCTGCAGGTCCTGTCGAACGAGCATCGCGTGGTGGAGCGGGGATCGGGGAGGATGGTCGTCGCGGGTGTGACGGATCTCTCCGCCGAATCAGATCCCGCTGCCGCCGTCGCCGGCGCACCGCCGAGCGATGTGCGCGTACTGCTCGCGCACCAGCCGCGCAGCGCCTACGCGGCGCAGGCGGCCGGCTACGATCTCCAGCTGTCGGGTCACACGCACGGCGGGCAATACTTCCCGTTCAATCTGCTCGTACGACTGTTTCAACCGTTCGTCTCCGGGCTGCACCGGCTCGAATCGATGTGGTTGTACGTGAGTCGCGGGACCGGATACTGGGGACCACCACTGCGGTTAGGCGCTCCGGCAGAGATTACGCTGCTGGAGCTTCAGCCATCGCCACCGTGACGAGAAGGGCGCGCACGATGCCGAGCGCGCCTTTGTCGTTTTCGTACCACTCGGTTGGCAGGTGGGCGTCGCCGGCGCGGCCGCCCGCTCCCAGCGCGACGGCGGGGACGCCGAGCGCGATCGGCACGTTGGCGTCTGTGGAGGCGCAGGCGAGCTGATGCTCGTGTCCCACGGCGCGCGTCGCGGCCACGGCGGCCTGGACGAGCGGGTGCGTGCGCGGCGTCAGGCCGGACGGACGATCTCCGACACGTTCGACGGTGAGCGTGAGCGGCGCGGTTCCTGTCGCCCGCTGGCGGTTTTCCTCCTGCAACGTCCGTCCGACTATCATCTGTAGCGACTCATCCAGCCGCTCGAGCTCGCGAGCATCTTCGCTCCGCAGGTCGATGTCGAACCAGGCCGTCTGAGGGATGGAATTGAGGCTCGAGCCGCCGCCGAGCCGTACCACAGAGCGCGTGGTGCGGGGTGCGTGGTGCGTGGGAATGCGCGCGATGAGATCAATCGCTTTGCCGACTGCGTGGGCTGGATTTGCGACGCCGTATGCTGCCCACGAATGCCCGCCGGGCCCATGGTAGGTGATCCGGTAGCGGCGCGCCCCCAGCGCGCGGTGCACGATTCGCTCGATGCCCGCGCCGTCCAGCGCGATGAAGGCGTGGGGCCGGTTGGTACTGTACCCCTTCATCAGGTGCCGAACGCCGCGCAGATCTCCGGAGCCTTCCTCGCCGACCGTCGCGGCGAACAACACGGGGCGGTGCGTCGCGACACGCGCGCACACCATGGCTTCACCCAGGGTGACAAGGGCGGCGAGGCCGCGCGCGTTGTCGGAGATCCCGGGTCCCTCGAGTCGATCGCCGCGGCGCGCGACTGAGACATCGAGCTCCGGACCAAACACCGTATCGAGGTGCGCGCTCAGAAGCACGCACCCGGCTGCCGGTTCCCGTTTCCCGTACCACGCGTGGACGTTGCCCACCTGATCCACCGCGACATCGTGCAAGCCAACACCGGCGAAGAGCTCGACGACCTTGGCCGCACGGGCGGCTTCGGAACCGGTTGGTGCCGGAATCGCGGACAGCTCAGCCTGACGCGCTAACGTGACTTCGTCGGAGCGCTCGATGTGGGCGCGGGCGGCGCGGATGCGATCGTGGGCGAGCAGCGAGTCGATCACACGCGCAAACTATGATCTTTGGGGCGGATAACGCAATTCACTTGACCTGAGCTAGGGGCAGGGCGACACTACGCGCATGGACGAGCGTGAGCTCATTTACGACTGGAATAGCGCCGCCGGCAACGGGGCCTTCGACTGGACGCGGGCGCGCGTCGACCTGAACGACGAGACCCTGCGCGACGGCCTGCAGTCGCCCTCGGTGACCGATCCGTCGCTCGCCGTGAAGCAGCGGCTGCTGCACCTCATGGCGGATCTTGGTATCGTCGCTGCGGATATTGGGTTACCGGGTGCCGGCCCGCGGGTGGTAGATCAGGTCCGCGCCCTGGCGACGGAGATCCGTGATCAGAAGCTGCCCATCTTCCCCAACTGCGCCGCGCGCACCGTCGTGGCCGACGTCGAGCCGATCGTCCGGGTCTCCGACGAGGTCGGCATCAAGATCGAAGCGGCGACGTTCATCGGGTCGTCGCCCATCCGGCAATACGCCGAGGACTGGACCCTCGACCGCATCCTGAAGGCGAGCGAAGAAGCCGTGACCTATGCCGTAAAGCATGGCCTGCCAGTCATGTACGTCACCGAGGACACGACGCGGGCCAGGCCCGAGACCCTCAAAGCCCTGTATGGGACCGCAATCAACTGCGGGGCCGAGCGGATCTGCCTGGCTGACACGGTCGGGCACGCCACGCCGGACGGCGTCAGGGCCCTGGTGAAGTTCGTCAAGAAGGAAATCGTCCAAAAGAACAATGTGAAAATCGATTGGCATGGCCATCGTGATCGTGGCATGGGCCTGATCAACTGTCTCGCCGCCATCGAGGCGGGCGTGGACCGCGTGCATGCGACCGCGCTCGGGGTAGGCGAGCGGGTGGGCAACGCGGAAATGGACCTGCTGATCGTGAATCTCAAGTTGCTGGGCACCCATCGCCATGACATTCGCAAGCTCCCGGAGTACTGCCGCATCGTCGCCGAGGCGGTCGGTGTGCCGATTCCCGTGAACTATCCGGTCGTTGGAACCGATGCGTTCCGCACCGGGACCGGCGTGCACGCGGCCGCGATCATCAAGGCCAAGAAGAAAGGTCACGATTGGCTCGCGGACCGTGTGTACAGCTCCGTACCGGCGCAGGAGTTCGGGTTCGAGCAGCGCATCGAGATCTCGCCCGTCTCGGGGCTCTCCAACGTGAAATACTGGCTCGAGCGTCACGGCTACGATCCCGACGACGATGTGGCGTGCCAACGGTTGTTCGATGCAGCGAAGCGCACCGATCGCGTGCTCTCCGATGAGGAGTGCCACCGGCTGCTCTCCGCATGAGTTTCCGCGACGTCGAGCGGTCGTTCTTCGACCTCTATTGGCAGATCGACCCCGTCGCCGCGACACAGGCGGGCGTGCCGGGGCACGACGACCGGTACGGCCGCTACGGCAACGCGGCGCTGGCTCCGCACCTCGCGGCCCTCAAGTCGATCGGATCCACACTCGAACAGACCGCCGTCGCGGATCGCGAGGAAGAGATCGACCGCACGGCGCTGCTCAACGAGATCCGCGTGATGCTGCGGCGCTACGAAAAGATCAAGCCGCAGGCCACGAACCCGGAGTTCTGGCTGTCGCACCTGTTGGGCGGGCTGCACCATTTGCTGCTCTCGGCCGACCGCACGCCGGCCGAAAAGGCGGTCGCGGCGATCGGGCGGTTGGCGGACATCCCCGCGTTTCTCGACGACCTGCGCGCCACGCTCGAGGAGCCGGTGCGCGTGTTCGTCGAAACAGCCGTGCGCATGACGGAAGGCGGCCGACTGCTCGTCAAGGAGCTCGCGACGGCGCTGGGCTCGCAGTCGCCGATGCATGCTGCACGCCTCACGTCAGCCGCAGAAGAAGCGCACAAGGCGCTCCATAGCTTCGATGCGAATCTCGAGCGCTGGCTCGAAATGGGATCCGAGCAGTTCGCGATCGGCGAGGACGCGTTCAACTTCCTGCTGCATTATCAGCACGCGCTGCGCGACACGGCGCCCGAGCTGTGGCGCTATGGATTGCGGCTCAAGGAAGAGATCGAGCAGGACCTTGTGCGGCTCGCGACGCGGCTGGATGGGCGCCCCTGGCCGGAATTGGTCGACAAGCTGCGCGGCGATCATCCCAGCCCGGCCGAGCTGGTAGACGCATACGCCAAGGAGATGGCGCGCGCGCGTGACTTTGTGGCGGCCCGCAAGCTCTGCCCGATTCGCGGCTTCCCGCGGCGCAGCAGGAGCGCATCCTGCGCGACCACTGTCGCTACGAACTGGCGGCGACGGCGCTACACGAAGGCTATCCTGGTCACCACTTACAGCTCGCGATTGCCAAGGAGCAGGCCTCGCACGTGCGCAAGAATCTCTGGACGCCGCTGACAGTAGAGGGATGGGCGCTGTACTGCGAAGACATGATGGGCGAAGAGGGATTCTACGCGTCAGACCAGGAGCTCTTTTTCCAGCGCGTCCATCTGCTGTGGCGCGCGATGCGGATTCTCCTCGACGTCGGCCTGCACACGCGTGGTATGAAGCGCGAGCAGGCGGTCGATCAGATGGTCAGCGAGCTGCACGTGGAGCGCAGCAACGCCGAGGCGGAAGTGCGGCGCTACTGCGCGTGGCCGGCCTATCAGCTGTGTTATGCCGTGGGCCGGCGTGAGCTACTGCGCCTGCGCGACGACTTCCGCGCGGCCAAAGGCAAGGACTTCACGCTGCGCGCCTTCCACGACGCCGTGCTACCGTACGGCGGCCTTCCTGTCACACTGATTCGCTGGGGACTTGGCTTGGGTGAGTAATCAGCTTCCCAGGCAGGTCAAGCTGTTCGGTGCCGTTTCCCTTCTCAACGATTTCGCGAGTGAGATGGTGTATCCGCTGCTCCCGGCGTTCATCACGGGCGTGCTGGGCGGAGGCGCGCTGGCGCTGGGCGCGCTCGACGGGGCCGCGGATGCCGCCGCCGCGCTCGTAAAGCTCATCGCCGGTCGGCTCGCGGACCGGGTCGAGCGACGCGGGCGCCTGATCGTCGGCGGTTACTTCCTGGCGGCTGCCGTGCGTCCCATCATCGCAATGACCGCGGCGGCGTGGCAGGTGGTCGTCCTGCGGGTCGTGGACCGGCTCGGCAAGGGTCTGCGGACGCCGCCGCGCGATGCGCTGATCGCAGATGTGACGCCGGCGCCCATCGTGGGCCGCGCATTTGGTTTGCAGCGCGGGCTCGACCACGTTGGGGCGGTGATCGGGCCGCTGGTCGCCTGGGCGGTGCTGAGTCGCGGTGCTGACGTCCGCACGGTCATCCTAGCCAGCATTGTCCCGGGCGTGTTGGTAACGATGCTGGCGGCATGGGCCGTGAGGGGCGGCGAGGGGCGGCGAGGGGCGGCGAGAGAAGCGGCGGCAGAGACTTTGCCGCCCTCCGCCGCCCTCCGCCGCCTTTCGCCGCCCGTCATCGCCATCTCCCTCTTCTATCTCCTCCGCATGCCGGAGACCCTGCTGATCCTCAGGGCACAGCAATTGGGCATCGCGGTCGCACTAATCCCGCTGCTGTGGGCGGCGCTGCACGTCGTCCGTTCATCGACCTCATTCCTCGGTGGGGCGCTTTCGGATCGCATCGGTCCCTCGCGGACGATGTGGATGGGGTGGCTCTCGTACGTCGCGCTCGCGGCGGGGATGGGGTTGGCCAGGAGTTCACTTGCCGCGTGGGTGCTGTTTCTCGCCATGGGCGTCGTCGCGGGACTGACGGAAAGTCCCGAACGTGCGCTCGTGACAGCCGCGACTGGTGGGCGTCATGGAAGCGGGTTTGGCGTCTATCACGCGCTGACTGGCGTGGCGGCACTTGCGGGTGGGATCGGTCTCGGTGTGATTTTTCAGCGTGTGAATGGGGCGACGGCGTTCCTTGTAAGTACGGTTGGCGCTTTGGGTTTGGTCGTCCTCTGGCCTTTCTGGA
>QHUJ01000121.1 GCA_003221895.1 Gemmatimonadota bacterium | reverse complement strand
TGATGGCGTGCGTGGATGACATGGAAGCGCATCCACTCCTCGACCGTGAGGTCGCCCATGCGGGGGTGTTTCACAAACAAGTCGGCGCGCCGTTCCGGCAACAGCGCGCGGTCCACTTGATCCCACAACTCGACACCGGCCAGGAAGTGCGCCTCCGCGCTCGCCCGGCTCATGTGCGGCGACGGCGTCGTGCGTTCCGGTGCTTTGCGCCCGGGCGGAAACCAGCGCAATCCAAGGATGAAGAACCGCGCCACGTGCTCGGCTGCCGTTCGCCGCCGGCGGGACATCGGCGCGTGGCTCCGGCGCTTCTGGAATGTCTCCGCGCTCAAGGTGAGGCCGAGCGCGAGGTGCTCGACGATCTGCGCGGGCGTCCACTTCCGCGGCGGCCCGCTCTCCCATTCATTGTCACTGCGATCCCGAAACGGGCCCAGCACCAGCGTGGGCAGGTCGGCAATCCGCTGGTGAGGCGCACGCGTCATCGCGTGCGGGCCCGCCGATCAGTAGCTTCCATCCGACCTGACATGCGGGGAATCTGCGAGTGAACCTGTTGCGCCGCCACCCGGTTGCGATCGTCCTGGTGGTCCTGCTGCTCGTGACCGCGATTCACCCGCTTCCCGCTCTCGTCGACGTCGTCACCGGCTCGGCACCGGGGGATGTCGACCTCGACCGCCCTACGCTGTACGTCGTGTTTGCGCCGCTCTCGAATACGCTCGACGCGCTCACGTTTTTCAGCTTGGCACGTGCGCAGTGGGCCGTCGTCGTCTGGATGCTGGCGCTCGCGGCATGGGGCGCGCTGCGGGGCTCTCCCGGAACGATGGGGCGGCGGATCGCCAGCGCGCTCGCGGGGCCTGTGGCGCTCCTCCTGCTCGCCGCGGCTGCCGTCCTGCTCCCCCGCCCCGTGCCGCGGCTGACGACGAGCGACGCGACCGGCACGGTCATCGATTATCACACGCACACCGAAGCCTCGCACGACGGGCGTCCCGGCTGGACCCTGGCGCTCATGGCCGCGTGGCACGAGCGACAGGGTTTCGAGGCAACGTACGTCACCGACCACAACCTGATTTACGACGGCTCGCTTCCCACGCCGCCGGGGATCGGCATCAACTTGCTGCCTGGCGTCGAGTGGAGCGTGTACCGCTTGCACGTCGTGGCGATCGGGCCGGTCGAGCCGATCGCGCGCGACAGCTTCGGCGACAACGCCGCGCGAATGATGCGGCTGTTCGGCGTGATCGAGCGCCAGGGCGCGGTGAGCATCGCGTCCCTGCCGGAGTACTGGCGCAACTACAGCGATGACCTGGGAGCCCTCGTCGTCTCGGGCGTCGACGGATTCGAGATCGTCAACTGCGCGCCGAAGGCCCTGGCATTTCCATCGGCGCTTCGCCGTGCGGTCCTGACGCTCGCGACAGGTCACGACCTGCTCGTGGTCGGCGCGAGCGACAATCACGGCTGGGGCCAGGTAACGTGCGTGTGGAATGTGTCGCGCCCCGGGGCGCGGGGGTTCCAGACGAACCGGGTCTACGCCCGGCCGCTGGCTCTGCTGCAGGGCGATTGGCCCGCATGGACCGCGCCGCTCACTCAGCCGTGGTTCATGCTGCGTTCGCTGAGCTGGAGCGAGCGGATCACCTGGCTGACGTGGGTGATCCTCATTCTCCTGTATCGCGCCATGCCGCGCCGGCAAGGCCAGTCGGCCGGAATCGGCATCCTGGCGCGCTCATTGGGCCAGCGGCCGCGCGGGGAGGGGATTCCTGACCAGACTCCGACGTGACATGGCGCAACCAAACGGCGAGGTTGCACGTCGTACTTCGAGCACCGCTCCCACTTTCCTACATCTTCCGGAGACCGTCTCATGCAGGCTGCAGCTCGTTATGTAGCGCTTGCCGCACTCGCGGTGGCATCGGCTGGACGCGCGCGTGCGCAATCCGCGCTCCCGCTCAAGCATGCGCCGCTGGCCACGCAGACCGCGATCACGCCCGCTGATTTGATGACGCGCCTTTACCTCTACGCCGATGATTCGATGATGGGCCGGTCGGCCGGCACCGAGTACAATCTCAAGGCCACCGCCTACATCGCGTCCGAAGTGAAACGCATCGGCTTGATTCCCGCCGGAGATTCGGGCAGCTACTTCCAGAATGTGCCGCTGGTGCAGCGCGGGCTCGCCGGCGCCTCGCACCTCGCGATCGACAGCGTTCCGCTGCGGCTGTGGGAAGACTATTTGCCTCGCGACCAGGGCGGAGCGACCCATCCGATCGACAACACCCAGGCGGTCTTCGCGGGTGCATGGGGTGATTCCGCGATGCTCGCTCCGGACCAGGCGGCGGGGAAGTTTGTGGTGATCGCGATGTCGCGACATCCAAATCCTGGCCAGCCCGGGTGGTTCGTTCCGCGAGCCGGCGCGAGCACGCGATACAGGAACGCCGCGGCCGTGGCGGTGGTGAGCCTCGATTCGATGCCCGCCCAACTGCGCGGCTTTTTCAAGAATCCGCAGGTCATGATGTCGGGCGGCCCGACGCCACCAGAGCAGCCATCGTATCTCTACCTGACGGCAGCGGCGGCCCGGCAGATCCTCGGCCGTTCCGCGGATAGCGCGACCGTGGGCATGACCGGCAAGACGGTCCGGGGCGGACTCACCTTCGTCGAAACGTCGGCTCCCGCGCGCAACGTGGTGGCGATCCTGCGGGGCAGCGATCCGAAGCTGCGCAGTGAGTATGTCGCGATCGGGGCCCACAACGACCATATCGGATTCGACCACTCGCCGCTCGACCACGATTCGATACGCGCGTTCAACGATGCGGAGCGCAAGCTCGAGCTCGCGTCGCCCAATCACCAGGTCACGCCCGAGCAGGCCGCGCAGATCAAGGTGAACGTGGACAGCCTGCACCGGCTGAATCCGCCGCGGCGCGATTCGATCTTCAACGGCGCAGATGACGACGGCTCGGGCACGACGGCGGTGCTCGAGATCGCCGAGGCATTCGCGGGCGCGAAAGTCAAGCCGAGGCGCTCGATCATTTTCGTCTGGCACACCGGCGAGGAGCTGGGTCTCTTTGGCTCGCAGTACTTCACGGACAATCCGACCATACCGCGCGATTCCATCGTCGCGCAGCTCAACATGGACATGGTCGGCCGCGGCCGCGCGGACGATGAGAGCGGCGGCGGTCCAGGCTACCTGCAGCTCATCGGCACGCGCCGGCTGTCGACGGAGCTCGGCGACGTCATCGAGAACGTGAACAAGGCGCGCAAACAGCCGTTCACCTTCGATTACCAGTTCGATGCGGCCGGGCATCCGGAGCAGTACTACTGCCGCAGCGATCACTACATGTACGCGCGCTACGGCATCCCGATCGCGTTCTTCACGACCGGCAGTCACCGCGATTATCACCAGGTGACGGACGAGCCGGAGTACATCGACTACGACAAGCTGGCGCACGTGGCGCAGTTCGTGTACGACGTCGCGACGACGGTGGCCAACCTCGACCACCGGGTGGTCGTGGATAAGCCGAAGCCGGATCCGCACGGTAACTGCGTGCAGTAGCCGCCGGTGCCGAACTGTACGAACGGGCCCCTTACCAGGGCCCGTTCTGTTTTTTCAGGGCTGACCAGGCCTGGGCGGAGGAGAGCCCGAGGCGCCGAGGTAATCGACGGTCCCGTCGTCATGGACGGCGATATGGTAGAAGCGCCGTCCGATGCAGCCCGCGGGACAGTCTCCGTAGCCCACGCTGTAGTCGAGTAGCACCCGTGAATCCTCGACCGATCCGGTGATATCATTTCCGTCGCCCACAATGCCGTTCGGCTCGGCGAACCTGACGCCTGAAATCCCGCTGAAGAGTTGCGCGAGTGCTGTGATGTTGAGCGGCTCCGGTGGCCCGAGCGTGAGGAGCACGTCGCCGTCGTACATCGCGTACACAGTGCCCACGGAAAGTGAGTAGCGCGACAGGAGAGTATCGATCGTTGGGTCGCCGGTTGGGATTTCGCGGCGCGCCAAATGCTGGACCCACGGCTCGGTCCCCACGAGCTGCAGCAGCAGGCTGCGGGTCGTGGGATTACCAGATGTGCGGATGCGATAGACGTCAACCACCGTGTCCCGCGCCGGCAGAGCCGTCGCGTTGTAGACCCCTACGAGCGCGTTGTAGTACGGTTGAACCGCGTCCTGAGGGATCGGAACTTCGGAAAAACCGTTCGCCAGCAGATCGCGCAGCGCCAGGCGATTGGCGTCCTCGAGATACGCGGCGCGCAGCTCAGCCGGCACCCTCGAGTCGTCGACGCTCGAATGCATGGAGCGCGGCGCCGTAGCCGTATCGCAGGCTGACAGCATGACGGCAGCGACGAGCAAGAACGAAACAGGCCTCATGAGGTCCTCCGGGTGCGCATCATCTGATAGATGATACCTTCCCATCATGCCAGCGGGTTACTCTCAACGTTCGCTTGTCGAGAAGCTGGGCATCAAGGCCGGAACCCGGATCGCAATTCTCCATGCGCCAAAGGGTTACCGCGCAACTTTGGGGAAGCTCCCGCCGGGCGTCACGGTGACCTCCGCGGCACGCGGCGTCCTGCCCTTCATTCACCTCTTCACCGCGGACCGTGCCCTGCTCGAGCGGCAGCTCCCCGCGCTGTTGCGCGCGCTGACGCCGGACGGCGCCTTATGGGTCTCGTGGCCAAAGAAAGCCTCCGGCGTGACAACGGACATTACCGAAGACGTGGTTCGCGCGGTCGCGTTGCCCACCGGCCTCGTCGATGTGAAAGTGGCGGCCGTGGACCACGTGTGGTCGGGCCTCAAGCTGGTGCGGCGGCTCAAAAACCGGTGATTTACTTTGTGTTACAAAGTACTTGACACAATCGCCGTTCCTTCCCTAACTTGTACCTCATGACCGCGCCGCAGCCCCTCCGCGATCGTGCGCTGGACAACCTCCAGTTCATCCGCTCCGCCATGGAGCGGGCGGGTTCGTTCACGGCCGTGCCCGGATGGGGAATGGTCGTGCTCGGCGGCACCGCGCTGGCAGCCTCGTGGTACGCCGGCTCCCTGGCGGTCACGCCGGTCGACGGCGCGTCGCAGAATCGCTGGTTCTGGGTCTGGATGTTCGAAGCGTTACTCGGCGCGGGCATCGGCGTCGCGGCCCTGCTCTACAAGGCCCTGCGCGCCGGCGATGCCATCGTGCACGGCCCCGGACGACGCTTTGGACTCAGCGTGCTGCCGCCGTTCATCGTCGGGGCGCTGCTGACATACGTGCTGTGGCACGCGAAGCAGCTCGCGCTGCTTCCGGCGGTGTGGATGTTGTGCTACGGCGCCGGCGTGGTTACGGGCGGTGCATTCTCGATGCGGGTTGTCCCCGTGATGGGGATCTGTTTCATGATCCTGGGCACCGCGGCGCTGTTCGCGCCCGTCGGCTGGCTGGCCTGGCTTCTCGCAATCGGTTTCGGCGGTCTGCACATCGCGTTTGGCATGATCATCGCACGGAGGTACGGTGGCTAAGAGCAACACGGCGCGGATCACCCGCGCGGAAGCGAATCGCCCGGTGAAGACCAAAGTGCAACCGGCGCCGGCGAATCTCGACCGGCTGATTCACGAGCGTGTGCGACTCGCGATCGTGAGCGCCCTCGCGGTCCGCGACAGTCTCACGTTCAACGAGCTCAAGGCGCTGCTCAAGACGAGCGACGGCAACCTCAGCGTCCACGCGCGCAAGCTCGAGGACGCGGACTACATCACCTGCGACAAGTCGTTCGCAGGCCGCGTCCCCAAAACCGAATATCGACTCACCACCCTCGGCCGGCGGGCGCTCGAGCGCTACCTCGACCACATGGAAGCGTTGATCCGCGCGACGCGCACACGCTGACGTGGACTCTTTTTTTTGCGGGATTGCTTTATGAGGCAAAGTACTTCTTTCCACGTGGCAATCGTCATGGACGGCAACGGCCGCTGGGCCACACGCCGCGGGCTGCCCCGCGCCGCGGGACATCGCGCCGGCGCCGAGGCGGTGCGCCGCGCCGTCGAAATCGCGCCCGGCTGCGGCATCAGCGCGCTCACACTGTACGCCTTCTCGTCCGATAACTGGACCCGGCCGGCCGCTGAAGTCTCGGTGCTGATGCGCCTGTTCGCGCGCTATCTGCGCAAGGAAACCGCTGAGCTCGCGGAGAAAGGCGTGAAGCTCACCGTCATTGGCCGGCGTGACCGCCTGCCGCGCTCACTCCTCGACGCGATCACGGCCGCCGAACAAGGGACCGCACGCGGGACCAAGCTCGAGCTCCGCATCGCGGTCGACTACTCCGCCCGCGCGGCGATCCAGCGCGGGGACCTGCTGCCCGATGTCGACCTCCTCATTCGTACCGGCGGCGAGCAGCGCCTCTCGGACTTCCTGCTGTGGGAATGCGCCTACGCGGAGCTGTGGTTCACCGACCGCATGTGGCCAGATTTCGGGGCGGCGCACCTCGCGGCCGCGGTCCATGAATTCCACTCACGCGATCGCCGCTTCGGCGGGTTGCCCACGCGGGAGGCCGTATGACCCTGCCCGTGCTCAGCCCGCGCACGAGACTCGGATTCGAGATCGCCGCCGCCGGCGTGGCTGGTGGAATCGTCGGCGATGCCTTGCTCCGTGCGATGCCGTGGGGCCTGAACGTCGCGCTCGGCACGATGGTGCTCGTCGGCACGGGGGCGTGGCTCGTTCGCCGCCACCACATCAAACCCGGTCCGGACGCCGCCTGGCTGGCGATTACCGCGCTGCTGCTCGGGCTCGCCTTCCTGCGGAGGGACGCGGAAATGCTGACCGCGTTCGACGCCATCGCGCTCGTCGGCGCGCTCGCCCTCGCGGCAGCCACTCTCCAGGGCGAGGTCATCGCGCAGTGGTATCCGCTCGATCTCGCGCGCGGCGTGATCACCGCGAGCGCAGCCAGCATCATCGGCGGCTTCCAGCTGCTCCTCAGCGACATCCAGTGGCACGAGCTCCCCCAGGACGACCGGATGCGCAATGTTCGCCGCGTCCTGCTCGGCGTGGCACTTGCGGCGCCGGTGTTGCTCGTCTTCGCGGCGCTGTTCGCCTCGGCGGATCAGGTGTTCAGCAACGTCCTCACCAACGTCTTCGATTTCAATCTGCAATCGGTCATTTCGCACACCTTCTTCATGGCGTTCTGGGGCTTCCTGGTCGCCGGTTACCTGCGCTGGTGCATGCTCGGCCGGCCGCTGCAAGGCCTGACGCTCGACGCGAAGCCCATCACGAGCGTCGTCCCGCTCGCGACGGCACTGGGTCTGTTGAATACGCTCTTCCTGCTCTTCGTCGTCGTCCAGCTCCGCTATTTCTTCGGCGGTGCCGCGCTGGTTGAGCAAACGAGCGGGCTCACCTACGCCGAGTACGCGCGCCGCGGGTTCTTCGAGCTGATGACGGCGAGTGGGCTGATGCTGCCCATCCTGCTTGGCGCCGATGAGCTGGTTCGCAAGGGCGCACCGCCGCAGATCCGCGTCGTCCGCCAGCTCTCCGGGCTGTTGCTGGCGTTTCTCGCGGTCATCATGGTGTCGGCGCTCCAGCGCATGCGTCTCTACGTGGCGGCCTTCGGGCTCTCCGAGCAGCGGCTCTACGCCACGGCCTTCATGATCCTCCTGGTCGGCGTGTTCGTCTGGTTCGTGTGGACCGTGCTGCGCGGCCGGCGCCAACGCTTCGTATTCGGGGCGCTGATGCAGGGGCTGGCGGTGCTCGCGGGTCTGCACCTGCTCAACCCGAATGCGTTCATCGTGAAATCGAATCTCAATCGCCCTGCGGCCGAGCGACCGTTCGACGCGAAGTATGCGCTCACACTGGGTGGGGATGCGGTTCCGCCGTTGCTCACCTCCCTGCCGCAGCTGAACCAGCAGGATCGCTGCGTCGTGGTGCACGGGCTGCTCAAGCGCTGGGACAAGGCAGACGTCGACTGGCGTACGTGGAATTGGAGTCGCGCTCGCGCGCGCTCCCTCGTGCGCGACCAGGCCAGTGCCTTGAGAGCGTCGTGCCCGGCGAACGTCAAGGAGCAATCCAATGATCACTGACGGCTTGAATCCCCTGACGGTCTTGCTGTTTGTCGGCGCCGTGTTGGGCGGCGCGGCGCTCGTGGTGCTCTTTTTGGTCGCACGCGTCACCCAGCGGCAACCGTACGCTCGGGTGACGCTGCGCACCTTGATCGCGGGAGCTGGCCTCTATGCACTGCTCTTCCTCGGCGCGTCGTTGTTCAGTCGCAGCCGGGTGTTGGCACCGGGTGAAGAGAAGCACATCTGCGAGATCGACTGTCACCTCGCGTATTCGGTGACGGGCTCGAAATCCGAGCCGCTGCCCGACGGGCGCCTGCGGGAGACCGTAACGGTCAAGGTCCGGTTCGATGAAGGGACGATCTCGGCACGCCGCTCACACACAGCGTCACTCACACCGAATAGCCGCTACGTCGCGCTCGTGGATGCACAGGGCCATGAGTACCCGGGCTCGACCGACGAGCTGCGCCGCGCGCTCATTCCAGGCGAGTCGTACACCGCCGATATCGTCTTCGAAGTGCCGGCCGCCACGGCGGATCTGCGCCTCGTGCTGCGAAACAACGATGCCGAGACCACGTTCATTATTGGTCACGAGAACAGCTTGTGGCATGGCAAGACGACGTTTGCGTTGGCGAAAGCGAGTTGACGATGACACGACTTGGCCGGATTGTGGTTGTGACGATTGCGCTGGTGGGCGCCGGGATCGTTTTTGGCGCTCTGGCGGGTGGGACGGCGTTCGCGTTCGTCGGGCTGCTGGCGGGCGAGCGAATCTCAACTGAGTTGTTTGAGATTGGTGGGTTGTTCGGCGCCCCGCTCGGGGCCGTCACCGCGCCACTCCTCGCGTGGCTGTTGCTACGTCGCGTACCCCTCGGTCGCATGTTCCTGGTCTGCTCGGTCGGCACGGCGATCGGCGGAGTCGCAGGATGGTTTGCCACGACCGCCGGAGACGACATCATCGTGAATTCCCTCGGTGGCGCCTTGATCGGGTGTGTCATTGCCGCGATCGCGCTTTGGCATCGGACACGCCTGCGTCTGGGGGAGGCGGCCTAGCATGCGCCGCCTGGCCGCTTGGACTCTGGGGCTCGCGTTCGCTGCTGGGTTGTTGGGTCCTGATGCGCTCGGCGTGGTCGTCACCGCGCTCGCGACGTTTGTCCTGGCGTTTGCGTTTCGCTACGCGCCATGGCGCTGGGCTGTATTGTCGCTCACCGCTTGGGCGGCTGGCGCTGCAGTAGGACTCGTGTTGACGTTGTTAGAGGGTGGTCATGGTTTCGCGGCGCCGAGCCAGGCCGGCGCGGGCGTCACGGTCGTTGCAGCATACGCGAGCGCGTTCGCGGGGGCCTGGCTGAACTGGATCGCCTCGCGACTCGCGCGGCAGCAATAGATTTGGAGGCATGGGCCTCCGAATCACGCAAGTCGACGCGTTCACCGATCGCCCGTTCGCCGGCAATCCCGCCGCGGTCTGCATTCTCCCCACGGCCGCGGACCCCGCCTGGATGCAAAACGTCGCGCGCGAGATGAACCTCGCTGAAACGGCGTTCCTCGTTCCCAGGAACGGTGAATACGATCTGCGCTGGTTCACTCCCGCGGTCGAAGTCGATCTCTGCGGCCATGCGACGCTCGCCAGCGCGCATGTGCTGTGGGAAGATGGGCTTCTCAAGACCACGGCTCAGGCGCGCTTTCACACAAAGAGCGGGTTGCTGACGGCAGAGCGGCGCGATTCCTGGATCGAGCTCGACTTCCCGACGACGATTGCCTCCCCCGCCCCGCCGCCTCCGGGCCTGATCGATGCGCTCGGCGTAAAGCCGCGGTTCGTAGGCCGCAGCCGCTTCGATTACCTCGTCGAGGTCGATAGCGAGTCGACCGTGCGCCGGCTCGAGCCCGATCTCAATGCGCTCGCTCGGGTTGACGCGCGCGGCGTCATCGTCACCAGCCTGGCCGATAAGAGGAGCGAGTACGACTTCGTGTCGCGATTCTTCGCGCCGCAAGCCGGCGTCCCGGAGGACCCCGTCACCGGCTCGGCGCACTGCGCGCTGACTCCGTATTGGAGCGCGAAACTCGGCAAGCAGGAACTCGTCGCGTATCAGGCGTCTGCGCGCGGTGGCGTGGTGCGCGTGCGTCTCAACGGAGAACGGGTACGCCTCGGCGGCCAAGCCGTGACGGTGTTGCGCGGTGAGCTGACCGCGGGCAATTTGCCCGCGTGACTCAAGCGTCTTCCCCGCGCCCCACCAGCAGACCAAACCGGGTCGTCGGATATCTCTTCGCGCTCGGCGCGGGCGCGACCTGGGGCACCACAGGCCCCCTCTCGACCGGCCTCTACAGCCTCATGCCCGCCACCAGCATCGGCTTCTGGCGCGTCCTCATCGGCACGATCGCGCTCGCGATCTGGGGCATCCTGTTCCGCCGTGACCTGTTTCGCGCGGACCGGCGCGGCTGGCTGCTTATCGGCCTCGGCGGGGGCGCGCTGGTCGCGCTGTTCGAGATCGCGTATCAGTTCGCGATCGCCGGCGTCGGCGTCGCCGGCGCCGCCGCGTTGCTGTATACCGCTCCCGTGATGGTCGCCGTGCTCGCTCGCGTGATTCTCAAAGAGGCGCTGACACCGACCCGCATCGCGCTGGCGGTCATCGTCATGGTCGGCGTGGCGCTCACCGTTACCGGCGGCAGCAACGCGGGCGCGGAGGCCGCACGCATGGGCGTGACGGCGGGCGTCGCCGGTGGCCTGCTGTCGGCGCTGAGCTACGCGCTGACGTCACTGATGGGTCGCTACGCGGCGCCGCGCTACGGCGTGGTGAAGGTGCTGTTCCTCGAGGCGGTGGGAGGCGTCATCCTGATCTGGATTGCCCTCGCGATTTGGGGCCGGCAGCCAACGGTGCCTCCGTCGGGCGCGGCGTGGCGTGGCTTGCTGGGACTCGCCGCCGGCTCCGTGATCGCAGCCAATCTTCTGTTCTTCGGCGCCATGAAGCGGATCGAAGCCGCGCCGGCGTCGGTCGCTGCGACGATCGAGCCTGTGGTGGGCGCATTGCTGGCGCTGCTCCTCTTCAGCCAGCGCCTCACCGGACTCGGCTGGCTGGGGCTGTTGCTGGTTGTGGCCGGCGTTGCGGCCGGCTACCTGCTCGAGGGACTAAAACAGCACCTCGATGCCGATGCGGAAGAGGCGGGGCGGCCCGTATGAGAACAACGGCTGCCCATAATCCCGGGCGGCCGACAGATAGAGCGGGAACAGCTCCGTGCGTCCTTCGATGAGGCCGTTGCCGTCCAGATCGGCGTAAGAACGATAGCGCGGTGACTCGTAGGGAATCGGTTCCGGGTGGGCCGCGTATGCCGTCTCCGCCATCTGTTGAATCTGGGCGTCGGTGAAGTTCGGCTGACCCGTCTCGCGACGCACGGCCTCGACGTTCTGGCGATTGAGCAGATTCCGCACGTCGAGGTAGACACTCCCCTGCCACCGTCCGCCCAGCCGAATCGGTTGTCTCAGCAGCATGTCCACCGTCGCCAGTGTCGGCAGCCGGTGACTGTTGGGTAAGCCGATCAGACTGTCGCCCGCAAGATTCGTCATCGTGTACGGCAGGCCGGAGCTCACGCGAACGATCACCGCCGCCTCGAATCCGGCAAACGGACGTATACCCGCGAGCCGCGGACCGGCATTGCGTGACAGCTGCGTCTGCCCGATCACCGTGAGACCGTGGCGGCGATCGTAATCGAGCGGGAACGTCACGCGCGCCGGATTGATCGTGTCGCCCCCGGGATCGACGCGGATGCGCCGGGTGAGCTGGAACGCGTTGGTCGCGGTCGCCTGCGCCTGTTGCAGCGTATAGGAAACGCGCACACCCCAGCCATCACGCAGCGGCCGCTCCCCGATGACTTCCACACCCTTCACGTCTCCGTAGTCGAGATTCCCGAAAATCGACGAGTCGGGATCGACGCCCAGCGGCACCGACGCCACCATTCCGTCGAGCAGTTTGTTGAAGACGTTGACGCGCAGCGTCGTCGTGGGCGAGGGTCGCGTCCGCAACGAGAACTCGTACTGCGTCGCCTCCTCGAAGCCGAGGTTCGGGTTGCCGCGACGGAAACGGCCCGTGCGCAACGTGTCGTCGAAGGCCGCATCGACGAGATACTGGAAGTCGGGTGCCTGGGAGAAGCGGCCCCAGCTCGCGACGAACGTCGCGCCCTTCAGGATGGTCGAGAAGCCGAGCCGTGGACTGAAGCTGCGCCGCGCGCCGTACACGGCACCGCCGGGGATCCCGGTTCCGGGATCGAACTGGTCGTAGCGCAGCCCAAACGTGAACACGAAGTCCGGCCCGCGCAGCTGCCCTTCCGCGTACGCCGCAGCGGACATCGGTGTGAAGGTCGAGGCCTCAGCGGGCGGTACGCTGTCACCGACGGGCAGATAGCCCAGGGCCCGCTGGAAGGTTTTCACGTCCTGCCGCGCAATCTCTCCGCCAAAGTAGAAATCGCCGTGCGGACCTCCCACGCTGAAATCGGCCTGACCGCGCAGCTCGTGGAACTGGTTCCACGCCACTCCGCCGGCTGACCCGCCACCGAGGAAAAATGCGGGCACGCCCCACGGCGTCCGATCGCTGAAGTCGGGAGCGGTGAGTCCGGGAATGGGCGCGCGCGCCGCGACGGTGTCCTGACTGCGCGCCAGCTCGTCGCCGGTGAACCGAAACGGGCTGCCGGTGAACGCTCCGAAGCGGTACCGCGGTTGCTCGGCGAGCGTCCCCCGCTCGAACTCGCGCGAGAAGTAACCGGCGCGCAGGTCGGCGGTGAAATTGTTGCTCGCGCGCTGCAGGTCGGCGCTGACCAGGTTGCCACTCACGCGCTGCCCGGGCGCACCATCGGTGTCGTACTTGTAGACGGGATCGTACAGCAGCCGTTGCTCGACCGATCGCAGCGCGAACAGGCGCAGGGAGTGTGACCCGCCGAGCGGCAGGCGCAGCTTGGCGCCGGCGTCGACGCGCTCGCCGCTGTTGTGCGGTAGCATCGCGGGGTTGTTGTTGCGGGGATCTCGCGCCTCGGGGGGCGGCGGCGCATTCACGGGATCGGCATCGAGCTTGCCCTCGACGTCGAGTACCGCGACGACCCCGATGCCGCCGCCGAGCGGGCCATCCGCCGACACGACCATGCGGTCCTGACCCATATCCGCGGCGCCCCACAGCAGCCGGTCGCTCTCGTAGGCCGCGCGTCCGCTCCAGCGTTCGCCGCCGTCTTTGGTCACGACGTTGACGAGACCGGAAATGGCCTGGCCGTAGCGCGCGGAGAAACCGTTGGTCGCGAGTGACGCTTCCACCAGCAGGTCGGGCGGAATGCGCACGCCGAGTCCGCCCGTTGACGCGTCCAGCTGATTCTTCACACCCAATCCATCGAGCACGAACGCCTGCTGGCCGAGGCGGCCACCGCGGTAGCTCTCGCCCACGGCGCCGGCGGACAGGGCGACGGCTTCTGCCACCGTCGTGACTGGAAAGCGCCGCAGCTCGTCTCCGCCAATGCGCTGCACTGACGCGACGACCGTCGGGTCCAGGATCGAATCAGCGTACGCCTCGACCACGATCGGCCGCTCGATCGTGTAGACGTCCACGGTGAAGTTCACCACCGTGTTCTGGCCGGCACGGACCAGAACGCTGTCGCGGCGGACGGTCTCGAAGCCGATGGAGCGGACCGTGACGACATGCCAGCCGCTCCGCACTTCGCGTATGCGGTAGTAGCCTGTGGAGTCGGTCTGCGCGAGGAAGCGGCCGTCGAGTCCAATCTCCGCGCCACTGACGGGAACACTCCCCACGCGCTGGCGCACGTGCCCGACGATCGAACCGTTCGTTTGGGCCGCCAGCGCGCCTGTCATGAGACAGAGCGCGGCGCCCGCGGCCGTTACGGCAGCTCGTACAGCCATACTTCGCGGCTGGAGGCGAGCGAGGACGTGTCGCTCGCGAGGACATACCCTTGGGCGACGAAGCGCCGGCCATCAGGCGACGGCGCCGGCCGCTCGAACCACACAAATGCGCCCCTAGCGCGGGCGGGCGGCTGCACCAGCGAGTCTGCGCCGGCCGCGGGTCCGAGGATGTGCACATCACCGCCAATGTCCGGGAGGCCGTCCACCACCACGAACAGGCGCCCGGCCGCCCACGCGACATCGCGCACGAGCCGGTTACCACCAAAATCATGAACCGTGTCGGTCACGCCACTCGAGAACACGTGCCGGTACACGACCGCGTCGTTTTCGCGTGTGAAGTAGATCGTGTCGCTGGTTGCGCCGACGCTGACGGACGACGCGGCGTCTGTCCCCGGCACGATCGTCACTGTTGGAGTGGCGGGAGTCAGATCGATGACCGCAATCTCGAGTCCGACGCGAACGGTGTCGGGAGGGCACATCGAGCAGCCGCGCGGATAGCTCACGTCTTCACCCACGTAGATGAGCCGGGCCGCGTCGAGCCAGCGGAGGTGCGAAATCCCCCAGTGGGTGCGCCCGGAGGGCGCGAGATACGGCACGCTCCGGACCTCGCGACCGGCGTTGGGATCCGTGACTGGCGCGACGATAATGGCCTGCTCGTTCGGAGAGATTGGGGGGATAGGCAGCCGGTACGAACCCTGCCGCACGTACGCGATCTGATCTCCCCCGAGCGAGGTCGCGCTCGCCTCTAGAAAGACGTCGAGCGAATCGTTGGAGGTCGAGCTGCGGCAGACGTAGCGGAAGACTGCGGCGCCGGTGCCGGGCATCACCGCCAGGCAGCGGTCATGATCCGCGCGATCGATCCGCTCCGCGGTGTACACGATCTCGCCGTCCGGCAGCCAGGCCGGCATCATATCGTCACCAGGATTCAAGGTGAGACGGATGAGCGGCGGCGCGTTGTAGGGTTGCGAGGGAGTGTAATCGGCCGGAAGGAACGGGGCGCCGTGCTCGCATCCCGCGAGCACGGCGGCCAGGACAATGGTGAAACGAATCGGGGAGCGGTCGCGCCGGCGCATCATCGCTCGCGACAATCTAGTCGTCGCCGCGGCGTACGGCACGGGCGGCCGGAGTGTGGGTACATTTCTGACACTTCCCCACACCCACCACCTTCGGGACTCTCGCGATGCTCGTACTACTTGTTCTGACGGCGTTACAGCAGCCCGCGCTCCAATCCCTGCCCGTGGCGCGCACCGATACATCACCGTTCCGCCGCCTGCAGCTGTCGACACCGACCCTGATCCGGGAGGGATCGGGAAGCCCCGGCCCGCGGTACTGGCAGCAGCGCGTCGATTACACAATCGCCGTCACACTCGACACCGCAGCGCATACCATCGCCGGCCGTGAAACGATCCGCTACACCAATCATTCGCCCGACACGCTGCGCTATCTCTGGATGCAGCTCGATCAGAACCTGTTTCGCGACGACAGCCGCGGCGCTGTGTTGAACCCACCCGATGCCCGGTTCGCCGCGCGCGGATTCAAAGGCGGGTTCGTGCTCGATCGTGTCGAGGCGGTTCGCCAATCCACCGGCAAGGCTGCGACGCGGACCGCCCTCCGCACATTCGAAAACGGCACCATCATGCGCGTGGAGCTCGATCGCCCGCTCCCCCCGGGCGGCGTCACGTCCTTCGAGATCGGCTACTCGTTCCAGGTCCCCGAGCACGGCGCCGATCGCATGGGCCGCGAGCAGTTCCCGCAGGGCTGGTTGTACGAGATCGCGCAATGGTACCCGCGCATGGCCGTCTACGACGACGTGCGCGGCTGGAACAGCGAGCAATACCTCGGCCAGGGCGAGTTCTATCTCGAGTACGGCGACATCGATTTCGCCATCACCGTGCCGCGCGGCTTCATCGTGGCCGGGACAGGACGATTGACCAACCCGCTCGAGGTGCTGACCGCCGCGCAGCGCGCGCGGCTCGCGCAGGCGCTGGGCTCCGATTCCACGGTCGCCATCATTGCGAAGAATGAAGTGGGCCAGGCCGCGACACGACCGGCGGGACCCAGCCCCACAATGACGTGGCGCTTCTCGGCCAAGAACGTGCGCGACGTCGCCTGGGCGGCGGCGCCCAACTTCATCTGGGATGCGAGCGGCTGGAACGGGATCCTGATGCAATCGTTCTATCCGCCCGTCGCCGATTCGATCTGGCGCGAATCGACGAAAATGGTGCGGCACTCGATCAAGCATTACTCGGAGAAATGGTTCCAGTACCCCTATCCGACCGCGATCAATGTGAATGGCCCGGTGGGGGGGATGGAATATCCGATGATGGTGTTCTGCGCCAACCGGCGCAGTCGCGAAGGATTATTCGGAGTGACGACGCACGAGCTCGGCCACCAATGGTTCCCGATGGTCGTGGGCAACAACGAGCGGCTCTACGCGTGGATGGACGAGGGGTTCAACACCTTCATCAATATCTATTCGGCCCGGGCCTACTTCCCTGAGCAGCAAGGGCTGCGCGGCCGCGGCCAGGCCGAGTCGTGGGCGCAGTTCGCCGCGACCGGCCGCGACGAGCCTGGCATCACGCCGGCCGACCGCGTTACGCCCGACCTCCTGGGCGCCGTGGCGTACAGCAAACCCGCGACCGGGCTGTACCTGCTGCGTCATGCGATCCTCGATTCGACACGGTTCGATCCAGCCTTCCGCGAATACATCCGGCGCTGGGCCTTCAAGCATCCCACACCCGCCGATTTCTTCCGCTCGATGGAGGACGGCGTCGGGGAGGATCTGTCCTACTTCTGGCGCGGCTGGTTCCTGCGCACCGACGTGGTGGATCAGGCGGTGGACTCGGTGCGCACGCAGCGTGATTCCTCGGGCACTACGCTCACGACGATTTTCCTCTCGAGTCCGGGTGGTCTGCCGATGCCGGTCGACCTCCGGGTGACCTTCACCGACGGCAGCACGGAGAATGCTCGCCTTCCGGTAGAGGTTTGGTTTGAGGGGAGTCACTTTAGGTACGTGCGGGCTTTCGCGAAGGATCTGGTGAAAGTAGAAGTCGATCCCGATAAGAACTTTCCGGATATAAGACGGGGCAACAACATCTGGACTAAGTCACAAGCTCCAAGCCCTTAGAGTAGTTGCGAAGTTGCCCAGACGGCGAAGTGGAGCCACTTCGCCGTCTGGGCAACTCTACTGGTACCTGGCCTCTTGAAGCTGTCCGCTATAGAAGTTTGGCTTCCCAGACGCCTGCAGCACTCCATGAACGACAAACTCGAGCGCTACAAATAACAGGCCTCCCCAGATGAGCGCGGGTAGCTGCGTCGTATCGCGCCCCATCGCGTGCAGCGCCCAGCGGGCAACGACATAGCACCACAGTCCGCCCGCAAACCACCCCAGCACGCGGACGAATTTTCCACCCGGCGTTTCGATGCCGGGGATTTTCAGCAGCCACACTTCCACCCAGTGACCGACGTACGTGAAGCAGAACGCGAGCGTGAACGCGTCCAGGAAGTCCCATCCTTGACCAGGCAACGCCCCTGCTATCAGGAGCGCGAGCGGCAACGACAACAGCGTGTTACGGGTGAGGGCTTTCATTGAGGTGCACCTCCAGCCAATCGAGGACCGTCCCCCACCAGATGCGGCGATTGCGTGGGCGCAACACCCAGTGCCCTTCATCGGGGAAGTACAGGAATTTCGCTTCGACACCCATCCGCTTCGCAGCCGTGAACGCCTGGTAGCCCTCCGAGAGATCGACCCGATAATCGAGCTGGCTATGCACGATCAGCATGGGCGTCTTCCAGTCGCTCACGTGATTCGCCGGCGACCACTTGTCGTAGAGCTCGGGCTTCGAGTATAGCGGGCCGCCGAACTCCCAGTCGGTGAACCACAACTCTTCGGTACTGCCCGCCATACTCTGAGCATTGAACACGCCGTCGTGGTCCACGAGCACCTTGAAGCGGTTGGTGTGGCCGGCGATCCAGTACACCATGTATCCGCCGTACGACGCGCCCGCGGCGCCCATGCGCGTCGAGTCCACGTACGGGAGCCGGGCGACGACGTCGAGGCCCTTCATGAGATCTTCGTACGGATAGTCGCCCCAGTGCTGCGAGATCGCGTCAGTGAATTTCTGGCCGTAGCCGGTCGAGCCGTGGAAGTTCACGGCGGCGACGACCCAGCCGCGCGCCGCGAACATCTGGTAATTCCACCGGGCGCCCCAGTAATCGGTCCACGCGCCCTGCGGCCCCCCGTGAATCAGATACACCACGGGATACTTCTTCGACGGATCGAATCCAGGCGGTTTCTGCGTCCACCCGAAGACCGAATCGCCGAGTGCGCCGACGAATCCGAATGCCTCGAGCGGCGGCAAGTCGAGCGTCGCGACGGCAGAGTCCGTGTGATGCGTAAGGGCCTTGGGTGAGCTGCCGGCTACCCAGACTTCGGGTGGTTGCGTGTTGCTTTGATGCAGATAGGCGAGCGTGCGGTTGTCGGGCCCGACTTGCACGCCTGTATTCACGCCACCAGAGACAACGCGCGTCCGCTTGTATCCGGGAACGTCGATGCGATAGATGTTGTCCCGTCCCCGTTCCTCGACGACCGCGTAGATGCATTTCGAATTGGGACACCATGTGTACGATCCTACCGACAAATCCCAACCCGACGTGGCTTCAACAGGGCGTCCGTCGCCCGTCCCGCCCGCCCGGGCGAGCAGCATGAGCCGCAGGCGATCGGCCTCGAATCCCGCTCTCTCCATTGACAGATATGCCAGCCACTTTCCGTCCGGCGAATACCGCGGCGTGTTGTCGGCGCCGGCATTCGTGGTGATGGGCCGCAGCTTCCCACCACTGCCGACCACGAAGAGGTCCACGTTCGTGTTGTCGGCCACGGTGGTGTCGCCGTGCATTGCCACCACAGTCTCGCGGCCATCCGGCGAGACTGCGACGTCACCATCGCCGCCCGTGGCGATCGTAGGCGCATCGTGATCGACCGGCGTCAGATCCGTCGCCGTGCCGCTCGCCAGATCGACTCGGAACAGGTGCTGCCGCTTCCCCGCGCGGAAATCGTCCCAGTGCCGCCACATGAGGCCGGTCCAGATGCGCGCCTCGGTCGGATAGTTCCCATTGCGCTGATCGATTTCCTGATTGAGCGGCCACTTGATGTCGCTCACCACCAGCAGTCCCGATCCATCGGGCAGCCAGAGCGGATCAGACGCGCCGTCCGCGAGGTGTGACACCTTCCGCGCGTCGCCGCCCGCGATGGGGAGTACCCAGACTTGCGCACCGCTGTCGCGCGTCGAAATGAACGCCAGCGTCTTGCCGTCGGGCGACCAGCGGGGCTGGCGGTCGGAGCCCGGCCCACCCGTCTGCTGGCGCGACTTGCCCGTTGCGACTTCGGCAACCCATACGCGTGACACGTTGCGGTTGTCTTCGAGCGACGGCGTCGCGACGGTATACGCGACCCACTTGCCGTCCGGCGATAGCTGGGGATCGCTCACGGATTTGAGGGCGATGTAGTCCTCGAACCTGATAGCCCGCTGTTGCGCGAATGCGGGAAGCGGGAAGAGGGACGCGGACAGACTGAGAACGATGAGTACACGCAGTCGCATTTCAATACTCGGGGTGTGTGAGGATGGCTCGTACAAGATCGTCGAAGACCTGCGATTGGGGTGTGACGTTGCCCGCATCGTCCGTGTGCACGTTCCAGGCTGCGAGCTCGTTGAGCGCGGTGGCCTCCTCGTAGGTCAGATGCAACACGAGGCCGTTGGCCGCGGTGCCGGCCTTCTCCAACGCTTTCTTGAGCACGTCCGGAAGGTGTTTGGCAGTGCGGATGGCGTCGTATTGTTCTCTGGTGACGGTGAGATCCATGAGCTAATCTTGGGGCCTTCGGAATCACCCGCAACCTTTCTCGAGCGTCAACGCATGCCGCGCACCGCATTCCTGTCGACGGGGTTCCACGTTCCGGCGCGTCTCGTCACCAACGACGACCTCGCCAAGATCATGGACACGTCGGATGAGTGGATCGTTCAGCGCAGCGGGATCAAGACACGCTACTGGGTCGACCGGGGGGACACGGGCGTCGGGCTCGCCCGCGCCGCCTCACAGAAGGCGCTCGACAAGGCCGGCCTCGAGCCGAAGGATCTCGACTGCATCATCTACTGCACCTGCACGCCCGACCATTTCGAGCCCGGCAACGGCGTCTTCCTGCAACGCGAGCTTGGGCTCACCGACATTCCCGCTGTGGACGTGCGCAATCAATGCAGCGGATTCATCTACGGCCTGTCAATTGCCGACGCCTGGATCCGCACCGGGCAGTACAAATGCATCCTGCTGGTTGGCGCCGAAGTGCACTCGCGCGGGCTCGACAAGACGACCCGCGGCCGTGACACCGCGGTCCTGTTCGGCGACGGCGCGGGCGCCGCGGTGCTGGCGCCGGTCGACGATGACGGCCGCGGCGTGCTGTCGACGCACATCTTCGCCGACGGGCGCTACGCCGAGAAGCTGTGGGTCGACGGGCCCGGCCTGGCGCACGACCCGTACGTCAGTGTCGCGATGCTCGAGCAGGGGCTGCATCGCGCGGTGATGGAAGGACGCGACGTCTTCAAGTTCGCGTCCGTGAAGATGCCCGAGTCCGTTGCGATCGCGCTGAAAGCGAATGGTCTCGCCCCCGCCGACATCACGCTGCTCGTTCCCCATCAGGCGAACCAGCGCATCATCGAAATGGTGCAGAAGGCGACGGGCCTGCGAGACGATCAGGTGTACAGCAACATCCAGAAGTACGGCAACACGACGGCGGCGTCGATTCCGATCGCGCTGGACGAGGCGCTCGCCGAAGGGCGTCTCAAGCACGGTGACCTGCTCGTGCTGACGGCGTTTGGGTCGGGATTTACGTGGGGGAGCGCGGCGATTCGCTGGTAGCGCCTGAAACGCAAGTTCGACAAGTTCCGTACAGCGCAGTACCTACAGGAGAACATCATGCTGGGACTGATTGTGACGGCCGCCGCGCTCGTCGGCGGCTTCGTTGTCTCTCGCGACTTCGTGCGGCGCCGTCTGCGCTATGTTGACGCCGTCAAGAAACCCTCTGCTCCGCTGATTGCCGGTGCCGCCGCCGCGGCCGTGGCGCTTCCGATTGCTTTCCTGCCGGTTGTGACCGTTGCGACTGCCCTCGCGTTGGGTGTGGGTGTCGCCGGTGGAGTGGCGAGCGGCCGGAACGCCCCGCACGACACACCCTAGACCACCTTCAGCGCTTTGGCTGGGGCTGCCACTTCGGGGCGGCCGGCCACGACACGGAGCGCCCGCACCGCTTCACGCGCAAACGTCCTTCCTGCGCCTTTCTCCACTTCCTCGAGCGCGCTCCACCGCGTAAACGCCGGCCGTACCGGCGTCGCCATCTGAAGCGTCTCGAATGCGTCGGCGACGGCCAGCACCTTCACCGGCGTCGCCATCGGCAGCGCCTCGATGTCCCAATCGTCGCCCACGATCTCATAGTAGTGCGAGTATTCCGCGATGATCTCAGCGGCGCCGCGCAGGGCGCGTGCCACCGCAACGGTCTCGTCAGTCACCGAGCGCGACAGGAGCCGCAGCAGACGGTGATCGGCGATCCCCACCTCATGCAGGAGCGCGGCGATCCGCAGGTTCTCCAGCTCGCTCTCCGGCAGCTTGAGCTCGGCGCCCATCTCGCCGGCCAATTGGGCGACGCGCGTCGAATGACCTTCCTGATGCCGCTCGGTCGATTCGATGTGAAAGGTGAGCATCTCGAGGGTCGCGAGATACGCGTTCTTGAGATCCGCCAACCGGGCGGCGCGCTGCTCCGCGAGCCCACCAACCACGTATCCGGTGAGGATCAGGAACCCGGCCCAGGGCACCAGCGTCAGCATGGAGTCCGGCGTCAGCCCGGCTTCCATGCCGAAGCCTTCGATCGCCTGGAAGAAAAGCGTGAGCGCGGCGATGAACACCGCCGATCCGACCGCAAAGCGCCGCCCGCCAAAGAAACCCGCAAGGATCACCGGCAGATAGTAGAAGCTGAGAAAGGCGAGTTTCTGGTCGATGAGGCGGTTGATCACCAGCAAGGAAGCAACGAGCAGCAGCACGAGGATGCGCTCGAAATACTTCAGCAAAAATCGCTGCACGAAGTCCCTTTCGGCCAAGGAGATAGCTGAGCGGCGGTTCAAAGTGAGAAACGGCTGAGCGTTCTGCAAGTGAGGAAAGTCACAACCGTGCTCAAAATCACCAGCGTGAGCACCCCTGCTCGTCGGCACGGAATTCGCCCAGGGACCGAGTGGGGCGGGCCTGGCGCGCTCTAGGGGCCCCCCCTCCCCCGGTTCGAGGATTGGTCATCCGTTTGGTGCTCGTAGCCCGGGCAGCGCAACATCGGAAGCGGCGGGTAGCGGACGAACCGCGCGTCAGTCTCGGCGCGCGTGCAGCGGTAGAACACCGAGCCGCGCCGGTTCTTTACGACTTGCACCCAACGACAGGTCGCACAGAGGCCTACTTCGGGCTCGTTCATTAGGTCCAAACACAAGCTAGTTATATCTTGGTGCCCGTGAACCAGGGAGGGGGAGGAGTCGACGACTTCGGGCTTCCCCCCGGCGCACGGGACGAATACCTGCAGGGAGCCCGCGACCAGCTCGGGGCGATCGCCGAACTAGCCGAACGGCTCGTCGCCGCGGGCGACGACACGGCTGCGATAGAAGCACTGCGCCGCGATGCCCATCGGCTGCGCGGCTCGGCTGGTTCGTTCGGATTTCCCCAGGCAAGCGTCGTCGCGGCAGAGCTCGAGGCAGCCACCACGCAATGGCTCGAGCACCCTGGCAATGGCAGCGCCGGAAATCGCGGGCAGGAAGCCCGCGCGTTCGTGCGTCGTCTCGCGGCCGCGTTGTTCACGAAGCAGGGCGCGCCGCCGCGGATCGACATCGCTCCGGCTCCTCCACCGGCCTCTCCCGACCTGCCGGCAGCCGACGTCCCCGAAGTGATCGTCGTCGAGGACGATCCCACGCTGGCGGAGCTGCTGACGTTCGGGCTGGAGGCGCGCGGCTATCGCTTCGTGCACTACCGCAACGGCCGCGAGGCGTTGGACGCCCTCCGCGAGCTGGAGACGCACGGGCAGACGCCGCTGTTGCTGCTGGACGTCGATCTGCCGGCGCTCGACGGCTATTCGATCTTCGAAGCGCTCAAGGAGGAGTGCCCAGGCAAGTTTCGCGTGGTCTTCACGACCGTGCATGGCAGTGAGTCCGAGCAGCTGCGCGGCCTCGAGGCAGGGGCGTTGGACTACATGGTCAAGCCCATGAGCCTGCGTGTCGCGCTCGAAAAAATCCGGCGGTGGGTGGGCAGATGATCGCGTCGCCCCGACAGTTCCTCATCGTGGTGGCGATCGTGCAGGGCGGCCTGCTCGGCGCGCTCATCGTCCTCATCGTGCTGAACCGCTGGTTCCGGGTGCGACGCAGCACCCGGCTCAATCCACGGCGTGAGGCGGTCGATGCCTCGATGCGTCGCTGGGCGGCCGGCACCGCTCCGCTTGCGGGGGTGCTCGTCGGCCTGTCCCGGCTTCCCGTGCCGCTCGCGATCGATGCGCTCGTCAAATGGTCCGCGCGCGTCCCGGGCGAGCGCTGGCGCCAGCTGGCGCTCGCCCTCGAGCACAACTGGTGGGCGCGTCTGGTGCGCAGCAACAGCAGCTCCGCGCGGTGGTGGAAGCGGCTCGAGTGCGCCCGCTTTCTCAGCGTTGCGGCGATGCCGCAGGACGCCGCCCGGCTCACGCGCCTCATCAATGACCCGCACCCGGCGGTGCACGTCGCCGCCGTCGCCTGCCTCGAGCGCATGGAGAACACAGCGCTGACGCTGACGGCCTTGGAGCGTCTCCCCAAGCTCGCGCCAACGGTTCAGGCGTATTACGCAGCCATGTTGCTGCGCTCCCGGCCTGTCGTCGTCGAGCATCTGCAGAAGCGACTGCGCCGCAGCGAAGACCCTGGACTGGCGCGGCTCGCCGAGTTCGCGGCACGGCTCGGTGAGCCGGCGCTGCGCGAGCGCCTCACGGCGCTGGCCGATCACCCCAATCCGGAAGTTCGCGTCCAGGCGGCGCGCTCGCTGGGCACCTTCCCGCACCGGGAGTCCGTGGCGGCGCTCACGCGGCTGATCGCTGACGGCTCCTGGCCCGTCCGGGCGCAGGCGGCGCGCTCGCTGGGGATGATCGGCGACGTCAACACACTCCCCCTCGTGAAAGCCGCGCTGCGGGACGATGTCTGGTGGGTCCGGCTGCGCGCGGCGCTCGCGTTGATGCGCTTCGCGGCAGTGGGCCGGAACGCGCTGCTCGAGGCCGAAGTCGGGAGCGACCCGTACGCCCGCGCGACGGCCAAGATGGTGCTGGGATTACCGGCGCAGGCGCTCGCGGAGTTTGCAGCATGAGCACGCTCGCCCCGGTGATTGGGACGACGGATGTCACCATTCTGGTGTATTTCCTCGTCCTCAACTCGTTCTATGCGCTGCTGCTGCTGCTCTCGATCCCCGAGATCTGGGAGCAAACGCGCCTCGCCGAAGACGAGGACTTCCAGCGTCTCATGCAGAGCGATGCGCTGCCGCCGATTACGATCCTCGTGCCGGCGTACAACGAGTCTGCAACGATCGAGGCGAGTGTCACCGCGATTCTCACGCTCGAGTATCGCAACTACGAAGTCGTCGTCGTGAACGACGGCTCGAAGGACGATACGATCGAGCGGCTGCGTGAAGCGTTCGATTTGTACGAGATCCCGCGCATCTATCCGGAAACGATTCCCACACAGCCGCTCCGCGCGCTGTACCGCTCGCGGTCGCGCTCGCGCCTGCTGGTGCTCGACAAGGAAAACGGCGGGAAGGCCGATTCCCTGAACGCCGCCATCAACGCCAGCCGCTTCCCGCTCGTCATCGCCATCGATGCCGACACGCTGATCGAGCCCGACGCGCTGCTGCGCCTCACGCGGCCGTTCCTGCTGGGTCGTGAAATCGCCGCGGTCGGGGGCACCGTCCGCGTCGCGAACAACTGCACGGTGAAAGACGGCCGTGTGACTGACGCGCGCGTGCCGACCAAGCTGCTCCCGGGAATCCAGGTGGTCGAGTATCTGCGCGCGTTTCTGTTCGGGCGCCTGGGATGGAACCGCCTCGGCGGCAATCTCATCATCTCGGGGGCGTTCGGGCTGTTTCGCAAGGAGTACGTGATGGCGGTCGGCGGCTATCAAACCTCGAGCATTGTCGAGGACCTCGACCTGGTCGTCCGCATGCACCGCTATCTGCGGCTCAACGGGATCAAGTACGAAATGCCGTTCATTCCCGATCCCGTCGCCTGGACCGAGGTCCCCGAATCGATGGCCGTACTGTCACGCCAGCGGGAGCGCTGGCATCGCGGTCTGATCGCCGCGATGTGGCGGTACAAGACGATGTTGTTCAATCCCCGCTACGGCCGCGTCGGCCTGTTCGCGATGCCGTTCTTCGCGTTCGGCGAAATGCTGGCGCCGCTCATCGAGCTGCTCGGCTACGTGATCACCGCTGTCGGATTGGCCTTCGGCATGGTGAACGTCTCGTTCGCGCTGCTGTTCGTGCTGGTCGCCTGGGGCTACGGGATGCTGCTCTCGATCTGGGCCGTCGTGCTGGAGGAAGTGAGTTTCCGTCGCTATCGGCGCTTTGGCGATCTATTCCGGTTGCTGCTCTTCGCAGGACTGGAAAACTTCGGCTTCCGGCAATGCACGGTGTGGTGGCGCCTCAAAGCCTTCGTCAGCGTGTGGCGCCGCACCCAGGTGTGGGGCGACATGACGCGCAAGGGCTTCGGCAAGACGAGCATCGCGGCGCTGCTCGCGGTGTGTCTCGCCGCGCCGTGCCGGGGACAGAATCTTCGCGTCGGCGCCTGGAGCTCGTACGAGAAGGTGACCGACAGCCAGGATTGGTCCACGTTGGGCGCGCAGCTTACGGTCATGTCGCCGCAGGGGCATGGGGGATGGGCCGCCGTCGAGGTTGTCGGCCGGTTTGGGGAGGTCGATGTCACCGAGCGCATCGGTGGCGTCTGGCATCCCGGGCAGAAACTGTGGATCACGGGCGAGGCGGGCACGGCGCACCAGCCGGTCTTCCTGCCGTCGAACACCTGGGAAGCCGATGTCGCGGGACTCGTTGCCCGGCGGGCTTCTGTCGGCGCGGGGTATCGGCATTGGAACTATCCGGTCGGCCCCGTCGACATGTTCATGCCGCACGCGACCATCGAGTCGACGCGGATGACGTGGAACGTACGCGGCTTCATCTCGCATAGCCCGACCCAGGAAACCGATCTCGCGATATCGCTGCAAGCGCTGCGCGCGGTCGGCGCGCGGACGGCGGTGTCCATTCTCGCGTCCGGTGGCCAGGAGAGTTTTTTCAACGGCACAGCCATCCAGTCGCTCGACACGTGGAGCGCGGGAGCGGGATTTCGGTACACCGTGCCCAACGGCTTGAAGCTGCGGCTCGATGCCACGTATACGCATTCGCAGCCGATTCTGACCCGCGGCGGTGTCGCGCTGGGGCTGGAACGCGCGTTCTGATACGGCGCGGGCGTGACGTCGCTCACGAGGCGAGCGAGGTCATGCGCGATGCGAGGCAGGCTCGGCTTCGGGAATCCGCAATCGGTCAATCACCCTAAACGTGCAGCTGTGGGTGTTCCTCCAGCAGCCGGTGTTGTAGCAGAGGGTGAGTCCGCCATACGTGCCAGCCCATCGCCAGCACGGCGAGGAAGTTCGCAACGACTACCGACCACGATCCGATCGTCCCCAGAACCCATTGGGCGCCTACACCCAACGTAGCGAGAACCAGGCCATCGAGCAGAATCGCGGTGAGTAACACGAGCAAGCTCATCGCGGGAGCGCGCTCGGCCTGCTCCGCCAACGCAACGAAAACCACTCCGGCAATCGCGAAGGCGACGATGTGCACGACCGTGTACGCCGCGACCAGGCCGAACGTGACAACGATGTCTCCCGGTCCGGCACCACCGATCAACAGCGCGGAGGCAAGCGCCGCGGGCGTACGAAACGGAGTGCCCCTAACGAGATCCAGGATGAAGAACCAGGCGGCGACAACGGCCGCTCCAATGAGCCCGTTGATCACGCCGCGCGACACGACGGGCGGCGCATGGAGAGCAGCAAGCCCCAGGGGTCGTGGATCGTGTTCCGCGTAGTGCAGGTACCCCATGAGCACCAGCCCGGCGGCGACATTCGCACCGACGACGTGCGGCCAGGGAATCACACCCAGCTGCGGCGCCCGAAACAGAAGGAGGCCGGCGTAAAACACGACTTCCTGAAGGAGCAACCCGAAGAGTAGACCGAGGAGGACTCGAGCAGGCGCCGCCAACGTCGCGCTCACCCACGCCATACCAACGCCCAGGATTGCGAAGACCCCGAAATGCAGCACGGTGTAAGCGACGACGAGCCCGGGCGTGACGTGCACGAAATCCTTGTTCAAGAGCATGCCGGCGAGCAGCCGGGGCGTCAGGAAGGGATACCCTGCCAGTGAGTCCGCAACGAGGAACCACAGCACGACGACGAGTCCAGCGAGGAGTCCGCCCACCACGCCGTGCACGATCACTGCTTGTGCGGGCCGTCTCATCTTCTCGACCTCGCGGAATGAGCCTGTGAAAACATGGCGCCACGGACAGCGACTGTCTACCGTTCCGGTTGGCGTTGCATCTCCCCCGCGACTCGCTCAGCCTCCCGCAACACCCGCAGCGTATTCAGCCCCGCCACTTTCTTCACGTCAACCTCGGTCCAGCCGCGGCGTAGCAGCTCCGCGACCAGGTCGGGGAATTTGGACACGTCTTGGAGTCCGACCGGGACGCTGGATATACCGTCGAAGTCGGAGCCGATGCCGACATGATCCACGCCGGCCACCTTGCGCAAGTATTCGACGTGATCGGCGACCTGGGCGAGCGTCGCTTTTGGGCCCGCAGCCTGCCAGGCATTGACCGAATCACGAACGGCCACCGAATCCAGCCCCGCCGCGCGCAGCCGCGCCGTCCTCTTTTGTAGGCTGTCGTCGTACACCCGCAGCGACTCCGAGACGTAGTCGGGCGCGAAGTTCGTCATCACGACGCCGCCGTTCTTCGCGAGCAGCGTGAGAATCGAATCGGGGACGTTGCGCACGTGGTTGTCGAGCGCGCGGGCGGATGAGTGCGAGAAGATCACCGGCGCGCGCGACACACGCAGCGCATCCATCATCGTGGCGTCCGAGACGTGCGAGAGATCGACGAGCATGCCCACCCGGTTCATCTCCCGCACCACGGCCTCGCCAAACGTCGTCAACCCGTTGTGTTTCGCGCTGTCGGTCGCCGCGTCGGCCCAGTCGATCGTCTCCCAATGGGTCAGCGTCATGTAGCGCACGCCGAGCTGCGCGAACGCGCGCAGCGCGCCCAGGGAATTCTCGATCGCATGGCCGCCTTCGATGCCGATCAGGCACGAGATCTTGCCCGCCTTGAAGTTCCGCTCGACGTCCGCGGCGGTACGGGCCATCGCGAAGGTCGCGGGATACCTGCCGCACAGCCGGTACACCAGGTCGATCTGCTCCAATGCATACACCGCGGGGTGCTCGCCTTCGTGTATCGTGCTCACCGGCACATACGCCGCCCAGAACTGACCACCCACGTGGCCGGCACGGAGCCGCGGGATGTCGGTCATCAGCTTCGGCTGGCTCACGGCGAGGTTGACCGAGTCGGGGCCACCGCGCTCGCGCACCGCATCGGGGATGTCGTTGTGACCGTCTATCAAAGGCACAGTACGCAGGATGCGAATGGCCTGGGCCCGGTAGTCCTGCGCCGCGAGCGGAGACGTCAATACGATGGAGACGACGGCCGCGAGTGAAATGAGTTTTGTCATGGGCAACAAGCTGGCGCCGCCCCTACCTCTTATCAAGATTACGATGTGACCATGACTTCCGAATCGAAGGTCAAGATCGCGCTTGCCGTGAACGGCGAGCCGACCGAGATCGCGTTCGCGCCGCACAAGACGCTGCTTGAGGTGCTGCGGGAGGATCTCGGGCTGACAGGAACGAAGCATGGCTGCGAGCTGGGCGAGTGCGGCACATGCACGGTGTTACTCGACGGAACACCGGTGCTTTCCTGCCTCGTGCTGGGTCTCGCGTGCGCCGGCCGCACGGTGCGCACCGTGGAAGGCATGGCGCAGGGCGGCAAACTCCATCCGCTCCAGGACACGTTCGCAGACCTCGGCGCGGCGCAGTGCGGCTACTGTACCCCGGCCTTCCTGCTAGCCGCTGAAGCCCTGCTCGCCGCCAATCCGAAGCCGACACGTGAAGAGATCAAGGACGCGCTCGCCGGCAACCTCTGCCGCTGCACCGGCTACATCAAGATCTACGAGGCGGTGGAGCTCGCAGCCGCCCGGATGCGGGGGGAAAAAGCAGAACCCACGACCGAGTCGCTATATGGCAGATAAGCGCAGGGTGATCGGGAAAGCGCTTCGCAAGGTTGACGCGGCAGCAAAGGTTACTGGCGCGACGAAATTCGCCGACGACCTCGCGTTCCCGCGCATGCTATTCTGCAAGCTCCTGCGTAGCACACAACCCCACGCACGTATCGTCTCCATCGACACATCTGCGGCAGCGAAGCTCGATGGGGTTCAGGCGGTGCTCGTCGGGCAGGACCTACCTATTCCGTTCGGCATCCTCCCCGTGTCGCAGGACGAGCATGCCCTCTGCATCGACAAAGCTCGGTTCATCGGCGACCCTGTCGCAGCCGTTGCCGCCCTCACGGAAGAAGCCGCCACCGCAGCCACCGACCTGATCCGGGTCGATTACGAGCCGCTGAAATCCATCGCTTCAGCCGAGGAAGCTGTCGAGCACCCTGAGCCGCGTATTCACGACTACGGCGACCGCGGCAACTTCCACAAACTCATCGATCTGGAGTTCGGCGATGCCAACGCCGGCATCGCCGAGGGCGACATGGTGCGGGAGGATCTCTTCTTCTTCGAAGGGAGTACGCACCTCCCGATGGAGCAGCATGCCGCCGTCGCGATGTGGTCGCCGGATCAAAAGCTCACGCTGTGGACGTCGACGCAAACGCCCCACTACGTGCATCGCGCGCTGGCCAAGGTTCTGGAGCTGCCAGCGGCGCGCATTCGCGTCATCGCAACTCCCAACGGTGGGGGCTTCGGCGGCAAGAGCGACCCCTTCAACCATGAGATCGCGGTTGCGAAGCTCGCGATGATCACGGGACGGCCCGTGAAAATCACGCTGACCCGCGAGGAAGTCTTCTACTGTCATCGCGGGCGTCATCCGACGCTGATGTGGGTGCGGACCGGCGTGAAGAAAGACGGTGCGATCACCGGCATGCATTTCCGGTCATTGCTCGACGGCGGCGCCTACGGGTCGTACGGGGTCGCGAGCACGTATTACACGGGCGCGCTGCAGACCGTGACGTACCACATCCCGTGCTATCACTTCCAGGGGGCGCGCGCGTTTACCAACAAGGCACCCTGCGGGCCCAAGCGCGGGCACGGCACGCCGCAGCCGCGTTTTGCGCTCGAAGTGCATATCGACAAAATCGCCGAGCAGCTCGGAATCGATCCGGCCGAGCTGCGTCTCAAGACGCTCGTGCCGGCCAACTCACTCACCGCAAACTACCTGCGCGTCGGATCGATGGGCCTCGGCAAGTGCATCGCGAAAGTTGTCGAGGGTTCGGGGTGGAAGCAGAAGTTCCGCAAGCTGCCGCGCGGGCGGGGCGTGGGGCTCGCGTGCTCGAGTTACATCTCCGGCGCCGGCCTGCCGATCTACTGGAACAACATGCCGCATTCGGGCGTGCAGCTGAAATGCGACCGCGGCGGCGGCGTCACGGTCTTCTGTGGCTCGACGGAGATCGGGCAGGGGTCCGATTCGATTCTCGCCTACATCGTGGCCGAAGTGCTTGGCATCGATCCCTTCGATATCGCGGTGGTCACTGGCGACACCGATTTGACTCCGGTCGATCTCGGCAGCTACTCGAGTCGCGTAACCCTCATGAGCGGCAACGCCGCGCTGCAGGCGGCCGAGCGAGCACGGCAGATCCTCGCCGTTCACGCCGCGAAGAAGCTCGAGATCCCGGTCGACCGGCTGTCGTTCGCGGAGCGTCGCGTCTACGACGCGAAGGATCCCAAACGCGGGATGTCGTTTGCGGAAGCCGTCCAATCAGCGGAAGCGGCCGAGGGGACGATTGGGACCGTGGGCTCCTACACGCCCCCGATGAGCGCGGGGAAATATCGCGGCGCCGGCGTCGGCCCGTCGCCGGCGTACTCGTACAGCGCCTGCGTCGCCGCAGTGGACGTCGATCCCGAGACAGGCATTGTGCGCGTCCCGACGATCTGGATCGCGCACGATGTGGGCCGCTCGATCAACTCGGCTGCTGTCATCGGGCAGGTCGAAGGCTCGATCTACATGGGCCTCGGCGAGGCGCTGATGGAGGAGATGGCGTACCGCGGCAACCGCAACGTCGTGCACAAGATCCCGAGCTTGCTCGAGTACAAGAGCCCCACCACGCTCGAGATGTGCGATGTCATCACGTATCTGGTCGAGGACCCCGATCCCAACGGCCCGTTTGGTGCGAAGGAAGTGGGCCAGGGACCGCTGCTGCCGGTGATGCCGGCGGTCGCCAATGCGGTCTACGACGCGGTCGGCGTGCGGATCGACGAGGTCCCGATCACCCCCGAGAAGGTGCTGAAGGCATTGCGGAAAAAGCAGAAAGGCGAGCCCGGGCGGCACGGTCCGGAGAGCTTTCCGGATATCCCCTGGCCGGAGCCCATGCGAGTCCCCACACCGTGGGAGGGTGGGGACGGAAAGGCAGTCAGCCCCGGCCGACCGGCTATTACCGCGGAGCGGCCACACTAGTGCTGCGCCTCCCTTTCTTCACCTATCTCGAACCGAAGTCACTCGCTGACGCGCTTCGGATGAAGGCGGACGCCGGGCCGGACGCCATGTTCGTCGCCGGGGGCACCGACCTCTATCCCAACATGAAGCGCCGCCATCAGGAGCCGAAGACGGTGATCTCGCTGATGGGCATTCCGGAGCTGCGGCGCGTCGAAAGTACAACGCTCGGCGCATGTCTCACGCTGAGTGAACTGACCGCCCGACCGCCTGACCGCCTGACCGCCGCAGTATCCACCGCCGCTCGGCTCGTTTCCACCCCGTTGCTCCGCAACATGGGCACGCTCGGCGGCAATCTCTGCCTCGATACCCGCTGCAACTACTACAACCAGACGTATGAGTGGCGGAAATCAATCGACTTTTGCATGAAGAAGGACGGCCACATCTGCTGGGTGGCACCGTCCTCACCGCGCTGCTGGGCGGTCAGCTCGTCCGACGTGGCTCCGGTGATGGTTGCGATCGGTGCCGAGTACCGCTTGCTCGGCCCACAGGGCGAGCGCGTGGTGCCCGCCGGGCGGTTCTATCACAACGACGGGATCAACTATCTGACGAAACAGCCCGACGAAATCCTGGTCGACGTGAGGATCCCAAAGCCGAACGGCTGGGACGCCGTCTACCATAAGCTGCGGCGTCGCGGCTCCTTTGATTTTCCCGTGCTCGGCGTCGCGGTCTGGATACAGTGGAATCGGAAGACGGTCGCCGATGCCCGCATCGTGCTGGGCGGCGTCGCCAGTTATCCGCAGGAGGTTCCGGAGGCGGGTACCGCGCTCAGGGGAGGGGCGCTCTCCGACGAATCGATCGCCGCAGCCGCGGAGGAGGCCTACCGTCCGTCCAAGCCGATGGACAACACCGATTTCGATCTCTCGTGGCGCAAGCAGATGACTCGAGTATATGTCTCTCGTGCGCTACAGCAGTTGCGCGACCGCAGAACCACGCCTGGTCTAGACGTGTAGTACTTGCAATGCGGTACATCCTCCGCGGCGTCGTCATCGCATGGGTTCTTCTTCCCGTTCCCCTCCGGCCCAATCGGGATAACCGGGATAAGCACTGTACGCGGTGAGGTGCGCGATATCGATGGACAACCGATCGCCGAAGTCCACGGTCTGGGTCTGGCTTCGTTAATTCTCTTCTAACGTTCGAGCAGCATCGCGACACTTCCGCATCACCAAGGCGGCAGGCAGCTTTGTGCGCCTCATGAACACACCCATTCCAGCGCTGTTTGTGGCGGCCGTCCTGAGCCTCGGCGCGGCGGAGTTGCCGGCGCAACGCGCCGGATCACCGACTGCCGTACCCCGCGATTTCGACGCGTACGTCGCCCGCGTGATGCGCGATTTCGAAGTCCCCGGCCTCGCGATCGCCGTCGTGCAAGATGGCCGCGTACTGCTCGCCAAAGGCTACGGCGTCCGCAAGCTGGGCGATCCTGCTCCCGTCGACGACAAGACGCTCTTCGGCATCGCGTCGAATACGAAGGCGTTTACCGCCACCGCCCTCGGCATCCTGGTTGAGGACGGCAAGCTCCGGTGGGACGCCCCCGTGATCGACTACCTGCCGTGGTTCGCGATGTACGATCCGTACGTCACCCGCGAGCTCACCATCCGCGACCTGCTCGTGCACCGCAGTGGCCTGGGCCTCGGCGCCGGCGACCTGCTGTGGTGGCCGACGTCGACGTACGACCGCAAGGAGATCGCCAGGCGGCTCCGCTTCATCAAGCCGGCCACGAGTTTCCGCAGCGCATTCGCCTATGACAACGTGCTCTACGGGGTCGCGGGTGAAGTGATCGAAACGGTGTCCGGCCAGACGTGGGAAGAGTTCGTCCAGTCGAGAATTCTCGCGAAGATTGGGATGACGGGGAGCAGCGTGCGTCATTCAGCGTCAGCGGCCGGCGGCAACGTCGCGACGCCGCATGCACCTGTGGACGGCACAGTGCGGCCCGTCGCGCCATTCGCGAGCGACAATACCAACCCGGCGGGTGGCATCAACTCGAGCGCAACTGACATCGCGAAATGGATGATCGTGCAGCTCGACTCCGGCCGCCTCGCCAGCGGCCGGCTGTTCTCTCAAAACACCGCGCGGAATCTCTGGTCCGTCGTGACGCCGTTGCGGCCAGGCAACCCGCCGGCCGAGCTCGCCGCGCTCAGGGCGAGCTTCACGGGATATGGGCTCGGGTTTTTTCTGCGCGACTATCGGGGCTCCAAGATGGTGTGGCACACCGGTGGGCTGCCCGGTTACGTCTCGCGCATATCGCTGATTCCGGACAAGAAGCTCGGCGTCGCCGTGCTGACGAACCAGGAGTCAGGGGAGGCGTTCGAGGCAATCAGCTGGCGGTTGCTCGATCATTTCCTGGGCGCCGCGCCGACGGATTGGGCCGCCGCGTACAAGGTGGTCAAAGCTCGCGGCGATTCCGCGATTCAGGCCGAGGAGCGCAGCGCGGTCGCGAAGCGAGACAGCACTTCGCGACCATCGCTGGCACTCGAGAAGTATGCGGGAACCTACCGTGATGCCTGGTACGGCGATGTGACCATCGCGCTCGAGTCCGGCAAGCTGGTGATGCGGTTCTCCCACTCACCATCGCTCACCGGAGATCTCGTGCACTTCCAGTACGACACATTCATCGCGCGGTGGCGCGACCGCGAGCTGCGCGCCGACGCCTACGTCAGCTTCGCGCTCAAGCCGGATGGATCCATCGATCAGGTGAAGATGGTCCCCGTGTCACCGGCGACCGACTTCAGCTTTGACTTTCAGGACCTTTTGCTAGTGCCTCAATCTCCGCCGTAGCCTTGGCGAGCGCTTCGGCGACGCGCTTGCGCGCTTCGTCACTGGCCTTCCAGCCCGTGCGGTAAACCGTCTTTACCAGCTGCCCAAGGGCGCGGTTCACTTCGACCATCGAGCCACCCACGGTCCGCTCGACCGTCTCGCGCACTCGATCGAAGATGTCTTCGACGGTGTCTTTGTTCTCGTCCAAAAAAGTCCGTCCTGTGTCGGTGATTTCGTAGACCTTCTTGCCGTCGACGTCACGCCCCACCACGAGACCTTCGTCCTCGAGCCATTGCAGCGTGGGATAAACGGTGCCAGGCGATGGGGAATAGCACCCGTGCATCCGCTCCTCCAACTCCTTCATGACTTCGTAGCCGTGACGTGGCTTGTCCCGCAACAGCTTCAGGATGACGTACTTCATGTCGCCGGCGCCGAACCACTGCCGCCTGCGATGCCCGCCGCGACCGGCGCGGAACCCCCACGCGCGCGGACCGAACGCAAAACCGAACCCCTCCCAGCCGAACTTCCCGCCCATCTCCGCCTCATGTTAGATGTTACGCCACGATATTCTTGGACGATATATCTTGTCAACCCCATCGTCCTAACGTTGTGTGCCAAGTCACGATCCGGCTTGAGCTTGCATGTTGTGGTCCCATTCATACATTCCACCCACGCCGGACCCGTGCTTCAGGCCCCCCCCGCGCCCTCGGAGAGGAGCAGCAATGGCTGTGCAAGTGACGCCCCACCCCACCTGGGTGGCGGAGCTGGACGCCACCCTAGAGCCTAACCGTCAGGCTATCCTCGACACGCCAGTCATCGTTGATGCTTCTGAGAACCAGCTCGTCGATGGGCAGATCCAGAACTTCCTCGTCGCCTTCTATCCCATTATCCGTGACTTCCCACAATGGCTGCAGGTGCTGCTGGACCGCTCACCGTCCATGGGAAAGTCGTTTTTCACCGACAACATCCGGGTGGAGCGGCGCCACGACGCGATGTGGCGTGCCATGGGCGACGGTTTCAACGTTCACAAGAAGCGGTTCCAGGAGCCCGAGCCGATGCTTCCGGAGGTCAAGAAATTCCACGCCTACCTGACCGAGATGTGCCGCAACGCGGAGTTCGGGCAGGCGGTGTCGGCGACGAATTATGCCGTCGAGGGTGTCGCCCAGAAGATTTCCGAGAAGGCGCTACGGGGCCTCGCCAAGAACGAGAGGATCGGGCCGCGGGGCCGCTGGTGGCTCGAGGAACACGCGAAGTACGACGATGAGCACCCCATCCATGCGCTCGAGATCATCAAGGACTGCGTGAAACGGGGTACCGACACGCCCGAGCAAGTCACGAAGGTCGCGCTCGATAGTCTCAAGCTGATGAAACACTCGATGGAGGCTTCTTATTACGCGTGAGTAAGGCTCGCCGCGTTTCGCCCGCGCGGGTTACCCGCCCTACCACCGCTCCGCCGAAGCGCGCGCGGCTCGATCTGCTGCAGGCGGCAGCGGACATCGTGGCCGCCCTACCGGACGCGATGGTGGTGACGGGGACAGACCGGCGAGTGCTGGCCGCGAATGAAGCCGGTGCCGAGCTGCTGGGCTGGACCGTCACCGATATCGTCGGGCAGGCCATAGCCGATCAGGTCTCTCCGAGTGAGCGCAACCACGTCGCCGCACGCGAGGACAAGGTCCTCGCCGGTGAGCCACAGCGCTACGAAACACGCGTCCTCAATCACCGCACGAAAGAAGAGCGCGACGTGGCGGTGTCGAGCGGACCCTTCCGGGTCGACGGTGAATTGATCGGCACGGTCGCCACGCTGCGGGACGTCACCGATCCGAAACGCGCTCAAGAAACACTGGCGCGCTCCGAGGCCCGCTACCGCCACCTCGTCGAATCCGCGTCCGACGCGATCGTGACGCTCGACGCGAATGGCCGCTTCACCACCGTGAACCACGCCGCGGAAAACATCTCAGGCTACAAGCGCGAGGAGCTGGTCGGGCAGTGGTTCGCGCCCATGCTCCCCGACGACGACCTGCCAAAGGCGCTCGGCCACTTCCAGCAGGCACTGGCCGGCGAGACCGGGCTGTTCGACTCGCAGTTCTACCGCAAGGACGGCGAAGTCCGCACCATCTCGATCACCTACTCGACGCCGCAGAAGGACGAGGAAGTGCTCTGCCTCATTCGCGACGTCACCGACCAGAAGATGCTCCAGGAACAGCTCATCCAGTCGGAGAAGATGTCCGCGATCGGGCAGCTCGTCTCCGGCGTCGCGCACGAGCTCAACAACCCGCTGGCCGGTATCTCGGCGTTCGCCCAGCTGCTGCTGGCGGAGAAGAAATTCCCGCCCGACCAGCGCACGGCGGCGGAGACGATTTACAGCGAAGCCCGCCGCGCCAGCCGCATCGTGCAGAACCTGCTGACGTTTGCGCGCCAGCACAAAGCCGAGAAGGTCCCGACCTCGATCAACCAGGTGCTCGACGACACGCTGGAGCTGCGCGGCTATGAGCTCCGGGTGCGCGGCATTGACGTGCGCCGCGAGTACGACGACAGCCTCGCCGACACGATGGCGGACGCGCACCAGCTGCAGCAGGTCTTCCTCAACCTCATCACGAACGCCGAGCAGGCGATGGAGCAGCGCGACGGCCACCACCACCGGTTGACCGTCCGCACGCGCCGCAACGGCGAGGCGGTTCGCATCGAGGTCGAGGATACCGGCGGCGGCATACCGGCGAACCTCATCGAGCGGATCTTCAATCCGTTCTTCACGACCAAGCCGACCGGCTCGGGCACGGGGCTCGGCCTCTCGATCTCCCTCGGCATCGTGCGCGAGCACGAGGGCCGGATCTGGGCCGAGAACGTGGCGTCGAGCGGGGCGCGCTTTATCGTGGAGCTGCCGATCATCCAAGCACGGACGTCGGGAGAAATGCCGGCGATCACACACGTGCAGGCGGCGAGCGGGAACGACAGCCTTCGGGTCCTGGTCGTAGACGACGAGGCATCCGTGCGCGTCTCGCTGCAGCGGTACCTGGCGGGTCGCGGGCATCACGTCGAAACGACGGCCAGCGGCGAGGATGCCCTCGTGCGCCTGCGCGACGCGAAATACGATGCCGTCATCGTAGACATGCGCATGCCCGACCTTTCCGGTGAGCAACTGTACGAGCGACTCCGCAGCGGCGACCCCGGCCACGCGGAGCGAGTGATTTTCACGACCGGCGACCTCGTGAACGAGCAGATGAAGCGTTTCCTCGACGGCACCGGCCGGCCTTGCGTTCCCAAGCCCTTCGAGTTCGCTTCTTTCGACCAAGCGCTACCGGCAGCGCGGCGTCGGTAGTCTCCACCCTCCAGGGTGGGCTCTGTCCATTCCCACCCTGAAGGGTGGGCTCGGCCAACATTCGTTCTGAAGGACTGTCATGCGCCCGGCTCTCCTCGTCGCGTTGGTCCTGGTGGGCCCTCTTGCTGCCCAGGAGCCGTTCGACTTCTACTCCCGCGGCCCCTATCGGGCCGCGGTCCCCCGCCCCGAGGCGATTACCGGATACGCGGCCGGCGACCAGCACACGATGTACGCAGTGATGCAACACTATCTCGACACCCTCGTGGCGACGGCGAGTGATCGCGTGCGCATTGAGACCTGGGGCAGGACGACGGAATACAGGCCGATCCGGGCCCTGATCATCTCCGATCCCGCAAACCTCGCCAAGCTCGATCAGATCAGAGCCCAGATTGGATCGCTGGCTGACCCGCGCAAAACATCGCCCGCACAGGCCGCGACGATTGCGGCGCAGTCGCCGGCGATCGCGCTATTCCAGTACTCGGTGCACGGTGACGAGCCGGCCGGTTTCGAGGCCGCGATGCAGGTCGCCTACCAGCTGGCCGCGTCCGACGAGCCGCAGACGCTCGAGATTCTCAAGTCGGTGGTCGTCGTGCTCAATCCATCGGCCAATCCCGATGGCCACGAGCGGTTCTCCGCCTGGTACAACTCGGTGGCCGTGGGCGCCGATCATCCCTGGGCGTTCGAGCAGAACGAGCCGTGGAGCATCACGGGGCGCTACAGCCATTTCCGCTTCGACATGAACCGCGATCTCGTGGCGCAGAGCCAGCCGGAAGTGCGCGCCATGATGGATGGGATTTTGCGCTGGCATCCGCAGGTGTTCGTGGACCATCACTCGACGACCCCGAACTTCTTCTTCCCGCCGGTCGCGCAGGCGGTGAACATGAACCTGCCGGCTCAGACGACGAAGTGGTTCGACACGTACGGCAGGGGCAATGCGGCGGCCTTCGACAAGTACGGCTGGCAGTATTTCGTGCGGGGCATCTTCGACTTCTTCTACGTCGGCTACTGGGACGAATGGTCCACCTTCCAGGGCGCCACTGGGATGACGTACGAGACGGACGGAGGGCCGGAGTTCCGCAAGCGCCGCGACGACGGCTCGATCACCACGTTTCGCGACGGCATCGCCCACCACTTCGTCGCCTCGCTCGCGACGCTCGAGACGACCGCCAAAAACCGCCAGAGCCGGCTGCAGGACTACTACGAATTTCGCCGCTCGGCCATGACGGAAGCAGCGACGGATCGTCTCAAGCGCGTGGTGATCGTTCCCGGCAACGATCCGCAGTCGGCGATGCACGTCGTCGGACTGCTGCTGCGCAACGGCATCGAAGTCACGCGACTGCGCCAGCCGCTCGCCTCACGCGCCGCCCACAGTTATCTGAGTCCCCGCCGCCCGGGAACGGCACGCTCATTCCCGGCGGGAAGCTATGTCATCGATTTGAATCAGCCGCAACGCCGCATCGCCAAGACGTTGCTCGAGCCGGAGGCGGAGCTACAGCGCACCTTCGTCGATCGTGAGGTCGCCAAATTTCAGCGCAACCGGCGCCGCGGCGAAGATGCCGACAAAGAGGACTACGGCTTCTACGACATTACGGCGTGGTCGTTGCCGTTGTCGTTCAATCTCGACGCGTACTGGACCGAAGACGCCGGCGCGGGCGGCGACGCGGTGACCGACACGGTGCCGCCGGCGCCGCCGGCGCCGGCGCGGGCCGCGACCGCATACGTCTTCTCCAACGAGCAGCCCGGTGCCGCTCGGCTTGCAATCGCGCTCGAGGCCGAGGGCTTCAAGCTGGCCATCGCGACCCGGCCCATTCAGGCTGCCGGCCGTACCTACCCACGCGGGACGTTCGTAGCCCGGCCGCAGCGCAACGGTGCCGCGCTCCACGACCGCATTGCCGCCCTCGGCCCGTCACTCGGCCTCATGGTCTCGCCCGTGCAGACGGCATTTCCAGACAGCGCCGACGTGGGAATCGGTTCGGGTGAGGTGGTTGCCCTCCATGCGCCGACCATCCTGGTCGGCGCCGGCGACGGTGTCTACGAAACGAGCTATGGCTGGCTGTGGTATTTCCTAGCGCGCGAGCTGAACACGCCGTTTACACCGGTCCCGCTACGGGCGATTGGCCGGATGGACGACCTGCAGAGCTTCAATGTGCTGATCATCCCGGACGGTAACAGCGGCCGCATGCGCCGTGAGCTGGGCGACGATGGCGTGGAGAAGCTCAAGGCCTGGGTGCGATCCGGTGGTGTCCTGATCGGCTATGGTGGCGCCGGTCTGCTGGCCGCCAACAAAGACGTGGGCCTGTCCACGATCGCTGCTGTTGGACCCGATAGCGGCGCGAAGGCGGATACGACGGCACCAGGCACAGAGCCGTCGCTCCTTTCTCCGACAGCTCCTCCGCGTGATCGCCTGGAATGGATTCCGGGCGCGATCTTCCGGGCGACGCTCGATACCACACACTGGCTCACGCTCGGCTACGACCGGAGCCGCCTGCCCGTATTCATCGACGGCGATACGTTCTGGAAGCCGTCCAAGAGCGGCGCCAACGCGGCCGCCTTCAGCGATCCGGTAGATTCGCTGGTGCTCTCAGGATTCACGTGGCCCGACAACACCGCGCGGCTGCTCAAGGGATCGACGTGGGCTGCGGTGGAGAATCAGGGCAGCGGCCGGGTGGTGGTGTTCTTGAGCGATCCGCTGTTTCGGGCTTTTTGGCGGGGACCGGCGAAGCTGTTAACGAATGCGATCTTGATAGGACCGAATCGATAAAACAACGGGCTGTGTAGGGGCGCAGCATGCTGCGCCCCTACCAAGCCCTTGGACTAGATCGCCCGGCTGGTCCGAATCACCTCGCGAATCTTCAACTCCGGAATCTCAATGTGTCGCCGCACCTTGGGCGCGAGCTCGAACCAGCTGGGCTCCTCACGCATGTGTGGCGCCATCTTGTAGAAGTGATCTTCCCGCTCCGGCACGACCCACGTTACGGTGATTGCTTTCTTCTTCCGGAGTACGTTGACCGACACCGTGTCACCGGGATCGTAGGAGCGGAGGATGCGCATCGCCTGCTCCGGCGATGCGGGCTTGCGGCCGCCAATCGCCGTGATGACGTCCCCGCCTTTGAGCCCAAGCGTGGAGTCACGAGGCGCGCTCACGACCAGGACACCTTCCCGCGCGCCGAAATAGTCACCGAGATCGGGGTTCAACTTCACGAGCTCAATGCCTCCCCACGGACGGCCGAATGCAAATTCGAAGTCGTCTCCGGGGCCAAACCGCATCCTGGGCATCATGTCTTCCATCATACCGGGGCCCGGCCCGGCCCACCCGCCGCCACCCAGGTCCTCGGCTACGATCGCCGCCTTCTTCGGCTCATTGCCGCGGCGGTACTCGACCTGGACCGTATCGCCGGGATCGAGCGCGCGAGCGAGATCGATCAACTTCATTCCCGGGCCGGAATCCTCTTCGTCCTGCGCCTTCGCGCCGGCCAGCGCCGTGCCGCGGAATCGGGTGATGATGTCACCTGCCTTGAGGCCCGCCTTCTCGGCCGGCCCGCCCGGCGTAATACCCTCGATCCGCGCTCCGACCTTGTCCCCGGTCGCGTCGGCGTGCGTGTCGACGATCACACCGATCCGCCCACGACTAGCGCCGAGCGCGAACACACTATACGGACCCGATTGGACGCGTACGCGCGGCCGGCTCGGGGTCCGCGCGCGCGGGGCTTCCTGTGCACCGGACGCGGCCGGTACGATCAAACTGACGGCAAGCGCTGCCATCGTCATGTTGCGAAGCATCATTCCTCCAGGGCCCTAAAGCCCAACGTAGCGGGCGCGCGTGGCGCGGGCGTTGACCAGCTGCCGCATCAAGCCGACCCGCTGCTGCCAGAGTCTCACGAGCTGGGCGTCCTGCACGTCTTGCCGTTGCTGTGCGAGGCTGCCATCGATTGCGGAAATGCGGTCTTCCAGATCGGCGACGACGGCCGCCGCGTGTCCGCTCAACACACGGCCGTCGATGTCGTATTGCTGCAGTGAGTCTTCGAGTGTCGCGGATTGCTGTTTGGCTGTACTGAGCTCGGCATAGAGCTGGCCGCTTTGGCCCGGCTGCATCAACAGAATTCCCGCGAGAACGGCGGCGGCGGCGAGGCTTCCCGTCCACGCCCTCCAGGTGCGGCGCTTCCGGGAGCGCTCTGCCCGGATCACCGCTTTCACGGCGGGCCACCGATCGCGCGGCGGTCGCAGGGCCGGCAGCGCCTTGAGCTGCGCGACTCGCTGATAGAGCGCTTCCAATTCCTTTTGACAGCTGGCGCAGGTGGTGATGTGCCGGCGCGCCCACACCGAACCCTCACCAGCCCGCAGCGCTCCTAGATCTTCCATCGTACAATGCATCATGCGTGTGTTCCTCCAGCCTCTCCGGCATCTACGTCCAGCATGCGCCGCAACCGCGCGTGGGCCCGCGCGAGCTGCGACTTGGAAAAACTGACCGACTTGCCCATCTGCTCGGCGATCTCCTCGTGGGTGTATCCCTCGACGTCGTGCAGCCACACCACCGCGCGCGAAGTCTCCGACAATTGCTCGAACGCGCGCTCGAGATCGATGTTTGCCCCAATGTGCATGCCGTGCTTGCCCGGCTCCTCGTCCAGCGGCTCGGTTGCGCGAATCTGATCGCGACGAATCCGCATGAGCGCCTTGGTCGACGCGATGCGCCGAACCCAGCCCCACAGATGCCCCTCGCCGCGATACTGCGTGATGCTCCGCACCACCTCGAGAAACGTCTCTTGCAACACGTCCTCGGCGTCCTCGGGCCGCTTGAGCATCCGCCGCGCCAGGTTGTAGACCGGCGTTTCGAAGGCCCGGTACAGGGCTTCGAGGGCCTCTTCATCACCAGCTTGGGCGCGGGCGACAAGGATGTCCGGGACGGCCAGAGACACGGTCATGTCCGATCTATAAGATGCGATAAGGACTTATACCGTCGCGTGCGACGGTGCGTAGTTCGTGGTGCGTGGTGCGTGGGACTGCGATGCCACGCACCACGTACTACACACCACGCACCTAAGTAGTTAGCCGGTAGGAACTTGAGCTTTCCAGGGATATCTTCGGTCATGCCCGATCCCGACCTACAGGACTGGTTACATCACTGGCAAGACGAGGCCGACGCGGCCTACCTGTACCTGGCCTTGGCCGGCCAGGAGACTGATCCCCACAGGAAAGACGTCTACATCAAGCTGGCCGGTGTCGAGGAGCGGCACGTCCAGATGTGGGGCAAGCTGCTCGCCGCGCACGGCCACAAGGTCGAACACGCGCGCCCGTCGCTGAACGCGAAGATCCGGGCCTGGGTCGGCCGCCGCTTCGGGACACGATTCTTGCTACCGCTGTTGCTGCGTGAAGAAGGGCAGGAAGTGAAGGGGTATCTCGACCTTCACAAATCATCGACCCTCCCCGACGCCCAGGAAGTCTCGCTGCAGCTCGCCAAGGAGTCGGCCGCGCATGCGGAAACGCTCGCGGGGCTTTCCGGCAAGGGAAGCGAGCCGTGGCACAAGAGCGGGTCGGGCGGGTTTCTCCGCAATGTCGTCTACGGTTTCAATGACGGGTTGACGGCGAATTTTGGTCTCGTCGCCGGTGTCATCGGCGCCGCGGTTCCGCCACACGTCATCATGATCTCCGGCGTCGCCGGAATGATCGCGGACGCGCTCTCGATGGGCTCATCGGGCTATCTCGCGGCAAAGAGCGAGCAAGAGGTCTACGACCACGAGATCGCGATGGAGAAGGAAGAGATCCGCCTGATGCCGGAGGTGGAGGAGGAGGAGCTGGCGTTGCTGTATGAAGCCAAAGGCCTCGAGCCGGGCACCGCCCGGCGCATGGCGGAAGAGGTCATGCGCGATCCGGAGCGCGCACTGGGCGAATCGGTGCGCGAGGAGCTGAAGATCGGGAAAGCACACGCCACGCCGTTTCGCGAAGGCTGGATCACCGGTGTCGCCACCGCAATCGGGGCGTTGATTCCGGTCGCGCCCTTCCTCGTGTTCGAAGGGCGCACCGCGATCTGGACGGCGTTCTCCATTGCGATGCTGTCACACTTCGCGGTCGGCGGGGCGCGCAGCTTTTTCACGGGCCGGGGCGTCATTCGCAGCGGCGTCGACATGTTTGTGATCGGAGTCGGCGTCGCGGCAGTCGGCTACTTCGTCGGCGATCTGGTTGCGCGGGTCCTTTAGACGACCAGGTTGACCAGGCGGTCCTGCACATAAATCACCTTCCTGACCTTCTGGCTGTCCACAAACTTCTTCACGACGGGGTCCGACAACACGATCTTCACGACCGCCTCCTGCGGCATGCCGCGCGGCACGACGAGCCGTGAGCGAAGCTTGCCGTTGACTTGAACGGCGATCTCCACGTCACCGGTGCTGGCGAGCTGCTCATCGAATGAGGGCCAGCGAGCCTGCAACACGGATTCCCTTTCTCCCAGGACTGCCCACAACTCCTCCGCAACGTGCGGCGCGTACGGCGCGAGCATGATCACGAGGGGCTTCAGCAGCTCCCTGCTCCCCGCGCCCCGCTCCCGCATCTCGTTCACGTATTCCATCATCGCCGCGATGGCGGTGTTGTACTGCAGCGCTTCGGTATCAGCGGTCACTTTGCGGATCGTGCGGTGCAGCTTCTGCTCCACTGCCGGATGGGTCGCTCCGCCGCCCGCTGGAGACTCGTGGACCAGAGTCCAGACCTTCTCGAGGAAGCGGCGAATGCCGACGATCCCCTCGTCCCGGAAATCACCGCCTTCCTGGAAGGGGCCGAGGAACATGAGATACATGCGGAAAGTGTCGGCTCCCCACTCCTTGATGTACGTGTCAGGAACGACGACGTTGCCGCGTGATTTCGACATCTTGGCACCGTCCTTAACGATCAGGCCATGCGCCCGGAACTTTGGGTAGGGCGTGTCGAACTGCAGATGGCCGAGATCGTTCAGCACCATACAGATGAAGCGCGCGTACAGCAGATGCAGCACGGCGTGCTCGTTTCCACCGATGTAGCTGCTCACCGGAAGCCACTTCGTGGTGCGAGCCGGGTCGAACGGCCGGTCGTGGAACTCGGTCGACGGATAACGCAGGTGGTACCAGGCCGAATCGAGGAACGTGTCGGAGACATCGGTCTCGCGCCTTCCCTGCCCGCCGCACTTCGGACACTTCACGAAGTACCACTCTTCGTGCCGCGCGAGCGGGCTCACTCCCGTGTCGTCGGGCCGAAAGTCCTCGATGAGCGGGAGCTCGACGGGAAGATCCTTTTCGGGCACCGGCACGGGGCCGCACTGCTCGCAATAGATGATGGGAATCGGCGGTCCCCAGTAGCGCTGCCGTGAGATGCACCAGTCGTGGAGCCGGTACTGCACGCGCGGCGTGGCGAGTCCCCGCTCCGCGAGCCAGGCGACGATCTTGCGGGCCGCGTCGCGGCAGGGCATGCCGTCGAATGCTCCCGAGTTCATCAGCTTTCCGCCTTCCGACACGCTCGGCAACGGCTCCCCCTCCCCCTCGCCCTCGGTCGCGACCACTTGCCGGATCGGAAGCTTGAACTGCGTCGCGAACTCGAAGTCGCGCTTGTCGTGCGCCGGCACCGCCATGATGGCGCCCGTGCCGTATTCCATGAGCACGTAGTCCGCGATCCAGATGGGAATCGCTTCCCCGGTCGCGGGATTCCGCGCGTAGGAGCCGATGAATACGCCGCTCTTCGTCTTGTCACCAACGCGGCGGGACACCACGTCCTTCGATTGCACCTCGCGCTGATACGCTTTCACGGCCGAGCGATGCTCGACGGCAGTCAGCTCGTCGACTAGCGGATGCTCGGGGGCGAGCACGAGGTAGGTGGCGCCGAACACGGTGTCCGGCCGCGTCGTAAACACCGTGATCTTCTTGCCGCTCGGCGTCTCGAACATGAGCTCGGCGCCCTCACTGCGGCCGATCCAGTTGCGCTGGAGCAGCTTGGTCGAGGACGACCAGTCGATGTGATCGAGATTCGCCAGCAGGCGCTCGGCGAAATCGGTGATCCGGAAGAACCACTGGTCGAGGAAGCGCTGCTCGACCGCTGTCCCGCAACGCTCGCAGCGGCCGTCGATCACCTGCTCATTCGCGAGGACTGTCTTGTCCTTCGGACACCAGTTCACCGCCGCGCGCTTCTTGTACGCGAGGCCGGCCTTGAAGAGCTGAACGAAGATCCACTGCGTCCACTTGTAGTACGCCGGATCGGTCGTCGAGAGCTCGTGGCGCCAGTCGTACATCGCGCCGAACTGCCGTAGCTGGCGCCGGAACGTGGCGATGTTCTGCGGAATCAGCGTCGCGGGATTCGTACCGACCTGCAGCGCGTAGTTCTCGGAGTGGATCCCGAACGCGTCGAACCCGATCGGCTCGAACACGTCGAAGCCCTGGAGGCGCTTGAAGCGACCGTAGATGTCCGCGCCGGTGAACGCGAACATGTTGCCGACGTGCAATCCCTCCGCGGACGGATAGGGAAACATCATCAGGTTGTAGAACGGCCGCGCCGCCCGATCGAGGTCGGGTTCGTTCGTGTGACGTGCCGCCCAGTGGGCTTGCCACTTTGCCTCGAGCGACTGCGGATCGTAGCTTGGGATGTTGCGCATACGTGACCAAAACTAAACCTTCCGGGAATGGCCATAAAGTCTCAACAACTGCGGCAAAGCTTTCTGATTTCAGGTACCGGCGCCGCCGTTCTGCTCATCGTCTTCGTCGCCTGGCTCACCAGTAGCCGCGTCGGCAGCGTCCTCACAGACCAAGCGGACGTCCGCGGCCGCGACGTTGCCACCCGCGTCGCGGCGATCGTAACGCAGTATCTGAAGGAGCGCCGCCGTGAGGTCGTGGCGCTGGCCAGCCTGCCTCAACTCGTGACCCTGGTTCGCCAGGCCGATCAGGACGCCGTGTCGCGCGGGCTCGACCGCATGGCGATTCCGGACCTGGAACGGATGTTCAATGCGACTCGCCAGCTGGGTGGCGACGCCGCATTGCGCGATTACCTGCGTGCCTATACGACCACCACGATCTCCGATCTCTCCGAAATCATCGTCACAGAGAGCCACGGGCTGAACGTCGTGGTATCGGATCGTCCCTCGGACTTCGTGCAGCGCGACGAAGCGTGGTGGCAGCGCACGCAGGAGGGATTGTACGAAGGCGAAGCGGAGTTCGACTCGTCCACGGGCGCGGCGTCGCTCCAGATCGACGTGCCGATCCACACCACCGGCAGGCGACAACCGATCGGTGTAGTCAAGGCGGTCTTCGGCCTCAATCGGCTGGCGGCGTTGCTCGGCACTGAAGAGCTGGCCGGCCGCGCGTACCTCGAGGTGGTCGACAACCACGGCGACGTGATCGTTTCGAAGGACCCCAATCTCCTGCTGCTGCCGCTGCCCGATAAGGACCGGATACCGCTCGCGGCCGATGCGACAGCGGCGCATATCACCACCAACCGGGGTGAGGAGCAGCTGGTCGTGTCGGTGCCCGCCAACCAGGGAGAATGGTGGGTGCTCTACCGCGAGCCCGCCGCCACGGCGTTCGCCGTGGCACGCAGTACACAACGAGCCGTGTGGCTCGGAGCGCTGCTCGTGGCGGCCGTGGCGGTCGCGACCCTGTTCTGGTTGTCTCAGCGCCTGGGGAGTCTCGTCACAGAGCCGGTGCGTGCCGCCGGAGCGATCGCCAGCCGGGTAGCGGGCGGCGATCTGTCGGTTACGGTCGTTACCCATCGTGCCGATGCCACGGAGGTTGCCGAGCTCCTGTCGTCGGTCCACTCGATGGTGGTTGCGTTACGACGGCTCGTAGGCGCGATCCGCACCGCCGCCGATGAAGCGGCCGCGATGGCGACGGAGATCTCGGCATCCACTGAAGAAATGAGCGCGTCGACGGAAGAGATGGCAGCGACGTCGCAGGATCTCTCGAAGCGCGCCGGCGAGCAGGCGCAGCTCGTGCGCGCTGCCGCCGACGATGCAGCGCGGATTCTCCAGATCGCCGCGAAACTGGCGCAGGGAGCCGAGGAGTCGGCGCGCCGCAACGCCGACGTCTCGGCGCTCGCCCGTCGCCACAAGGACGGTCTCGATCAGAGCACCGTGCGGCTGGCAAAGCTCGCCGACGAAGTCGCGAAAGGCGCGGAGGAGGCGGAAGCCCTCGCCCAGGCGTCCGCGAAGATTCAGACCTTCGTGGCACAGACGAAGGCCGTCGCAACGCAGACGAACATGCTGGCCTTGAACGCCGCGATCGAAGCGGCGCGCGCCGGACCGCAGGGTCGCGGGTTCGCGGTCGTAGCAGATGAGGTGCGAAAGCTCGCGTCGGTGGCAGCCGCTGCGGCGGGGGAAACAGCCGACACGGTCCGTGGTGTGCTCGCCCGCGTGCAGGCGACCCGCGACCGGCTCGTACGCCTCGCCGAAGCCGGCGCGGCTGCGCGCGAGGCATCGCAGACGGCCGCGCAGGGATTGGCGACGGTGGCGGGCCAAGCCGACGCCAACGACGCGTGGAGCCGCGAAACCGCCCAATCCGCTGCCGAGTTACGTGCTCTCGTGGAGGAAATCGCGAACCGGCTGGAAACGGTCGCGGGCCAGACCGACAGCTTGCTGGCGTCGGCCGAGGAGCTGGCAGCCTCAGGCGAAGAGCAGAGCGCCTCTACGCAGGAGATCGCGTCTTCCGCGAACCAGCTTGCAGAAGCAGCTGATCGCCTTACGGGTGCCGTGAAATCATTTCGGTTGTTGGCGGACGAGCAACCGCCCGAGCAACAGGCGGCGGATTAGTCTCCGAAGTTCGCGAGGCGCACGTCGAGCACGTCCGGCAGCGCCTGCAGCTTGTCCAGCACGCCGTTGGTCAGCGCTTGATCGACGTTGATCGCTGCAAGCGCATCGCCCGCGCCCGCCCCAGCGCCGGCCTGGTGCGCGCGGCGCGCCTGGTGATAGCTCGCGATGTTGATACCGGCGCTGCCCAGCGCCGAGCCGACGTTCCCGATCACTCCGGGCACGTCGCGGTTGCGAATCACCAGCATCCAGCCATCGGGTGTGATGTCGACGTGGTAATCATCGATGCGAATCACGCGGCCGTGGTTGTCTCCGATGAGCGCGCCCGTGACACGCAAGCGGCCGCGCGCAGTGTCGACTTTCACGCCGATCGACGTCTCGAACCCTGTCTCCGGCGCCCCGGTCTTCGTGCCGAGCTGGATCCCCTTTTCTTCGGCCAAGACTTGAGCGTTGACCAAACTGACGGGACCAGCGTTCATGGCCGCGAGGAGACCCTCCAGCGCGGACACCAAAACCGGCCGTTGCGCACCCTCTTCCTTGCCGCCATAGGCGATTTCGACCGCTTTCACCGGTCCATCGGCGAGCGCCAGCGCGAGCCGGCCGAGCCGACGCGCCAGATCGAGCAGCGGGGCCAGCCGGCGCAGCAGGTCGCCGCCCATGCCCGGGACGTTGATCGCTAACGAGAGATCCCCGGCCACCAGCGCCTCCCGCACACCGCTGCAGATCTCCGTCGCGACCCGTTCCTGAGCCTCGGCGGTCGAAGCCGCGAGGTGCGGCGTGAGGATCACGCGATCCAGCGACCGCAGCGGCGACTCCGCGGGGAGCGGCTCGACCGCGAACACGTCGATGGCCGCGCCGCCGATCCGCTTCCCTTTGATGGCATCGGCGAGTGCCGCTTCGTCCACCAGCTCGCCGCGCGCCGTGTTGATCAGCACGGCAGTCGGCTTCATGAGCTTCAGCCGATTCTCGTCGATCAGATGATGCGTCTGGTCGGTCAGTGCGACGTGCAAGGTGACCACGTCGGCGGCACGCAGCAGTTGATCGAGCGGCAGCAAGCGAACGTGGAGCTCGCCGGCCCGCTCCGGCAGAAGGTAGGGATCGTGACCCACGACCTGCATGCCGAACGCACGCGCGAGCTGTGCGACGTGACCGCCGATTCGGCCGAGCCCGACGACGCCCATCGTCTTGCCGCGGAGCTCCGTGCCCTCGAAGCGCTTGCGGTCCCATTCGCCGCGCTTCATGGCCGCGGCGGCGTCGGGAATCTTTCTCACGAGCGCCAGCAGCAGGCCCATCGCATGCTCACCCGCGCTGACCGTGTTGGCACCCGGCGTATTCATCACGGCGATGCCGCGCCGGGTGGCGGCCGGCACGTCGATCGTATCGACGCCGGTGCCGGCCCGCGCCACCACGCGCAGGTGCGGTGCGCGCGCCATCAAGCTGGCCGTTACGCGCGTTTCACTGCGGACGATCAGCGCGTGCGCGCCGGCGATGGCCTTGTCGAGCTCCGCGGCCTTGCCGGCGACGTCAACGAGTTCGATGTCGGGTGTTTGGGAGAGCAGGTCGAGGCCGCTTTTCGCCACCCGGTCGGCCACGACGACGCGCCACGTCATTCCAGCGCCCGGCCGATCAGCGGGAGCAGCTCGTCCAGCGCCTCGACGGTGTGATCGCCCATGTGTCCGATGCGAATGGTCGAATCCTTGAGGGCGCCGTAGCCGGCGCCGATCGTCCACCCCTGCTGCTTCAGCGCTCCCACGACGTCTTTGGAGTGCTTGCCTTCAGGCAAGCGCAGGCACGACACCGTCCAACTGTGCCGGCCTTCGCGCGGCAGGAACGGCACGCCGTGCTCGCTCGCCCACGCTTCGACACGCCGGCGCATGGCATCGTGCCGTTTCCAGCGTGCCTCGATACCGCCCGCGCGCTCGATCCGCCCGAGCTGCACGTCGAGCGCGTACAGCAGTGAGATGGCCGGCGTGTTGGTCGGCTGGAACTTGGTTGTCGCGGTGAGAAAGCCGATCACGTCGAAGTACGCGCCGCGCTCCTCGAGCGTCTTCGCGCGTTGGATCAACCGCTCGGATGCAACGCCCAGCGCGAGACCGGGCGGCAGCGCCAGTGCTTTCTGAGAGCCCGTGAAGACGAAGTCGAGCTTCCACGCGTCGGTTTCTACCGGCGAGCCTGCCATGGACGTCACTGCGTCCACCAGCAGCAGCACGTCGTCGAACTCCTGGACAACCTCGGCGTAGCCGGCGACGTCCTGCAGGACTCCGGTGGACGTCTCCGAGTGCACGCAGGTGACCGCGTCGACGGGTGTGCGCTTCAACGAATCCCGCAGCATGTCGGGCTCGACCGCCGCGCCGAGCGGCACATCGAGGCGAATGCATTCCTTGCCACACGCGCCGACGATGCCGGCGAACCGCTCGCTGAACGCTCCGTTGACGAGCGACAGCGCGCGGCGACGCACGCCGTTGCGGACCGCCATCTCCATGAAGCCGGTCGCGGACGTGGTTCCCACGAAGACGGGACGAGCGGTCCGGGCCAGGGCGCTGAGTCTGGGCGCCATGCCCTGCAGCAGCTTCTCCATCGCCGACGACCGATGGCCGATCATCGGATGAATCATGGCTTCGAGCACATCGGGATGAACGTCAGTCGGCCCCGGCAAGAAGAACTTGCCGAACGCAGGCTTTTCGATTTGCGGCGGCACCGATGCGGTCGATGTCATGCGCTGGCCTGCGCGAGTTCATCGACCAACCCGCCCATGACGACTTCACTGGTTTTCACGAGTCTTACCCCCTCTTCGCCCCACTCCTTAAGCAGGTGCTGGGCCACGTCGCGATCTATCGGCTTCATAGCGTCCACGACGGCGAACAGCCGGACGTGGGGACGGTGCTGAAGGAACCCCTCGATGGCGTACTTGTCGCACACATCCAGGGCGACGCCGTAGAGCACGATCTCGTGTGGGTTCAGGGCATCGAAGACGGGAAGGACATTGGGATTGGAAAGGACGTCGAACCGGTGCTTGAGAAAGAGGATGTCGCCGCTGTGGCTCTTCACCCGGTGCGCGAGGGTCTTCGGATCCTGGGGGTCAGGCTCGATCACCATGGGGTCGCGGAGCGTCGTCTCCGCGATCTTCTTCTGCCCCGGCGTGCCCCGCAGGCAGTGCGGCGGAAACGTCTCTTTCCAGTCCGGCGTGTCGGAGATCTCGCTGTGGTCGACCACGTGATCGTCTGCGCTCGCGACGATGCGAATGCCGTGGCCGTGTGCGTAGTCCGTCAGCTTGCGAAGATTGGGAATGAGCTGCTCGGCGTCCGGCACGTATAGCTTGCCGTCCGCCTTCATGAAGTCGTATTGGGTGTCGACGTCCCAGAAAATGACTTGGGCCCTGGCAGAAGCCATCACACCACTCCTCACAAAAAGGTCGGCAACGGGGGGAATCTCTCCGGGCGGTGCGGAGGGTGTCAACTACGCAGACTACAACGTCAGCGCGACCGCGACCTCATCGCAGGCGTGTTGGCGCGGGCAGCGCGCGCAATCGGCCCAGACTTTCAGAGGGAATTGCTCTTTCTCGACCACTCTGAATCCCAGCCGCAGGAAGAACAAGGGCTTGCGCGTTAGCCCGAAAACTTCATGAAGTCCCAACGCGTGGGCATCGACGAGCAACGCTTCGACCAACGACTTCCCGACACCACGGCCCTGCTGATCGTCACGGACGGCCAGACCGGCGACCTCGGCAAGCGTGGTGCTGTACACCTTGAGGCTGCCCGTTCCGACGATTGCGCCGTCCGGTGCCACAGCGACCACGTATTCCTTGATGTGGCGGCACAAGTCGTAGTTGGACCGAGGCAGCAGGTCTCCGGTCGCGACGAACGGCGCCATCAACTGCTCCATGCCAGCGACGTCGGCGAGTGTCGCCTGCCGCAAGCTCGCCTCGGGCAGGGGCGCGGGCCGTGGCTTGATCGAGAGGCTGGTCACGCGAGCACCTCATCCAGGATGGCGACGCCGCGTTCGAGCTCATCGCGACTCACCGTCAACGGCGGGACAATGCGAATCACCGTCGCTCCGGCCGTCAGCACGAGCAGATGGCGGTCTCGCGCCGCCGCGACCACCGGAGCGGCGGCCTCGTTGAGCTCGAGCCCCCACATCAGGCCGCGGCCGCGAGCCTCGCGCACGCGCGGGCGGCGCGGCACCAGCGCTGCGAGTGCCGCGCCGAGCCACTTGCCCTTGGCGCGCACATCGGCGAGAAAATCGTGGTCGCCGATCGCGCGGACCACATCGAGCGCAACCGTCGCGACGAACGGCCCGCCGCCGAATGTCGTCGCGTGATCGCCGGGCGCGAGCGGGGCGGCAATGCGGTCGTTCAGGAGGATGGCACCCATGGGAAGGCCGCCGCCCAGCGGCTTCGCCAACGTGTACATGTCCGGGACCACACCCGATTGCTCGGCGGCGAACCACGTGCCGGTGCGCCCCAGACCGCATTGCACTTCGTCGAAGATCAGGGCCACTTTGCGGCTGTCACACAGCTCGCGCAGGAACGCCAGAAACGCGGCAGGAACCGGCCGCACTCCGCCCTCACCCTGCACCGGCTCGATGATCACGGCGGCAGTGCGCTCGGCCGTGATAACGCTCCGGGCTGCGTCCTTGTCGCCGAGCGGGATGATCTGCACACCCGCCAACAACGGCTCGAACGCGCGGCGATAGTCGGGCCGGTCGGTCGCGGCGAGCGATGCGAACAGCCGGCCGTGGAACGATCCGGTGAACGCGACGATGTCCGTTTTGCCCGACCATTTGCGCGAGAACTTGAAGGCCCCTTCGTTCGCTTCGGCGCCGGAGTTACAGAAAAATGCCTGGCCTCCGGACGGGAACGCACGACCCGCCAGTTCCGTCGCGAGGCGCTCGCCGGGCTCGGTGCGGTACAGGTTCGAGACGTGCACCAGCCCGGTATCGAGCGCGCGCATCACCGCGTCGCGGAAGACGGGACTGTTGTAGCCGAGCGCGTTGACGGCGATGCCGGCGACGAAGTCGAGATAGCGCGCTCCGTCCTCGGCGATGAGCTCCGACCCTTCGCCCGCCACGAAGACCGGGCCAACGCGCGCGTAGACGCCGAGCAATGCGCCGGCGTCGCTTGCGACGGACGGCGTAGTCACGCGGGTTGAACGGCCGGCGGCGCGGTGAGGAGGCGGGTGCCGGCGGTGGCGTGCTCGAACATGTCGAGATCGCCAATCCGAACGGCCCGAGCACCCGCCTGGAGCGCATGGCCCGCGGCGCGCAACTTCGCGGCCATGCCGCCGGTCGCGACGCCGGTTTCGATCATCGGCTCGATCTCGGCCGACGCGAGCGTCGGCTGTGCGACGCCATCCACCGTGAAGCCGGGGACATCGGAAACGAACAACAGCTCCTCCGCGCCGAGGGCGGCGGCAATCGCCGCAGCCGCCTGATCGGCATTGACGTTCAACGGCCGGATCGGGATGGTCAGCGACGGCGCCACCGGCGCGATCACCGGCGTCAGGCCCGCGAGCAAGAGACTCTGGAGAAGCGAGCCCCTTACCGCGACGATCTCACCGACCTCACCCAGCTCGGGGCTGGCGATTGGTTGGGCGGTGAGGAGGCCGCCATCGACGCCGGAGAGACCGATGGCGTCGAGACCCGCCGCGCGCAAGGCGCTGACGAGCAGGCGATTGATCGGGCCACCCAGCACCATTTCGACAATCTCGGCTATTTCGGGCGTCGTCACGCGCATGCCGTCGCGTTTCTCGACGGGCAATCCGAGGCGCCGCGACCACGTGCTGACGGCATGACCCCCACCGTGCACCACGACGACCGGACCCGCCCGCCGGAGTGCCCGCGCGCATTCAGCGACCCATTCCGGACGATCGAGCTCGTTGCCGCCGATTTTGACGACGCGCACCGTCAGCATGCGAGTCCTGCCGTTTCCGGGAGCCCCAGCATCACGTTCATGTTCTGAATGGCCTGCCCCGCCGCTCCCTTCACCAGATTATCGATTGCGGCAATCACCGTGAGGCGCGGCCGCCTGACATCGATCACCTCGGTCACTCCGATGGCGACGCGGTTGCGGTAGACGACGTCTTTGAGCGAAGGCAGCGTCCCGTGCATGATTTGAATGCAGGGCTCTCCATCATATGTCGCGCTGTAGAGCCCTTCCGCGGTTGCCTGGTCGAGGACGCGGGTCAGCGGCACGTGGATCGTCTCGAGAATCCCGCGCTTCACGGGCAAGAGATGCGGTGTGAAGACGACGTCACCGGTAAACCCGCCCTCACGTGACAGCGACTGCTTCAGCTCGGCAAGATGGCGGTGGGTATTTCCGATCGAGTAGGCGCGGTAGTCTTCCGCCACCTCGCCGAACAGCAGCTCGCGCTTGGGATTGCGGCCCGCCCCGGTCACGCCCGAGGCGGCGTCGATGATGATCTCGCGCGACACATCGATCAGCCCAAGCTGCGCGAGGGGAATCAGCGCCAGCAGCGCGGCAGTCGGATAGCAGCCGGGGTTCGCGACCAGATCGGCGTCGGCGAGGCGCGGCCGGGTGAATTCCGTCAGGCCATAGACCGCCTCCGGCGACAGCCGAAAGTCGGCCGAGAGATCGACGGCGCGCTTGCCGCCGGCCCGGGCTTCGTGCACGTAGCGGCCGGAGACGCCGTGCGGCAGCGCGGACAGCACGATCTCCGCCTCCTGCCATGGGGCATCGTCCGCCTTGATCAGCTCGTGACCCTCGACCCACTCGCCTGCCGCCGATTCGGCGGTGGCGAAGGCGACGCTGGCGCCAGGGTGTCCACGCAAGAGGCGCAGGAGCTCCTGGCCGACATAGCCGGAGGCCCCCAACACACCGACCGGGACGGATGCATGATTATTCATTTCAGCGGAAAATTATGCAGACGGCGAACGCCTCGCAAGGACCTGACCTACACCACCCGTTCCAATCTTGGATTAGGCCTGTAGCCCCGCCCCACTTTCGCGCAGGACTTCCCTTCGAGCATCACGACATCGGCGGTGAAATCGAAGCGGCCCTGGAACAGGCTCGATCCGACGCCGTAGGCGTCCACGGGCACGCGCTGCTCCTCGAAGTCACGGATCTTCTCGATGTTGAACCCGCCCGACACCACGATCTTGACGTGGCTGTAGCCCTCCGCATCGAGCGCACGGCGGACGTTGCGAACCAGCTCCGGATTGACGCCGGTCGGCTTGAAGGTGCCCATCTGCGGAATGACCGACTTGTCCACCAGTGTCTCGGACGTGTCGAGCCGCACGCCGTAGAGCCGGTCACCCAGCACCCGCGCCACCGCGAGCGACGTACCGACGCAATCGTTGTCGAAATCGACGAGCGTAATCAAGCGGATCGCCGGATCGGACAGTTCGGCGAACTTCCGAGACGCGAGCACGGTGTCTCCACCATACGCCGCGATCAGCGCGTGGGGAACCGTGCCTACGCCTTCCGAGCCCCACCACGAGGCCTGCGCGTCGGTCGACACACCGATGGCGCCGGCGATGTGGGCCGCATAGCCGTCGCCGGTCTGGACGAGCCAGTGATCGTGGCGCGCCGGGAAGAACATGACTTCCTTCGGTTTCGCGGCCTCGACGACGAGCCGGGTGTTGGTGCCGACCCGCGTGCGGCGCGCGAGCACGCCGAGGTAGAGCGTCTCGAGCACGGCGAACGCGTCGTACGGGCCGTCGATGAGCAGCACCGTCTCCCACGGTTTGATCTCGTCGCCGTCGTACAACGCGTGAACGATCAGCTCGTCCCAACTCTCGGCGCACAACTTGAGGATCGCGATTGCTTCATCGATGCCGCCGAGGTGGGCGTGCGACTTGCCGAAGATCTGCATCGTGACGCGTGGCCGATGCTTGTCCCGGCGCAGCAGATCGCGCGCGCGCACGAAGTATTTGTCCGAGTAATAGCCCTCCCGCATCTTCTCGACCGGGAGATGAAAAATCGCCGGATCGAGACGCTTCTTGCCGGGCGGGGCCATTACCGTGGACCCGGCCATGCGAATGTCGCCGCGAGGGTGTCGCCCGTCGGCAGCGGGAGCTGCCGGGCGACGTTGTTGAGCCGGCCGCACAGCTGGCCGAGTGGCTCCGGTGCGGTCGGAGGCGCGACGCGCAGGCAAACGACGTCGACGTCGAGCGCGAGCGCGCGCTCCCGGTCGGTGCGCGGCGGGTCAGGTCGGGCGAGACTCACGACCAGCGTCGTGGCGCGGCCGCCCAGCACGAGCTGCACGATGCGTGGCGGCTCGTCGGGAATCAGATCGACGCCGCGGGGCGCACTCACGGTATCCCCCCGCACGAGGTTGAGCACGACGCGCGCCCGCCGCGGCCGCACGACGGCTTCCAGCCGGAGGTTCCGAGTCGTATCGACCAGGTCGAATTCCTCCGCGGGCCGCGCCTCACCCCCCGCGAATGCGCGCTCCAGGATCAGCTCCACCCATGTGGAGCGGACATCCTTTCCGTTGCGGCGGTGGCCGAAGGGGTAGATCCGCGCCGTGTCGTTCCAGGCCACGCGCACCACGCGACGATAGCTGTCCTCCTCCCACAGCGGCAACCCGCGGCGCGAGCGGCCCACACGGCGCCGCGTGAAGAACTCGGCGCCGAGATTGACAGTGTCCCCGATCGGCGTGACCTGGAAGAGCGCTTCCACCTCGGCGCTATCGCTGCGCAGCGTAAGGCGCATGTCGGTATCGACGGGACCGCTGACCGCGCCGCTCGCGACCACGCGCGGCGCGACGCTGGCCGGTTCGATGACCCGAATGCGGTACGTGAGCCGCGTACCCGGGCCCTGAAATGCCGCCAACGTGAGGAGGATGCTAGTGAACGACGATGGTGCCACGCGTTTCCTCGAGGGAACCGCCGCCCCCCGGTCCACCCCACCGCTGCTGCGCGACCCACCCCGCGAGCAGGCCGGCTCCGAGCGCGATCACCATCCAGAGGAAGAGCGTGCCGGCCCGGATAGCGGGGCGCGGCACGACGAAGGCGTGCGGATTCCCGGCCGCCCGCGCCAACGCGACGCGCACCTCGAGCTGGCTGGCACGGGCACCCGCGCAATGCCCGCACGTCGCGAGGTGCTTCGCCAGCGCCGCGCGTTCCACCAGCGACAACTCGCCGTCGAGCTCGGCGTCGATCTGCGCGAGCCACTGCTCGTGCTTACTGCCTACGCTGCCGTCGCGGGGTTCGGTCATCAGGACTCCTCCCGCACGTGGTAGTGCAACGCCCGACGTTGCATCCAGCGCACCGCGAACGCATCCGCGAGCGACCGCCAGACACGATTCCACATGCCGTACTTCGTTTGCCCGTGGCGCCGCGGCCGGTGGCCGACGGGAACCTCGGTGACGGTGCCACCCTGCATCTTGATGAGCGTGGGCAGAAAACGATGCATGCCCGCGAACAGCGGCAGCTCACGGACCGCTTCGGTACGAAACGCCTTGAGCGAGCAGCCGGTATCGCGGATCACTTCACCGTTGAGCCGATTGCGCACGCCGTTGGCGATGCGGCTCTGCAGCCGTTTCCAGGGCGTATCGCGTCGCGTGGCCCTGAAGCCCGCGACCGCGGTGGCGCCGCTCTGCTCCAGCGTATCGACGAGTCGCGGGATGTCTGTGGGATCGTTCTGCAGATCGGCGTCGAGCGTGATCACGATCGGGGCGCGGGCGGCGCGAAAGCCCGCCGCGAAGGCGGCGGTTTGACCTGAGTTGCGCTCCAACGCCAGGACACGGAGCTGCGGATGCCGGGCGCGCAGCGCCTTGAGCTCTTGCAGCGTGCCATCGGTCGAGCCGTCATCGACGACGATCACCTCATAGGTCCTGCCCGCGAGAGCGGACGTGATCTCGTCCAGCAGCGGAGCGAGGTTCTCCCGTTCGTTATAGGCGGGGACAATGAGCGAAAGCTCCACGGGGTCTCAACGTAGCAAGTTGACAGCCGATAGACGAGTGGCTAAAACCCGTCCATGTCCGACCTTCTCTCGCGCCGGGAGTTCGTGCGGTCAAGCGCCGCCGGCATGGCCAGCAGTGTCGTGATGGGCATCCCCCACCCGATGCGGCCGCCGCGGCCGCTCCCTCCCGAGTCACGCTGGGCCGCGAAGCCGGTGGTCATCGCGAGCGCGAATGGGCTGCGCGGTGTGCAGAAAGCGTTCGACCTGTTGCTGCAAGGCGCGGACACGCTCGACGCCGTCATCGAAGGTGTGAAAATCCAGGAGCTCGATCCGAGCGACGACTCGGTGGGCTATGGCGGCCTGCCGAATCGCGACGGCGTCGTGCAGCTCGACGCGTCGTGCATGCACGGGCCCACCAAGCGCGCCGGTGCGGTCGGTTGTCTCGAAAACATCAAGACGCCATCCGAAGTCGCAAAGCTCGTCCTCAAGTACACCAATCACATCTTCCTGGTCGGCGAGGGCGCCAAAAAGTTTGCGCTGTCCTACGGCTTCAAGGAAGAAGATCTGCTGACCGAGCACTCGCGCGAGGAATGGCTGAAGTGGCGCGCCAATCTCAATCCCGATGACGATTACCTCGACGTACCCGAGAAGGAAACGATGGTAGTCCGGCCGACGGGGACGATCAATTGTGATGCCGTCACGCCGGGCGGCGATATCTCATCCGTCACGACGACGAGCGGGCTCGCCTGGAAGATTCCGGGACGTGTCGGTGACTCGGCCATCATCGGAGCCGGGCAGTATTGCGACAACGACGTCGGCGCGGCCGGGTCGACGGGCCGGGGCGAGTCCAACATCAAGGTGTGTGGCGGTTTTTTGACGGTCGAAGGCATGCGCCGGGGCGTGGCACCGACCGATGCCTGCCTGGCGACGCTGAAGCGCGTGGTCAGCGCCACCGAGTCGAGGCTGCTCGGCGCGCGGGGCCGCCCCAAGTTCAATCTCACCTACTATGCGGTAAACAAGCGCGGCGAGTTCGGCGCCGCCTCGCTCTACCCCGGCCAGTACGCCGTGCACGACGGCGCCGAGGCCAAGATCCGCGACACGGCCCACCTCTTCGAACAGACTTGAGAAGCCTTTTCCTGCTCGCGGTCTTGGTCGCGCCTCGCCTCGGAGCAGCGCAGGTAGCGGAGAATCCACGCAACACCTGGACAGATCATCGCTATCCGGCCTTGTGGTACAGCTCGATCGACGGATTCTGGGTCGGGGGTCACTACGACTGGTCGAGCGCGATCGGCTTTGCCGAACGCCCCGAACCGACATACGCTCGGATCGCGCTGGACGCCGGCGCCAGCACCGCGGGCAGCTACTCCGTGATCCTGGATGCACAGGCGCCGGCCTACTGGGAAGGCTGGCGATTCGGGCTGGCGCTCTATGGAATCCGCGCCAATCGTCTCGGCTACTACGGGCTGGGCAACAGCACAACCTTCGATACCGACAGCACGGTCGGGCGTTCGTACTTCTACCAGGTGAGCCGGAAGACCCGCGGGGTGCGAGCAACCATCCAACGGCGCATCACCGGACCATTACGCGTGCTGGTCGGCGGGTCGCTGGACCATACCGACTTTCGAGAGCTGCCGGGCGGCAGCGTCTTTCAGCACGACGTCGCGGACGGCACCATTACACCGGACGAGGTTCCCTTCAACGACGCCGTCTTCCGCGCCGGCGTGGTACTCGACCGGCGCGATCTCGAGCTGGACCCGCACCGGGGCATTTTGGCGGAGGCGCTGTACGCCAGCGGAAACGGCTACACGCGGACGACCGCGTCGCTCCGGGGCTACGTCCATCCGCTCCGTCGGCTGGTTCTTGCGGGGCGCGTCGCCGGCGAGAGCATGTCTGGCTCACCGCCCATCTCGGCGCAGTTCACCTTCGAATCGAGCGACCGGCCGTTCAATGCCATGGGTGGGTACCGCTCACTGCGCGGCTATCACGACGGTCGCTACCTCGGGCCTGGGAAGCTGCTGGGAGGAGTGGAGGCGCGGTACGGTGTGCTCTGGTCGCCGCGCGTACTCGAGGTCAAGCTGCTCGCGTTCTACGACGTGGGCAGGGTATTCGCGCCCGGCGAGTCCGTCAGACTGACAACCGAGGGACTCCACTCCGCGTGGGGCGGCGGTGTTGGCCTGGCGATGCTGCGCAACACCGTATTCACGTTCGCCGTGGGGAAAGGGGCGGAAGGTACCGAGGTGACGTTCGCAGGCTCGTGGAGCTACTGAGGCTTCCGCCCGCGCTCCTTCATTCTCTCGAGCACCTGGTCGAGTTATTCACGAAGCTCGCGGATCTCCACTCCGCGGCGTTTCAGCTCGTCGACGTACGCCCGGAACGGCACTGCTTCATCGGGCGTGTGCACGCCGGCCTGGGTAATCCGGCCGTCCACCTGCATGGCACCGGTGATCGCCAATGAGTATCCCGTGGTGCGCATCATCGCGCTGATGCCGGTCGCCTCGTCGTAGTAGTCGAGCAGCTGCCACGCGACGCGACGGCCATCCCGGCCCGTGACTTCCACGCGAAGCGCGACGAGGTCTCGGCCGTTGGGTTTGGAGAGCTGCGGTGACACCGCCGCAATGAATGCGTCGCGCGGCACGATTCTCGTGCCTCTCACATTGACGGGGTCCATGGATAGAAGTCCGAGCTCGCGAATCGGACGCATGATCGCCACGTGGCCCGGGTAGCGCAGCGTCTTGTATTCCATCGTCTGGATCTTGCCCTTGTACGCCCACGGCATCGTGGAGATGCCGCCGCCCGTATGAAACGCCTCGAGCGTCCCCACCGGACTCGGGAACTCGACCACTTCGAGCTCGGACAGCGCGTCGACGCGCTCCGGCCGGCCGCCGCGCAGCACCCACGAGGGCGTCGTGTAGTAGTCGAGCGCGCCCTCGAGGGAATAGACGATCTGATAGTTCAGCGGTGGCTCGGGCTGCTGCGGGAGTCCCCCGACGAAAATCTTGACCGCCTGTGCCTCTCCCACGCACCGAATGCCCTCGGCAGCGATGATGTTGACCATGCCGGGAGCGAGCCCGCAGTCGGGAATGACGGATACGCCCTTCTTCCGCGCTCGCGCGTGCAGCGTGCGCTGCTTCTGGACGATCTCCGTGTTTCCGCCGAGGTCGGCGTAATGCAGACCGGCGCCGACCGCCGCCTTGGCGACAGGATAATTGAAGTAGTAGGGGAGCGCGTTCAGCACGGCATCATGGCGCTGCATGCGCCGGCGGAGATCGGCTGCGCGTCGGGCGTCGAGCCGGGCGACAACCAAGCGCCTGTCCTTCTTGCGCAGCAGGAATGGCGGCACGCGGCGCGGATTCAGATCCGCCAACGTCACGCGCTCGACCTCCGGCCGCTGTAGCAAATCATACGCGCAGGCAGAGCCCTGCAGCCCTGCGCCCAGCACCAGCATGCGCATGTCGCGACCGCCTCCAAAATGATGTGTGGGAGTTTTACGCGGCCGGTAAGCTAGTCTCGTGGCGTCCGTGATAGCAACCGACGGGGGCGCACAACTCCCCGTCATGCCCGCCTTAGCTCAAACAGCGCGATCTCCGGAGGCACAAATACGCGCAACGGCACGCCGACCACGCCAATGCCTCGGCTTACGTAGAGCTGGCTCGCGCCCTGCGTGAAATGGCCCATGACATACTTGGTGATGAGTCGCCCCGGTGACCAGCCGAGGACAGGCAGGTAGAATTGCCCGCCGTGGATGTGACCGGCCAGCGTGAGCGGGATACCGCGCGGCGCGGCGCCGTCGAAGGCACCGGGCCTATGCGCTAGCAGGATCCGGAATGCCTCGGATTGCGGTGGTGTAACCCGCAGCGCGGCCTCGAGATCGTCCTCCTGCGGATCGTCGGCGCGCCAGCTGCGCGGATCGTCGATGCCGATGAGCGCGAGCGCAGCGCCCCGATGCTCGATGACGTGCACGCCGTTTTTTACGAATGCCTGGCCGGCGTCGCGCACACCTTTGATCACCGCGTTCTCGCCGGTATACCGGTCGTGATTGCCCAGCACGGTCACGACGCCCAGTGGCGCGTGTAGATCACGAAACGCCCGCACGTAGTCGGGAATGAACGACTGGGAGATATCGATCATGTCTCCCGTCTGCAGGATCAGATCGGCCTGCAACGCGTTCGTTCGCGCGACGATCCCCGCCATCTTTTCACCCGACATATGAATCCCGGCATGCACGTCGGAGAGGTGCGCGACGCGCAGGCCGTCGAGTCCCGCGGGCAGATTGTCGAACACCAGCGTGTGACGCGTGACGGTGGGCAATTGCTCGGCGCTCCAGATGCCGTACGCTGAAAGGCCGAGACCTGCGGCTGCGTAAGCGTAGGTGGCACGAGCGAGGAACTGCCGTCTGGAAACACGTTCCTGCTCCCTGGTGCGTGGCGCGTCGGACTGCTTCCCTCGGACCACGTACCACGCACCACGCACCCGTCCGATCAGCCACCAGATTCCCTTGCCCACCAAATACACGCAGACCAGTGCGCAGAAAATCCAGCCGAGCAATTGCCAGGCAATAAAGGGTGCGATGTACGGAACGCGGCTCATGGCCCACAGACTGCCCGAAAACATCCGCACCGCGACGATAGCCCACGGGATGTTGAACACGACGAAGACGACCGCGAGCCAGAGGCGCGTCCGCAGTGGCAAGCGCTCGCGCAAATAAAGGAACAGCAGCAATTGAGGCGATGCGAACAGCAACAGATAGATTAGTGCCATGCCATCCCGTACGCCGTCGCTTTTCGTGTGGTTCCCGGCGCTCCTCTGTTTTCCACTTGCCGCACAACGTCTCAGTCCGGTCGATCGCCAGCTCGTAGCGGCCGGTATCTGGGCGGAAGCGCGGTACAACTACGCCTACTGGGACGCGGTGCGCGCGAACTGGGACTCGGCCTTCAGCGCGACAGTCACGTATGCTAACGGCCGCGCGACCGATCTCCAATTCTTTCGCCAGCTGCGGCGTTGGGGCGCGCTGCTCGACGACGGCCAGCTCGAGATCCTTCCTCCGCCGTCGATCGCCGGGCGAATGGCCCGGCCACCCATCGTGCTGCGGAGCATCGCGCGCCGGCCGTTCATCATGAATTACGCCACCAACGACGAGATGCGCGTCGCGCGGCCCGAGCGTCTGGCCGAGATCATCGCCGTGCAGGGTGTCCCCGCGGCGATCTGGATCCGCGACTCGGTGCTTCCTGAAGTCGCCGCCCGAACCGACGCGAGCCACTGGGAACGCGCCGTCGCCCGGATGCTCGAGGGAGAGCGCGGCACCGCGCTGCATCTACTCCTCAAAGTCCCCGGCGGAGAGGAGCGCGGCGCGAGCGTAACGCGCAGCGTTGCCCTGAACGCGCGCTGGCCGATCGAGCTCCCGGCGATCGAAGTGGACACGCTGCCCGACGGCGCGATCTGGATACGGATCAACTCGCTCGCCGACCCTAACGTGCTCTCGCAATTCGATCGTGCGCTCGGGGATGCGGCGCGCGAGGGACCGCGCCATCGCGGTCTCATCCTCGATCTGCGGGAGACCACCTGGACGGCGGGCGGCCGGGAGCAAGGCTACGCGATGCTCAGCCGTCTCATCGATCGTCCGGTTCTCACCTCCCGGTGGCGCACACCGCAGTATCGGCCCGCGTACCGCGGCAGCGACACGCCGGATTCGACCGGTGCCTGGATGATCGCGCCGTCCGACACGATCTGGCCGCCCACGCGACGCGAGCGAATCGCGTATAGCGGACCCGTCGCCGTATTATCGTCTTCGCGAACCGCGGGGCCCGCGGAAGATCTGCTGGTCGCGTTTCGGAACAGCGGCCGCGGATCGATCATCGGCGAGACCTCGGCGGGGAGCACGGGACAGACCGCCGTCCTCAAGCTCGCCGGTGAGTGGCAGCTCCGCGTCACGGTCACGCGCGATGCGTTCCCAGACGGCACGGAATTCATCCGCACCGGGATCGCCCCCGAAATCCCCGTCGAGGTCCGGGTAGAGGACGTGCTCGCCGGCCGAGACGCGGTGCTGGACCGCGCGCGCGAGTATCTCGCCGCCGCCGCGGCGCGGCGCTAGCTCTTGAGCTGCGCGTGGAAGAAGCGAATCGCTGCGTTCCAGGCGCTGTCGGCAACCTCGGGCTTTTCGCGCGTGCGCAAAAACCCGTGGCCGACGCCGGGATACACGGTGTACGGATAGTCCTTCCCCGCCGCCTTCATGGCCGCGGCGGCATCCGGCAGGCCCGCATCGATGCGCGCGTCATTCTCGCCATAGACGCCGAGACCTTTCGCCCGAATCTTCGACATATCGGCGGCGTTGGGACTCGGTCCATAGCACACCACGAACGCCCTGAGCTCCGGCGCATTGGTCGCGTACCGGAAGCTCTGCCCGCCGCCCCAACAGAAGCCGATGACGCCGATGTCACCCGCCCGCACGGGCTTCTGCTTGTTGAGATACGCGCGCGTCGCGTCGAGATCCAGGGTCACGGTGTCGGGGTTCAGCGTCGCGATCAGCTTGCGCGCGGAGTCGGGTGTGGCGGGTGTGCCCCCCCGGCGTGACAGCAGATCGGGCGCGATGGCGACGAACCCGTCCTTGGCGAGCTGCTCGGTCGTCTGCCGGATGAAATCCGACAAGCCGAAGATTTCGTGGATGACGATCACCGCCGGCGCGGGTTGTGGGCGCTCCGGATAGGCGATGTAGGCGGTGATGGTGTCTTTGCCGCTGAGCAACTTCACGTACTCCGCATGAATGTCGGCCGCACGGCCTGACGGCCGGGCCAGGAGCGCGACACTTCCCAACGCGAGTAGAGCAAACAGGCCGACCGGCCGTCCGACCGTCCTACCGTCCATACGTCACCCTCCAGATTTTGCCACCGGTGTCATCACTCACGAGCAACGAACCGTCCGGTAACACGAGCAATCCCACCGGCCGGCCCCACCGCGAACCATCAGGTAGCTGCCAGCCGACGATGAAGTCCTCCACGCCCACCGCGCGCTGCCCCACACTGTCGACCTTTACGCGCACGACTTTGGCACCCGTCGGGACCGACCGATTCCACGAGCCGTGCAGCGTCACGAACGCATCGCCTCGATACTCGCGCGGGAACTGCGTGCCGGTATAGAACGCCAGCCCGAGTGGGGCGGAGTGCGCCTGGACCGTGATCGCCGGCGGCTCGATCTTCGAGCAGTCGGCGGAGCCGTACTCGGGATTGGGTTTGCCCGGCAGATAGCACTGCGGCCAGCCGTAATTGCGGCCATCCTTGATGATGTTGACGTGCTCGGGCGGCAGGTCGTCGCCGAGGTTGTCGCGGTCGTTGTTGCCGCCCCACAATTCGCCCGTGGTCGGATTGAACGCCAGGCCGACGGTGTTGCGCAGTCCTTTCGCGAAGATCCGGCCGCCCGAGCCGTCGCGACTGAACTGGCTGACCGCCGCGCGCAGCGAATCGCGCTCCTCGCAGAGATTGCACGACGAACCGACGGCGAGATACAGCTTGCCGTCCGGTCCGAACAGGATCGTGCGGGTGGAGTGACCACCGGCGGGAATCCCCGAGATGACGGTCACAGGGGAGCGAGCACCGGGATCGAACCGGATCACGTCACGCTCTTCGGCGACGTACATCGTGTCCGATCGGAACGCGATTCCGAATGGACCATGCAAGCCACTCGAGACCGTCTCGACCGTATCCGCGACGCCGTCGTGGTTCGTGTCCGTCACCTTCACGATCAACCCGGAAGCGGGTTGCGAGGCGTAGATCGCATTCCCCGGTCCGAGCGCGAGATACCGCACGCCGGGCAGACGCTCCGCAAAGAGAGAAATGTGAAAGCCGGTCGGGACACGCAGCGAGCGGTCCTGTCCGGCTGATTGCGGCGGGTTGCTGCACGCCAGGCCGATGACGACGAGACTAATTGCGGCTCGCATACACTCCCTCGAGGGCGGTACGTCCGTCCGGCATTTTCTCGCGGCTCGCCAATGCGGCGGCGGCCGCACGTTCCACATCCGCAGTGACATCCCCTTCCAAGTCCGCCAGAACCTTCGCGGAGACGCCGTCTTCCTTCAAGTACTCCTCATACAGCCCGATCGGGTCGCGTTTGCCCCATGTGGTAAACAGCTCGGCGGGAAACGTTTCCCGCGCCTCGCGCTCGTCATGGGTGGCGTGGCCGCCCATGCGGAACGTTTCAGCAATGAGCAACGCGGGCCCGTTCCCACTGCGACACCGCTCGGCGGCGATTCGTGTCGCCGCGTAGGCATCCAGCACGTTGTTGCCGTCGAACACCGCGCCCCACACGCCATAGCTGGACGGCCAGTCCTTGAAATCGGCGGGCAGATGGTGCTGCTCGAGCCGCGTGCCGAGCGCGACCTGATTGTTCTCGATGATGAAGATGGCAGGCACGCGCTGCACGGCCGCCAGATTCGTTCCCTCGTGCGCCGCGGCCGTTTTGGTCGATCCGTCGCCCAGCCAGGTCAACGCGACGCGCGCCTCTTTCTTGATCTTGAAGGTGAGGGCGATGCCGGTGATCACCGGCACCATGTCCCCCACGTGGGAGATCGGCTGCAGCACGCCGTCGCTGAACGAGCCGACGTGGAGATCGCGGCCGCCGCTGGGGGAATCGGCGGTGGCGAGATAGGCGCGCAGCATGTCGGCGATCGGCATCCCCATCTCACAGCAGGCCGCGGCGTTGCGAATCATCGGCGCGACGATGTCCTTGCCCCGCTCCAATGCGTGCACGGGCCCGACCGTCGTCGCTTCCTCTCCGGTACCTAGCCAGGCCTTGGAGATGACGCCGGTGCGAACCCAGCGCTTCAGCTCGATATCATGCAGCCGGGCACGCACCAGACCACGATATAACTCGAGCTTGGCCTCGCGGGACAGAGCCTGCACAATGGCCGCTCGATCGGGATCGGCTTCGAGCGTAGCGCGGAAACTCCGCACGAGCGCGTGGTCGGGCTTCCAGTCGACGTACTCCGGTGGATCGAATGCGGGGAACCGCTTCACATCAGGAGAATCTTTCCTTCAGCTTGCCGAAGAATCCGCTCGACGGTGCGGCGGATCCCGTCAGCGCGTCGCCAAACTCGATCGCCGTCGAAAAGCGGTCGTCCGGATTCGTTTGCAGCGCTTTCGAGAGCGCCTTCTCCACCACCTCGGGCACGTCGGGCCGCAGTTGGCGGACCGGCTGGGGGTGGCTGCGCAGCCGGGCAATCATCATCTCCTGCGCGTTGCGACCCTGGAACGGCAGCTTGCCCGTGAACATCTCGAAGGCGACGATGCCGAGGGCGTAGATGTCGCTGCGGGCATCGAGCGGCTTGCCGCGAATCTGCTCGGGGCTCATGAACTCCGGGGTCCCGAGGATGATGCCTGTCGCCGTGAGCTTGGCGATAGCGGGATCGGCGCGGCGTTCCTTGGCGAGTCCGAAGTCCATCACGACCGCGCGCTCCGCGCTGGATCCGTCGTCTCGCACGAGCATCACGTTCTCGGGCTTCAGGTCGCGGTGCACGATCTGCAGCTCGTGCGCGTGATGGAGACCCGCGCACATCTGCTGCAACAGCTGCACGCTGGCGGGGATGTCCATCGGCCCACTGCGCACCTCGCGGTCGGAAAGCAGCTCGCCCTTCAGGAACGGCATCACGAGATAGATGAGGCCGTCCTCCGATTCCCCAAGCCGCAGGATGCGGCAGACATTCGGATGGTCGAGCCGCATCGCGAGGCCGGCCTCGCGCCGCAGCCGCTCGACGGAGCTCTTGTCGGACGCGAGCCGCGGGGAGAGCACCTTGATCGCCACCGTTTCGCCGGAGGAAACCTCTCTGGCGAGGTAGACGTACGACATCCCGCCTTCGCCCAGCTTCTTCAGGACTTCGTAGCGCCCGTCGAGGATCTGGTTGGAGAGTGTCGACGCGCGATCCCGGTCGGCGGCCTTGGCGGGCGGCAACGGCGTCCGGACGCCCGTCCCGCTGCCCGCCGGCGCCGGCGGAGCCGGTTTTCTGGACTGAATCTCCACCAGCAGGCTGCCGTCTCTGGGGCAGAAGCGCGCCCCCGAGTCCACATAGACGGATCCGCACTTGGGACAGCGGCGCTCACTCATTGCCGGACCAAGTTGCGCCCTTCGTTCTTCGCGCGATAGAGGGCCTGATCGGCAAGGGAGACGAAGCTGTCGGCGCTGTGCACGCGGTCGTCGGGGAATGACGCCAACCCGATGCTGACCGTCAGATGGAGCGGATCCTCACCCGGGTCGGCGAAGTCGTGCGCCATCACGCGCCGCCGCAGGCGCTCGGCGAAGATCGCCGCGCCGTGCGGGGCGGTCTCGGGCATGACGATGACGAACTCCTCACCGCCGTAGCGCGCCACGATGTCGACCGACCGCGCTTCCCGCCTGAGCAGCTCGCCGATCTGCCGCAGCACGGAGTCGCCGGCGATGTGGCCGCGCGTGTCGTTGATCGACTTGAAACGGTCGATGTCCGCGAGCAGGATCGTGAGCGCCAGGTTGTAACGCCGCGCGCGATCCAGCTCCTGGGCGAGCGCTTCGGCGAGCGCTCGCCGGTTGGTGAGACCGGTGAGGGCATCCGTCGCCGCCAGCTTCTCGAGCCGCTGCTTGTCCGAGACCGCGGTCTCGAAGTCGTAGGCTTTCTCGATCGCCGACACCGCGGTCTTGATGACCGTCTCGGAGAACTGCGCATCGGCCTTGGTGAGCGGCGGGTCATCGCCGGTGGTGCGCAGGAAAAACACGCCGGTCTGCTGATCTTTCATCCAGAACGGCAGTGCCACCGCGGAGCGCGTCGGGACTTTGATGTCCTCTCGCTCCCAGCGGCGACGCTCGTCTTCGTACAACGGATCGGTGGCGACGTCCTCGACCAGCACCAGCCGGCCCGTCGAGACGGCTTTGCGAATCTCCGGATAGCGGCCCAGTTCGATCTGCAGGTTGCGCAGCATCGGGTTTTCGTAGGCCGCGACGACGACCCCCTGTTGGTCGCCCGGTTTGGCGAGCACCATGGAGCACTTCGAGATGTTGAGCGCGCGCGCCACCCGACGCACGAGGATGTGATAGATCTCGTCGGGCTTGAGGGAGTCCGTGACCTCGTGCAGGATGTCCACCATCGCGGCGCGGCTGCGGGCCTCCTCGCGCGCCTGTGCCAGCGCTCGTCCTACCCGGATGTGCGCATCGACGCGTGCCAGCAGCTCGCGCACGCGAAACGGCTTCGAGATGAAATCGGCCGCGCCCAGTCCCAGCGCGCGCACGGTCGCTTCTTCCGGTGGCATGGACGAGACCATAAGGACCGGTAAGTCCTTGTAGCGCTCGTCCTGTTTCAGCCGCTCGAGCAGCTGCAGCCCGTCCACCTTCGGCATCATGATGTCGAGCAGCAGCAGGGCAGGCTTGATCTCTTCGAGCTTGGCAAACAGCCCGTCGCCGCCGGGACAGACGGCCACCTCGTATCCGTTCTCCTTCAGGATCCAGGTCAGCGTCTGGACTAGCGACGCGTCGTCGTCGGCAACCAGGACTCGCGTTGCGGGACCGGTCATCAGTCTTTTGCCTCGAGCAGCGAGGGATCGACGTTGCCGCCGCTGACGATCAACACGGTGGTGCGGGAGCGCGGCAGCAGGCCGGTGAGCAGGGCGGCCGTGGTAGCGGCACCCGACGGCTCGACCGCGAGACCGACGGTTCGCCAGAGAAACTGCACGGCGGCGCGGATGCTGTCATCCTCGACCAGCACCACCCCGCGAATCCGCTCGCGCTCCTTGCTGATTTCGGCAAACGGGATGGTGCCGACGTTGAGGGTGATCAGCCCGTCGGCGATGCTGCCCGTCCGCTCGAGGCGAACCACTTTCCCTGCGGCGAGTGAATGATGGAGCTTGGGCGCGCCAATGGGCTCGACGCCCCACACCACGGCGGTGCTGCGCGCGGCCGCGAGGCCTGCGATGATGCCGGAGATCAGACCGCCTCCTCCCACCGGGACGACGACCGTTTGCACGTCGGGCAGCTGCTCCACGATCTCAAGTGCGATCGTGGCCTGTCCGGCGACGATATCGGGGTGGTCGAAGGGAGGGACGATCGCGAGGCCCTCTTGCGCGGCGATCTCCTCGGCCTTTATGCGGCGGTCTTCTGAGGTCCGGCCCGCGACGACGACCTCCCCCCCCCATTTCTTGACGCCTTCCACTTTGATGGCGGGGGCCGTCTCGGGCATGGTGACCACCGCCCGCACGCCGAATTGTTTGGCGGCGTATGCGACGGCCTGGCCGTGATTGCCGGAGGAGTAGGTGATCACCCCACGCTGGCGCGCCGCGGCGGGAAGCTTGCGGATGGCGTTGTAGGCGCCGCGAATCTTGAAGGCCCCGATCGGCTGCTCGTTCTCGAGCTTGAGGTGGGCGTCGAGCTCCTCCACGTAGACCAGTGGGGTGCGGCGCGCGATGCCCCGCAGCCCCGCTGCGGCTTCCTGAATGTCTTGGGAGGTGACCACGCTTACTTCTTCGCCTTCGCCTTCGTCTTGGCCTTGGCCTTCGGCGCCGTAGCCGGAGGAGACGCCTCGTCCTCGTCCTCGTCCACCGTTTGGTCTTCGTCTTCCTTGACGACACGCGCGACGTCCACCACCAGGTCGCCGGGGGTCAGGTTCATGATCTTGACGCCCTGGGTATTCCGGCCGGAGATCCGGATGCCCTCGACCGGCACGCGGATCATGATGCCCTTCTTGGTGATCATCATCAGCTCATCGTCGGGCAGCACCTCTTTCAGCGCGATGATCTCGCCGGTCTTGTCGCCGCGCTTCAGCGTGATGATGCCGCGGCCGCCGCGATGCTGGACGCGGTATTCCTCCAACTCGGAGCGCTTGCCCATGCCCTTTTCAGTCACGGTGAGCAGCGTCGACTTGCGGCGCACGACGACCATGTCGATGACGTGGTCCTTCTTGTCGAGCTCGATGCCCTTGACGCCGGTCGCCGTGCGTCCCATGTCGCGCACGTCCTTCTCATGGAAACGGATGCTCATGCCGTGCGCGGTCGCCAGCACGATGTCGTTCTTGCCGTCCGTGACCTGGACGTCGATGAGCTCGTCGCCCTTCTCGATGTTGATCGCGCGGATCCCCACCGAGCGCGGGTTGCCGAATTCCGAGAGCACGGTCTTCTTGACGACGCCGGCCTTCGTGGCGAAGAGCAGGAACTGATCCTCGGAGAACTCGCGGACCGGGACCAACGCCGCGAGCCGCTCGTCGGGCTTCATCGCGACGCAGCTGAGAATCGGCTTGCCGCGGGCGGATCGCGCCGCCTGCCCGATCTCGTGCACCTTGAGCCAGTAGCACTGGCCCTGTTCGGTGAAGAACATGACGTAGTCGTGCGTCGACGCGATGAAGAGATGCTCGACCCAGTCGTCTTCCTTCTGGTGCGAGGCAATCACGCCCTTGCCGCCGCGCCGCTGGCGCCGGTACGCGGACACGGGTAGCCGCTTGATGTAGCCGGCGTGGGACACGGTGATCACCATGTCCTCTTCGACAATCAGATCCTCGATCGAGAACTCGCCCTGATCCGCCACGATCTCGGTGCGCCGGTCGTCCCCGAAGCCCTGCGCGAGCTCGGTCAGCTCTTCCTTCAGGATCTTCATGCGCCGCGGCTTGGACGCGAGAATCTCCTTGCACTCTTTGATGAACTTGCGGACGTCTTTCAGCTCCTCCTCGAGCTTCGTGATCTCGAGCGCGGTGAGCCGCGCCAGACGCATGTTGAGGATTTCCGCTGACTGTTTTTCCGACAGCTTGAAGCGCTTCCGCAGCGCTGCGTCCGCGCTGGGCGTGTCCTTCGATTTCTTGATGATCTTGATCACTTCGTCGATGTTGTCGACGGCGATCTTCAAGCCTTCGAGGATGTGCTCGCGGTCCTGCGCGCGCTGCAGCTCGAACTGGGTGCGGCGCGTGATGACGGTATGGCGGTGCTCGATGAAGTTCTGCAGGATCTCGAGCAGCGTCATTTCCTTCGGCGCGCCGTCCACCAGCGCCAGCATGATGGCGCCGAAGGTCTGCTGCATCTGCGTGTGCTTGTAGAGCTGGTTGAGCACGACCATCGGGATGGCGTCGCGCTTCAGCTCGATGACGAGCCGGACCCCCTCTTTATCGGATTCATTGCGGACGTCGCTGATCCCCTCCAGCTTCTTGACGAGCACGAGGTCGCGGATCTGCTCGTGCACCCGCTCGGGGCTCACCTGATAGGGGAACTCCGCCACGACGATCTGCTGCTTGCCGCTCGATTCCTTTTCTTCGACAATCGCCCGAGCCCGAATGATGATGCGCCCGCGACCCTTCTCGTAGCATTCCTTGATCCCGTCGCGCCCGTAGATGATCGCGCCGGTCGGGAAATCGGGGCCTTTGACGAACTTCCGGATGTCCTTGATCGTCGCATTGGGGTGATCGACGAGATGGACGATTGCCTGGACGACTTCGCCCAGGTTGTGCGGCGGGATGTTGGTCGTCATGCCCACCGCGATGCCGGCCGAGCCGTTCACGATCAGGTTCGGAAGCCGCCCCGGAAGGACGGTGGGCTCCTGCAGCCGGTCGTCGTAGTTGGGGACGAAATCGACGGTGTTCTTGTCGATGTCCTCCAGCATCGTCATGGCGACGCGCGTGAGCCGTGCTTCGGTATAGCGGTACGCCGCAGCCGAGTCGCCGTCGACCGACCCGAAATTCCCCTGCCCGTCGACCAGGGGGTAGCGCAGCGAGAAGTCCTGCACCATGCGCACCAGCGAGTCGTACAACGCCACGTCGCCGTGCGGGTGGTACTTGCCGAGCACGTCGCCGACGACGGTCGCGCTCTTCTTATAGGGGCGGCCGGGCACCAGACCCAGCTCGTTCATCGCGTAGAGGATGCGTCGGTGGACGGGCTTCAGGCCGTCGCGCACGTCCGGCAGCGCGCGCGACACGATGACGCTCATCGAGTAGTCGAGGAACGATTCCTTCAGCTCGTCTTCGATGAGGCGCGGGACGATGCGTTCGCGGACGTTAGGACCGGTCATTTAGATACAGGTGTCGGGTGTTGGGTTTTAGGGCGTGCGAAATGGGCTAAGTTAGTAAAAACTAATTACTTAGCACGGGAAAAGCAACGGAAACCGACGGGCTGATTACTAGATCTCGATCGCGATTTTCCCAAGCTGCTCACCGCGTTGCAGTCGCTCGTAGGCGTCCCGGGTGCGGGCCAGCGGAAAGACCCGATCCACCATCGGGCGCAGCTCGCCCTGGCCAAAGCGGCGCACGATCTCCGCGTACTCGGCGGCATTGCCCATCGTCGAGCCCAGCACACTCCAGTGGTGCCAGAACAACCGTCGCAGATCGAGCCCGACCTGCGGGCCCGACGTCGCCCCGCAGATCACCAGCCGCCCACCGCGCCGCAGGCTGCGTAACGAGTCATCCCACGTGGCCGACCCCACGCTGTCCACCACCACATCGACGCCCCGCTTGTTCGTCAACGCGCGGATCTCCTGGCCGACGTTCTGTGTGCGATGGTTCAGCGTGACGTCCGCACCGAGGTCTTTCGCGGCAGCCAGTTTCACGTCATTCGACGACGTCACGATCGCGCGGGCCCCGAGCAGCTTGGCGATGCGCAGCGCCGCAAGCGATACACCCCCGCCAATCCCCCAGATCAGCACCGTCTCGTCAACCTTGAGCTGAGCGCGCGTCACGACCATGCGCCAGGCCGTGAGCGTTACGAGCGAAAACGCCGCCGCCTCCGCCCAACTCACCACGGGAGCCAGTACGGGGAGGCGGGCGACGTTCTGCGCCGGGACGGTCACCAGCTCCGCAACGGTTCCGGGCAGATGTTCGCCGAGCAGCCGGTAATTGACGCACAGTGAGTGTTCGCCCGCCTGACAGAACTCGCAGCTGTAGTCGGAGATTCCCGGATTGATCATTACCCGCTCGCCTTGGCGGACGGTGGAGACGTCCGCTCCAGTCGATTCCACCACGCCGGCGCCGTCGGCGCCCACGATATGCGGAAATCGATCGGCGGCTCCGGGCAACCCGTCGATGACCCAGAGATCGAGGTGATTGAGGGCGGCGGCCCGGATCGCGACGCGTACTTCGCCCGCTTTGGGCGTGGGCGCGTCAGGGACTTCTTTGATTTGGAGTTTGTCGATTCCGCCGGAGGCGGTCAGGACGCAGGCGCGCATAGGTGCGCCTGAAATCTAGGGCCGAAACGTCGGCGTAATCATCTGCTCGGTGCCGGCGGTGGGCATCGGGAGCGGCGTCCCGGAGCTCACCTGCCGGATGTAGACCTTGTACGCGGGATTGCGTTTGTTCTGCGGATCGGGATTGACGACCAGCGCCACGACATCGCCTGCCGGCGAGACGCCGAATGCCGCAATCGCCAGATCGGTGCCGGTCAGCGCGGTCACGCTGCCGGTGCTGAGATCCGCCCGCACGACCTGCTGCACCGTCCCCTTGGCCTCCCGGCGCTCGACCAGATAGGCGAGCGTCCCGTCGCGCAGGAAATGCGGGTCCCACTCCCGCTGCTGCGGGGACACCGTGAAGCGCCGCTGGTTGCTGCCATCTCGTCCCATCAGCCAGATGTCGTAGTTCTTGTCGCGCAGTGACACGTACGCGATCGTCTGGCCATCCGGCGACACGGACGGTGAGAAGTTGACCGAGTCTTTCGTGAGCTGCGTGAGTCCCGTCCCGTCGATATTCACCGACCAGATCTGCTGCTTCCCGCCAGTGCGTGACGAATGGAAGACGAGCGACTGCCCGTCAGCGCTGAACACCGGACGGCCGTCGGCTTGCACATCGTTGGTGACTCGCGTGACGCCCGAGCCGTCCGCATTCATGACGTAGATTTCGGGGTTGCCGTCGCGCTGGCTGACGAAGGCGATGCGCGAACCTTCAGGTGAGAACGCGGGATCGTTCGCGGTCGCGGTGTCGGTAGCCGGCGTCAGCTTCGTCAGCTGCGACAGATTCGAGCGATCCACGGAATACAGCTGAAACCTGCCGGCGCGAGAGCTCGCGACCACGATCTCGCCGACGACAAAGACATCGGCAGTCGAGCTCTTGCCGCCGGGCGCCGTCGCGGTGACGCGCGCGTGCCCGTACCCGGTGCCGGCAACCGTTCCATCCTCGCCGACGGTTGCGACCTGTGGATTGTCGCTGGTCCACGTGAGGTTGGCCGCGGGTCCCAGGACGTTGCCCGAGTCGTCGGCCCAGGTGCCCCGCAAAGTGCGCCGTTGATTCACGCCGATCCCGATGCGCGGCTCGTTGATTCGCACCGACGCCGCGATGACGCTCACATTCCAGGTGACCGCGAGCCCGGAGCCGGGCCCGCGCACCGTGAGCTGCGTCTTCCCGAGCGACCGCCCGGTGAGCAATGCGGGTCTTGCATCGAAACTCGCAACCGCCGGATCGGCCACGGTCCAGCGCAGCGGTGCCTCCGGCACGGGCGCATTGTCCGCGGCCAACGCTTGCGCGTCGAACTTGATCGCGCCCGTAAGGGGCACCTGGACCTCGGCGGAGACACGCGGCCGCACCGACAGCTTGTCTACGACTCTGTGCACCGAGACGTCGATGCTCTTGCTCTGCAGCAGTCCGGAGACGCTCAGCGTGGCCTTCCCCGGTCCGACCGCCGTCACGACGCCCGCGAGGCTGACACGAGCCACGCTCTGATCACTCGATGCCCACTGCAGCACGAGCGGGTTCACCGTCCGGCTGTTCTGCGTCGAGACGACGACATGCACGGTGTCGATTTCGTTCGGCGACAGCATGAGGGCGGAGCCCTCGCGCACGCTGAATTCAGCCTGCTGCACCACCACGGGAGCTGTGGCCGTCAGCCCACCTGCCGCGCTCGCCTGGATCGTTCCCTGTCCGGGCGAGAGGGCGACCACGTTGCCGCTCTGATCGACGCTCGCGACGTCCGCTCGCAGCGATGTCCAGGTGACGCCGACCGGGCCGGCGGGGGAGCCGTCATCGCGTAACGCGCGGGGTGAAACACGCGTGTTTTCAGACGGCAACAGGTACACGACGCCGGGCTCGAGGCGCAGCGCGGCCGCCGGACCACTTCCCGCCGGCTGCCCCATGAGGGCATCGGAGGCGGCCGCGGCGGCCGCGGCCGTGGCCGCAGGGGGTGCGGGAGGAGGGCTAGCACCAGCGCCGCCAACCACCTGGACGGCCGTCTGGCCGCGGCGAGCGCCGGCGCGAGCTTCAATAATGGCAACGCCGTTGGCCACGCCGGTAATGGTCCCGTTGTTGTCGACTTTGGCGATGGTGACGTTGTTGGACGACCAGATCATCCGGACCGTGGGAATGACGTTCCCGATGCGGTCGAACGCGGTCGCCAGCAGGCCGCTGCGTTCCCCGACGCGAATGGTGACTGTGGGGGGTGCGACCTGCACTTCAGCGACGCTCTGCGCGCGCACGGCCAGCGGGCTGCAGACGGCGAGCGCGGTCAGGAAACCACGTCTGATCATGGGTCGCGAATGTGTGTAAAGCTAAATGCCGTTGTCAAGCCAACTTGTCACGGCGGATCGGATCTAGAGGGGCCCAAAAGGCAGTAGTGCGTGTCACTTGCGAGGTCAAAATCCCGCGGTAAGCTATAGCCCACCCACGCCGCCCCCGCACCTTATTCAGCATAGGAGAGATCCGATGCTTGAGCAGATGGACGTCACGGAGAGCAGTTGGCCCGGACCGGGGTTCATGGAACCGATGTTCCCATCGGCGCCTGCGCCAGCGCCCACCCCATCATCCACGCCGATGGAAGAGTCGCGCCCATCTTCTAAGCCGAAGGCCAAGAAGAAAAAGAAAGCCGCCAAAAAGGCGAAGCCGAAGGCACGGAAGAAGACGGCGAAGAAGAAGAAAAAGGCCGGCAAGAAGAAACGCCGCCGCTAAACTCAATCAATTCGATATCCGCGGGAGCGACTCGACGAGGCGCTCCCGCGGATCACGTTAAGGAGAAAAAAGTGCGTGGTACTTGGTGCGTGGTGGCACTGCTGATTTCCGCGGCGTGCTCGGCGCCGCGCGAGAAGCTCGGCGATCCACCCACAGAGATCGCGGCGATGTTGCAGCGGTCCGCAGCGGACTGGAATCACGGCGATCTCGCCGGGTTCATGAGCGATTACGCGAAGGATTCGCTCACGAGCTACATGGCGGGCGGCCACGTGCAGTACGGCTGGCAGCCGTTGTACGACCGGTATCAGGCGAATTACTTCGCGCCGGGAAAATCCCGCGATTCCCTCTCCTTCGATGATCTGCACGTGCGCGTGCTGACACCCGACTTCGCGTACGCCACCGCGCGCTTCAGGCTGTCGCGTCGCGATTCGGTCGTCGCCAGCGGGCCGTTCACGTTGATCCTGCAACGCCAGGGTGAGCGCTGGAGGATTTTGCACGATCACACCTCCTCGGACCAGAAATAATGGACGGCCGAGACGGACGAGACGGGCGGGTGCGCGCGACTCTTCTCATCGTCTCGCTGGTGATTTCCGGTTGCAGCAAGGTCTTGCCTCCGAAAGATCAGGTCATCGCGCTCGAAGGCGCGACCCTGATCGATGGCGCGGGCGGCGACCCGAAGCCCGATGCCGTCATCATCGTTCGCAACGGCCACATCGAAGCGGTGGCGCGCGTCAACGAAATCCCGATTCCGCGCGGCGCCGAACGCATCAATCTGGTTGGCAAAACCATCATTCCCGGATTGATCGACTCACACGCGCACGTCGAGCGCTGGGCGGCGCGTCGTTACATCGCCTGGGGCGTCACGACGGTGCGCGACCTGCACGGTCAAACCGATTCGATCGTCGCGCTCAAGCAGGAGATGAACCTGGGGTCGATCCTCGGCCCCCGCATGTTCGTGGCGGGCGCGATGATCGACGGCGTCCCCACCACATATCCCAACGCTACCGGCGTCGCGACGGCTGATCAGGCGCGGCACGCCGTCGACCTCCACGCGGTCGCTGGCGTCGATTACCTCAAGGTCTACACGAAGATCACGCCGGCGTTGCTGCGCCCCCTGCTCGACGAAGCGGGCAAATTGCGCTTGCCCGTGGCTGCGCACCTCGGGAAGACCGACGCGGTGACGGCCGCGCGGGCGGGGGTCGTTTCGATCGAGCACATGGCCGGCGTCGTGCAGGCGGCGACCGGCGATCCGATGTACGCGAGCGCGCACAACGACTTCCTCACCGGGTGGACGGCGGAGGAGAAAGGGTGGGCAGGTCTCGACTCGAGCTCGGTCGCGCGCACGGCACGCGCGCTCGCGCAGACCAAGGTCGTGGTCGTGCCGACGCTCGTAGTCCACGACATGCTCTCCCGGCTCGACAATCCCATTCTGCTCACCCGGCCGGGCATGGAGGACGTGCCCGAAAACGCGGAGAGCGTGCGCAGCGTCCCGAGCTTGCTCCGCCGGACGGGGTGGCGCCCGAGCGACTTCGATGCCTTCCGGCGTTCACGGCGGCGGCAGGATCAGTTTGTGCGCGAGTTCCGGCGCGCAGGGGGCGCGATCGCTGCCGGATCGGATGCGGCCAATCAGCTGCTCATTCCCGGCTATTCGCTGCACGAGGAGATGTCGTTTCTCGTGGGAGCCGGGCTCACGCCGCTCGAGGCGATAACGGCGGCGACGCGTCGCGGCGCGCAGCTGCTGCGGGCCGACTCGCTGGGCCTGCTGGCGCCAGGAAAGGTTGCTGATCTCGTGGTGCTCAATGGCAATCCCGCGCGCAACATCTCCGCGACTCGCAACATCGCCATGGTGATCATCCGCGGCCGCGTCATCCGGCCGGACTCCTTGAGGGCAACATGGAAATGAGACTGCGCCTTCCCTTCCTTCTTCTCTTGACGGCCTGCGGCATGGAGCAGCCCGCCAGCAGGGCAGACGGGCCGAACGACCTGATACTCAGGGGCGGCTGGATCATCGATGGCAGCGGCAATCCGCGCTATCAGGGCGATGTGGCGATTCGGGGCGACCGGATCACCGGCGTCGGCTTCCTCGGCTCGGCGACGGCGCGGGAGACGCTCGATGTGCGCGGCCTCGTGGTCGCGCCGGGCTTCATCGACATGATGGGCCAGTCCGAAATCAACGTGCTCATCGACAATCGGGTGCTGTCGAAGATCACGCAGGGCATTACGACCGAAGTGACCGGCGAAGGCGGCTCGGTGGCGCCGCTGACGGACAAACTCGTCCTGGCCGATTCCGATGCGATGAAAAAGTGGCACTTTCGCGAAGACTGGCGCGATCTCAATGGCTATTTCGTGCAGCTCGAAAAGCAGGGCTCGACGCTGAACATCGCGACGTTCATCGGCGCGACCCAGGTGCGGCTGGCGGTGCTCGGGAACGAGAACCGGCAGCCGACCGCCGCTGAGCTGTCGCACATGACGGCGATCGTGGACACGCTCATGGAGCAGGGCGCGCTGGGCGTCTGGACCGCGCTCGAGTACGCGCCGGCGAGCTACTCGAAGACCGAGGAGTTGATCGCTCTGGCGCGCGCGGCCCGCAGGCACGGCGGCACCTATGCCTCACACATGCGTAATGAAGGCGAGCACATCGATGACGCGCTGAACGAGCTGTTCCGGATCGCGAAGGAAGCCGATATTCCGGCGGAGGTTTCACATCTCAAGCTGTCGGGCCGGAAGACGTGGGGGCAGATGGCCCGCATCCTGGCCCGCATCGATTCCGCGCGGGCCGCCGGCCTGGACGTCACGGCCGATCAGTATCCCTACATCCGCGCCGCCACCTCGCTCGACGCGTCGATCCCCACATGGGCCGAGAGTGGCGGGATGGACTCGCTGATGATCCGGCTGCGAGACCCTGCGACGCGCGCCCGCCTCCACCGGGAGATGCAGAATCCGACTGGCGGCGAAGTGTTCTATTCGGCGGCAGGCGGCGGAGCCGGAATTCTCATCACCGGCACGTTCCACGACTCGTTGCGCTACATGCAGGGCAAGACGATCGCCGAGATCGCCGCGGCGCGGCATCAGGATCAGATCGAAACAGTTTTCGACGTCGTCCTCGCCGAGAAGGGGCATCGCACGGACGCGGTGTACGCGATCATGGATGAGCCCGACGTGCAAGCGGCGATGAAGCAGTGGTGGGTGGCGGTGAACACCGACTTCGGTGGCGTGGCGCCAGACGGGCCGCTGGGCACGCAATCGGCGCACCCCCGCGCCTACGGCACGTTCCCCCGGATTCTCGGCCACTACTCGCGCGACCTGAAGCTCTTCCCGCTCGAATTCGCCGTGCGGAAGATGACATCGCTGGCGGCTCAGCGGGTCGGTCTGGCGGACCGCGGGCTGGTGAAGCCAGGCATGTATGCCGACATCACCGTCTTCAACCCGGCGACGGTGATCGACCGCGCCACGTTCGAGCAGCCGCACCAGACGTCCGCCGGCATCGAGTATGTGCTGGTCAACGGGAAGGCCGTGCTACGGAAGGGTCAGCTCACCAGCGAGCGGCCTGGTCGCGGACTGCGAGGGCCGGGCTACCGCGGGTCGCGCTAGGTGACACTCGGCCGGATCGTATTCGCCTGGATCGTCGTCGGCGCGTGGTTCGAGATCGCGACATTTCTCACGACCTATATCGTCAACCGGCTGGCCGTGCCACCGGACGCCACGGTCTACGTAGGCGTCCCGACGTTCGTGCTCAAACGGCGACTCGTGGAAGCCGCGCTGCTCAC